>CAZHTZ010000080.1:0-17250 GCA_964535455.1 uncultured Caldilineales bacterium
CCCGCTCATACGGCCAGCGCATCCCCCCATCGGCGGCCGCCAGGCCAAACGCAGTTCCGCCCGCCAACACCAGGCCGTGAATCTCCGCCACCAGGTTCTCGGGCCGCAGAAGATCGGTCTCGCGTGTGCCGGGCGCGCCTCCGCGCACATCCACGGCGGCAACGGCGCCCTGCGGCGTGAGGACCACCGTACAGCCGGTGGCCGCGACAGGGTCCGTGTCGTGACCGACCAGAATGCCTGGGATGCGGGTGAGGGTGGTGTTGGGCACGTTGGCGGGGGCGCGAAACGGACGCACGAGCGGTCGAGATGACTGTGAGAGCCCTTACGCTTCCAAGTGTACGGCGAAGCGGTGCGGCTGGCAAAATCCGGCGCCGTGCTATAATGCCCGCCATGGAACCCATCTATCGCTCGCTCAAGCATTACCTGGAAAACGGCGAGACGGTGGCCCTGGCCACCATCACCGAGGTAAAGGGATCGGTGCCGCGAGAAGTTGGCACCAAGATGCTCATCCACCCCCTGGGCCAGCACGTCGGCACCGTCGGCGGTGGCTGCGGTGAAGGCGACGTGATTCGGGCGGCCCTGGATGTCCTGCAGACGGGTGAGCCTGTCATTGTCGTCGTCGATCTGACCGATGAGGTCACCATGCAGTCGCTGGGTGTGTGCGGTGGGACGATGAACGTGTTTGTCGAAAGGTGGGCGCCGTTGGCGCCGCAGTGAGGACCTGATGGGAGCAAGTGCCCGTGGCAATTGAGCTACTGGATGCGCTCAATGGGGCATTGGAGCGACAAGAGCCGGTGGCGTTGGCGACGGTAATCCGGAGCCCTGTCGGCGGTCAGGTCGGCGCCAAGACGCTCGTCTGGCTGGATCGCCCACCGCTGGGTGAGTTGGGTCTGGGCGAGCACAATCGGCAGGTGGTGGCAGATGTCGCAGAGACGCTGCGCTCCGGCCGGCATCGTACCCTGCGCTACCCGGACCTCGGGCTGGAGGTGTTCGTGGAGGTGCAGCGGCGGCCGCCACGGCTTATCATCGTGGGCGCCGGACACATTGCCGTGCCGTTGTGCGAGCTGGGCAGCCTTTGTGAGTTCAGCGTCATCGTGATCGATGACCGTCCCCAATTCGCGAACCGGCTGCGCTTTCCCAAGGCCGAGAGGGTGCTCGTTGCCGATATCCGCCAGGCGGTCAGCGAATGGGCGACCGGCGAAGATACCTATGTGGTCCTGGTCACGCGCGGCCACAGCCTCGACGTGGAGTGTCTGTTGGAGATCATCGATCGGTCCTTGGCCTACATCGGCATGATTGGCTCACGCCGGCGGGTGCAAGCGGTGTTCGACCTGCTGACAGAGGAGCAAAGCATTCCCCGCTACAAGCTCGATCGGGTCCATGCGCCCATCGGGCTGCCCATCGCCGCCGAGACCCCTGCCGAGATTGCCCTCGCCATCATGGCCGAGATCATCAACGCCTATCGCCGCGGAAGCGTCATGTCGCTTGCCGATGAGCGCCGCCAGGGGCAGCGCAACCATCCACAACGGGTCGCGCGGCGCCGCTAGCACCGGCATGGGGTCGCGAGGGGAACCTGTCATGCGGCGTTTCCGTCTACTTCTCCAGGCCCATATCCTTCGACGATGACCACTGCCTCCGGCGATGACGGTTGCCGGCAGTGACGTTGAGCTATGCATCGATCTCCCCCGCGCGACCCGTTGCGACCACACGACCGAGCCGCCGCCTGGTGGCGCCTGGCACGCTGGTCGTTGGCTGCCGCGCTTGTCGTGCTGGCCCTCACCGCTTTTGCGCTGTGGCGTTTCCTGGGTCCCCTGCCCAACCTGAACCATCTGGACGAACGCCAACCTGCGCCTGCCAGCCGCGTTCTCGACCGCAACGGCCAGTTGCTGTACGAAATCATCGACCCGGCGCGGGGCAGCTATCAACCCGTGCCGCTCGACCAGATCCCGGCTGCCTGCCGCCAGGCGACCGTGGCGACCGAAGACCGGCGCTTCTACCAGCATCCTGGCATCGATCCGGTCGCCATTGTCAGGGCGGCGTGGGCTGACTGGCGACAAGGTGCGACTATTCAGGGCGGCTCGACCTTGACCCAGCAGTTGGCGCGACTCCTGCTGCTGGACGAAAACGAGCGCTACGAGCGCAGTTTGCGCCGCAAGCTGCGGGAGGCGGTGCTGGCCTGGCGGTTGGAGCGCCTCTTCAGCAAGGATGAGCTGCTGGCCCTGTATCTAAACAGCGTCTATTACGGTCACTATGCCAGCGGCATCGAAGCTGCGGCCAACGCCTATTTCGGCCGTCATGCCGCCGAGCTCGACCTCGCTCAATGCGCCCTTCTGGCAGGTCTGCCGCAGTCGCCCAACGCTTACAACCCGATCGAGAATCCGGAGGCAGCGAGGACGCGGCAGCGCCAGGTGTTCGACCTGATGGTCGCAGCAGGTGATCTTGACTCGGCCACCGCCGGGCGTGCTGCTGCCGAGCCCCTGCACTTCGCCGCTTCGCCCTTTCCCATTGCCGCGCCGCACCTGGTCTTCTACGTGCAGGGCCAGCTCGAAGCTGCCCTGGGTCGCACCCGCCTGGCCCAGGGCAGTTTGCGCATCACCACCACGGCCGACCTCGCCCTCACCCAGCAGGCCGAGACCATGTTGCGCCGTCGCCTGGACGAGCTGAACCGGCCTTCTCCCAACCTGCCGGTGCAACGCCGGGTTGAGAACGCTGCCCTGGTGGCGCTTGACCCGCGTACGGGCGCGGTGGTGGCCCTGGTCGGCAGTCCCGACTACTTCGACGACAGCGCCTCCGGTGCACTGAATGGGGCCCTGGTGCTGCGCCAACCCGGCTCGGCCATGAAGCCCATCACCTACGCCGTCGCCATGGACCCAGAGCTTAGCGCCGCCGCCGGTCGCCAACCGATGACGCCGGCCTCGATCCTGGCCGATGTACCTGGCAACTTTGTGACCCGTGAGGGCGACTACTACAAGCCCCTCAACTACGATCTGGCCTTCCATGGCCCCGTGTCGTTACGGCAGGCCCTTGCCAACTCCTACAACATCCCGGCTGTGCGCACGCTGGAGGCCATCGGCATCGACGCCTTCCTGGAGCAGTCACGCCGGCACGGCATCACGACGCTGGGGCCCGGCAGCCAGTACGGTCTGGCGTTAACCTTGGGCGGTGGCGAGGTCACGCTGCTGGAACTCACGGCCGCCTATGCGCCGTTCGTCGATGCCGGCCTGCCCCTGCACCCCCTTGCCATTTCCCGGATCGAGGATGCTGGCGGCCGGCTCCTCTTCGACGCCGGGTTGGACGGGCCCGTCTACAATCCAGAGCACTGGGGCCTTCCTACGGTCGGCGAGACGGAGACGGTGCTCGACCCCCGCACGGCCTACCTCATCACCAGCATCCTCAGCGACAACGATGCCCGCGCCCGTACATTCGGCTTCTCCAGCGCCCTACGGATCGATCGTCCGGCAGCCGCCAAGACGGGCACCACGACCGACTGGCGCGACAACTGGACCATTGGCTTTACCCCCGATCTGCTGACCGGTGTCTGGGTGGGGAACGCCGATAACACCCCCATGTACGGCGCCACGGGCGTCGACGGCGCCGCGCCAATCTGGCACGATTTCATGCTCGCTGCCCATAGAAACCTCCCCTCGCGCCCGTTTGCCCGACCCGACGGGTTGGTGGATAAGGACGTCTGTGTGCCTTCCGGATTGCTGACCTCGAGCGACTGTCCCCAAGTGGGTCGCGAGACTTTCATTGCCGGCACCGAGCCGGATCGGCGCGACGACCAATACCGGCGCATCGCCATCGACCCGCGCACCGGCCAGCCTGCCACCGCCGAGACGCCCGTCGCCGCCCTCCGCTACCGCGTGGCCTGGAATCCGCCTCCCATGTTCCGCGATTGGGCGCGACAGAACGGTTTGTTGCTGGCTGACGAGGCCCACCCGGTCGAGGCGGTGCAGTCATCGGCGCACGCTTCCACGCTCCAGGTGCTCAGCCCGGAGCCGAATGCCACCTATCTGGCGGATTCTCGCCTTCTGGCATCCAGCCAACAACTCCAACTGGCCGTCGCCTATACCGGCGGCGAGCCCGTGAACCGGGTCACCTACGTGCTTGACGGCGTTCCTGTCGCCGTGGTCGAGGCCTGGCCGTGGACGGTGTGGTGGCCGCTTTCGCAGGGCCGGCACAGCCTGCAAGCACTGGCGCGCACCCATTCCGGGAACCTGGAGCGGTCGGAGATCGTCACCTTTACCGTAGAATAGGCGTCGGCCGGCCTGGCGTTGCGACCGCGGCCGGCGCTCGCCTGCGGTTGCGCCCCTTTTCACGTTTGTACTGGCCCTATGCTATCATCCCCGCTTGCTGCGGCAGCAGGCTGTGACACGCGTGTTGTGTCCTCCGACTTGCGCCACACTTCCCTTGACTTGAGGTAGGAACGAACATCATGCTCCATCGCCGTTGGATTTTCCCTCTCCTGGCACTCGCCGCCTTGCTCGTGTTGGCAGCCTGCGGCGGCCAGTCGACGCCTGAGCCCACGCCCGCGCGTCAGGCCAAGCCCACCTTCACTGCAACACCGCAGGGCCAACTACCCAATGCCGTGCTGTTCGAGACGCCCGTCAACCCCACGGCGGCGGCAACCGAGGTGGCTGCGCTCCCGACTCGCACCCCTACACCCACTGAGCTTCCACCGAGCCCGACCCCCGAACCGGCCACCCCCACGGCCACCCCGCAGCCAGGCTCCGTCTATGCCAACCAGGCGGTCAATGTCCGCAGCGGGCCGGGCACCTCCTACGGTCGCATCGGCAGCATGGCCGCCGGCCAGCGCTATCCCATCACCGGAAAGAATGCGGCCGGCGACTGGTGGCAGATCGATTTCAACGGGCAGCAGGGCTGGGTGATCGGCAGTCTCGTATCCACCGAAGGCGCCGTTGATGGCGTGCAGGTTGCCTCTGCCGCCGCTCCGGCTCCGCCGCGTCCCACGTCGCCGCCTCCACCTCCCACGGCTACGCCCGTCCCTGCCGGACCTCCGCCCACGGCCGTGCCGCAATTCGCGTGGAACTATGACGGAAATGCCATTCCTGGTCCACAGTGTGGCTCTCCCAACTTCAAGGGCGTCCTTCAAAATGCCGATGGATCGACAGTTGAAGGCCAGTGCGTGGCAGTCGACCGGTATGGGAATCGTCAAGTGAAGAGATCTGGCGGCCCAGAAGGTGCTGGAGCATTTGGGTTCTCACCCTGTGGGTATGAAGACTGCAAAGGTGAGACAAGGGTGTATGTCGTCGAGTGTCCGGCCAACATGGGTTCAAACGATGTTTCTCTCTCTCCAAGCGCTCCTCCACTGACGATCCTATCTAACTTCTTTTCGGGCAATATTACTGACAGGTGCGTGACGGGCGAGTGGCACGGCATCATCTTCAAGCGGCGCTAGCAAATCGCCCCTGAATGGGTTTTCCCAACTCCTATCCCGAAGCCGAGCCTCCGCGCTCGGCTTCGCTTTAGGTGCGACGCACCTGCGAGGTGCGTCGCACCCGGATACGAACCTGGACCTTAACGCACCAACAACAAGCGCTCACCCAGCTCCTGCAAATCGGTCACAAACTGTCCGGCGTCCGGCCCCTGGTGCCAGCGCACCAGCCGCCAATCGGCCTCTGTCGCCGACAGCAACACCCGCGCCAGATCGGGCGCGAAGATGCCGGCAGCCTTGCTCTGAGCGTTACCCAGCGCATCGGTCAGAGACAGTCCCATCCGGCAGCAGAAGCCCCACACATCGGCCAGGTCCTTTGGCTCTTCACGGTCGATCAGCGCCGTAACTTTGTTGGCAAGAATGTTCTCGGCGCTGTCGAGGCGGCCAAGCACAGGATCAGTTCGGATGACTCCCACGTGAGCAGGAACATCGTTGATGAATTCAACCCGTAGAGTCGTATTCCTCTGCACAAGCACCAGGCGGACGAATCGCGTGTCTCGACGTAAGACCTCAGTGCGCCAACTGTCTGGCTGCGACAGCGCTTGAACACACTCGTCGGCCCATGCCTCAAACCGTTCGTCGTGGTTGACGAATAGGTCGAGATCATCCGAAAAGCGATGATGGAGGTAACCTCGTGAAGCTGCTGTACCGCCCGTGAGATAGAAACCGGTCTCCAGCCCGCTTAGCACCGCGAGCGCCTGGTTCTGCAAAGGATACAGCGTTTCAAGGTAGTAGGACGGTTCCACAGCGCAACGTTACACCAATTCAGGATGATGCTCAGGCAACCACTCAACCAGGAAGTCCATGCCGCGCCTGGTGCTCTCTGATCGAATACGATTACGCCACCGCGGCCATCCCTCGACCAGGGCCTTGAACCCTAGCAGCCGCACGATCTCGCCGTAGGGAGCATATTCGAGCAGGCGCACCGCCGCCCAATCGCGGCCCAGACGGCCCAGCGTCACCTCTCCCGCCAGCATGGCGACAAACGTCTCCTCGTCGATATCGTAATCCCAAACGTATGGCAGTTTGGCGCGATACTGGATTTCCGCTGTTGCCATCTTTACCTCTTATTGCCTGGCTCGCCGTCATTCTAACACGCCCTTCCCCGCAGGTCGATTGGTGAATCGGGGTGATTGGTGAATCGGGGTGATTGGTGAATCGGGGTGATTCGTGAATCGGGGTGATTCGTGAATCGGGGTGATTCGTGAATCACCCCTACCCGCACCCCGTTACCCGCCTCTCATCTCCCGGACAACTCAGCGAGTTGTCCTACCCGCCACCCGCCACCCGCCACCCGCTACCCGCCTCTCCCATGTCCATCCGCCGCCTTGCCCTTCTCCTCCTCGTTCCCATCCCCTTCCTGGTGGTCACCGTTCTGGTTGGCCTGGGTTGGCGCACCGGCCTCTTCTACAACTGGACGGGAGAGGAGAAGCTCCTGCCCCAGGTCAAAGGGCTGACCGACCTGTCCGCCGACCTGCTGCGTCCTCGCCTGCAGCTGGCAAACGACACACCTGCGGCCTACAGCGGCGTCAACCCCTTCGGCGTCAACGTCTTTCTGGAACAGGAGCCAGACCCGGCGGTGCGCGAGCGGGTCGTGCAGATGGCGAAAGAGGCCGGGTATCACTGGCTGCGCCAGGAGTTTCCCTGGGAAGACATCGAGATTCACGGCAAGGGGGATTTCGAGGACCGGCGTCATGAGCCCTACCGGTCCGCCTGGGAGAAATACGATAACATCGTCGACCTGGCCGAGCAGAACGGCATGGAACTGATCGTGCGGGTGAGTAACCCGCCGCAGTGGACGCGGGCGGCGGGGGACAGTGTTGGCACTTTCGCTCCGCCTGACGACTACCAGGATTACGCCGACTTCGTCTCCGAGCTGGTCAGCCGTTACAAAGGTCGGGTCAAGTATTACCAGCTTTGGAACGAACCCAACATCTATCCCGAATGGGGCAACAACGCCATCAGTCCCGAGGACTACACCCGCTTGCTTTGCACCGCCGCCGCTGCCGCCCGCAAGGCCGACCCCAACGTGGTGATCATCAACGGCGCCCTGGCTTCAACCATCGTCCTCAGCCCAGAGGCTTCGCCCCCCGGCAACGCCCTCAACGACTTCCTTTTCCTGCAGCGTCTCTACGATGCCGGGGCTAAAGACTGCTTCGACGTTGTCGCCATGCAGGGTTACGGACTCTGGTCGGGTCCCACGGACCGGCGCATGAACCCACGCGTCATCGATTTCTCCCGACCGCTCTTCGTACGTGACCTCATGGTGACCAATGGCGATGCGCACAAACCCATCTGGATCAGCGAGATGAACTGGAACGCCGTCCCGGATGCCGCTCCTGACAAGCGTTTTGGCCAGGTCACAGAAGAACAGCAGGCCCGCTACCTGCCCATGGCCTACGAGCGCTTGCAGAAAGAGTGGCCCTGGTTGGGCGTCGCCAACACCTGGTACTTCAAGCGACCGGACTTCACCTGGCAGAAGGAAAACAAGCCTGAGTACTACTTCCGTGTGGTAGAGCCGGACTTCACGCCGCTGCCGGTTTTCCAAAGCATGAAGACCTATGCCAACGCCGCCAGCAGCGCCCCGGTCATGTATCCCGGTGCGCATGCGCCCGACCATTGGGCCGTACAGGGCAAAGGATACCGCACCGAGGCCGACCCGCAGGCGGTGTTGGGGGTGGCCGGCGTGCTGCCAGCGGGTGAAACGGTCACGGTCCGCTTCGACGGCGCTTCGCTGCGGCTTGTTCCGGCCGCCGATTCCGCCGCGGTGACGCTTCAGGTCGCGGTGGACGGCGCCGCGCCGCAATCGCTACGGGCGGAGCCTGGGCAGGAGCTGCGCATCCCGGGCGGCCGCGGCGTTCACACTGCCACACTCACCGCTTCCGGCGAACTTTGGGTAGATCACTGGTATGTCAAGGACGGCAGCAGCTCGCAGCTCTTCTTTCCCCTGCTCTGCTGTTTCACCGGCCTGTTTGTGCTGTACTTCGTGATCGTCGCCCGAGCGCTTTCGCGCCGCAGGCGCGAGGGGCAACGTTAATCATCTATTAATCCCTCGTATGATCAATCCCATGTTTGCGCATGGTCTCCGATGCTATAATCCAGACTGACCTTGTGTGTCGTCTCAGGCATTACAGACTCAATGCTGAAGCTGGCTTCCTGCGTCTCTCCTTTTCGTTCCCCCTTCGCCCATGAAAACAATCGGAAGACTCGCCCTTGTGATCCTCGTTCTGGCTGTCGTCGTCATCCCTGTGGCGGCTCAGGGCGGCGATCCTGGAGCGCAGGAGAAGCAGCTCACGCAGGAGCTGTGGTGCCCGATCTGCAATGGCATCCGCCTCGACGTGTGCGAGCAGAAGGTCTGCGAGCAAATGCGAGATCAGATCGCCGTCGACCTGAAGGCCGGCAAGACGACAGAGCAGATTAAGCAGGAGTTTGTCGAGTTCTATGGTCCCAGTGTGTTGGGTGAGCCCCCGCGCGAGGGCTTCAGCCTGTTGGCCTGGATCGTCCCCGTGCTCCTGCTCGTAGGGGGTCTGGCCACCATTGTGGTGCTGACGCGACGTTGGACACGCAAGCCTGCGCCAACCGCAGTGACATCCGCGGCGCCTGACACAACCCAACCAGAGGATCCCTATCTTGCCCGCGTCAACCGCGAGCTTTCTGACAAATGAGCAACGACGCATCCCCTACCACCCCGTCCGAAGCCAGCCCCGCCAGTGGCCGGCGCCGGGGCAGTTGGCTCCTACTCGGCTTCATCGGTCTGATCGGTGTTGCCCTGCTGGCGGTGTTCCTGCTGGGCCTGCTCAATCCGCCCAGCGTGCGCGTCGGCGCTGGCCAGGCGCCCGAAGTCACGTTCACGACGTTTGACGGCCAGCGCATGCGGCTGTCCGATTTTCGTGGCAAACCGGTTGTGATGAACTTCTGGGCCAGTTGGTGCATTCCTTGCCGGGAGGAGGCCGCGACTCTCGAGCAGGCATGGAAGACCCATCAGGACAAGGTGCAGTTTGTGGGCCTTGCCTACCTCGACCAGGACAAGTACGCCTTGCCCTATCTCCAGGAATTCGGCATCACCTACCCGAACGGCCATGACCTGGGCAGCAAGGCCTACACGGCCTACCACGTGCAGGGCGTTCCCGAGACCTTTTTCATCGATGCCAGCGGCAACGTCCAGGGGTATTTCATTGGCCCGATTCCACCTTCCGAGCTTGAACAGCGCATCCAGTCGCTGCTCGCTACTTCCCCATCCTGAGGTGTCTTGCTATGGCTGACATTGGCTATATCGCCTTACTTCTGGCGTTGATTGTCGCAGTCTTTGGCGTGGTGGTGAGCTTCATCGCCGGCTTTCGGCGCGACGCGACGCTGGCGACAAGCGGTCGCAACGCACTGTTCGCCACGGCCGGGCTCATCATGCTCGCTTCGGTGGCGCTTTGGTATCTGCTGCTGACCAACGACCTTTCGATTAACTATGTCGCCAGCCACACCGAGCAGGGCCTGCCTCTGTTTTACCGTTTCTCATCGTTCTGGGGAGGGCAGGCAGGTTCTCTGCTCTTCTGGGGCCTGATCCTGTCCATTTACAGCACGATCATGGTGGCGGTCGAGTGGAAACGCCAGCCACGCCGCGGGCCGTATCTGGTGGCGATTCTGTTGATCGTGCAGGTCTTCTTCCTGATCATCAACGTGTTCGCCGCCAATCCCTTCGAACGCCTGTGGCTGTTGGCGGACGGCACGACACACGGTGCGGTTTTTCGCCCCGAGGGCGCTGCTCTTTTCATCCCCGCTGACGGCAGCGGCCTGAACCCTTTGCTTCAGAGCTACTGGATGGTCTTTCATCCTGTCTTCCTCTACCTGGGCTATGTGGGCCTGACCCTGCCCATGGCGTTGGCCGTTTCCAGCCTGATCTCGGGCCAGGTGGACACGGGCTGGGTGAAGACGGTGCGGCCCTGGCTGCTGATGCCCTGGCTTTTCCTGGGCGTCGGCGTCCTCATGGGCAGCGCATGGGCGTATGTCGAGTTGGGCTGGGGCGGTTTCTGGGCCTGGGACCCGGTGGAGAACGCCTCCTTTATTCCCTGGCTGACTGCGACCGCCTTCTTGCACAGCATCATCATCCAGCGACAACGGGGCATGTTGAAGGTCTGGAACATGATCCTGGCCTTCATCAGCTTTTGGCTCGTGATCGTGGGCACGTTCATCACCCGCAGCGGCATCATCGATTCGGTGCACGCTTTCGCACTCTCCAACGTAGGCCCCTTGTTCATGGGCTTCATCGTCTTCACCTTCTTCGGGTTTCTGGGTCTGCTCTGGTATCGGCTGCCTCTCCTCCAGTCGGAGGCGGAGCTCGATTCCGTGTTGAGCCGGGAGTCGGCCTTCCTCTACGCTAACGTGCTCTTCATGGTGGCGGCTTTTGTTACCCTGTTCGGCACCATCTTTCCCATCGTGTCCGAATGGATCACGAGCAGCAAGATCGCGGTCGGCACGCCCTACTTCAACAAGGTCGATGGGCCGATCTTCCTGGCCATCCTGGTACTGATGGGCATTGGCCCCTTGCTGGGCTGGCGGCGCACATCGCCCGACATGTTGCGTCGAAACCTGGCGCCGCCGCTGGCTTTCGCCGGGGCGACCTTCATCTTCCTGGCCATGCTGGTCACACGACGATGGGTGCCCGTTGTGGCCTGGTCGGTGTGCGCGATGGTGGTCGCCACCATTGTCTGGGAGTACTTTCGCGGCGCCCGTGGCCGCCACATCGCCACCCGCGAAAGCTGGCCGGTGGCCATGGCCCAGGTCGTGCTCCGCAACCAGCGCCGCTACGGTGGCTACATCGTCCATTTCGGCATCGTCCTCATCACCGTGGCTGTGACCGGCGCCTCCAGCTTCCAGTTCAACCTGAAGTCCAGCCTGCAACTGAACCAGTCCGCCAACCTGGGTGGATACACCTTCACGTTCACCGGCCTTGATCAGGAGCGCGCTGCCAACCACGACACCATGATCGCCAACGTGTTGGTGGAAAAGGGTGATCACGTCATCGGCACCCTGCAGCCGCGGATGAATTTCTACCGCGCCATTTCCGGACGTGACCAGGGCCCGACCACCGAGGTGGGACTGCACATCAGCCCGCGCGAGGACGTCTACATCGTGTTCAATGGCTGGGACGAACAAGGCAAGCTCGGCGCCTTCGAGTTCTTTGTCAATCCGCTGATGGTGTGGATGTGGGTTGGCGGCCTGGTCCTGATCGCCGGCACGTTGTTCGCTCTCTGGCCCATTCGCGTGGCCTCCACGCGCCAGGTGCGCGTGCCTGCCGGTACGCAACCCGTCTGACGAAGCGAAGCCGCTCTCTGACTGCAAACTCTTATGTGGATTCTGGCTGCCCTTCTGCTCATCGCCGGCGCGGGTGTGTTCATCCTCTGGCCCTACCTGCGTCCGCAACCTTCCTTTGGTGAGCCGGTGGTCGACATCGATCCCCGCCTCACCGAGTTGTACGACCAGCGGGATTTCCTGTACGCGGCTGTGCGCGATTCGCGTCTTGACCTGGAAACAGGTAAGCTCTCACAAGAGGACTATGAACAACACGAGGCCGGCCTGAAGCAGCAGGCCGCCGTGGTGCTGCGCTCCATCGACGAGATAGAACAATCCCTGTCGTCGCCGCAGATGGATGCAGAGGTGGAGGCCGAAATCAGCGCCGTGCGCCAGGCACCCGATCGGGTTCTGGCTGGCGCGGACGATGTCGCGGTCGAAGCCGCCATCGCCGTTGCCCGGCGTCGCAACGGCGGCAGCGTCGCTGCCCCCGTCGCCGCGACGGCTGCATTGCGGGTTGACCGCTTCTGTGGTCACTGCGGAGGACCGCTCAAGGCTGGGGACCGTTTCTGCGGTCGCTGCGGGCAGGCCTCGCGGGCAGGGTAGGTTCTGGAGATACGCTGCTGCCTGCCCTGCTGGCGGTGGCTATTGTTGTTGTATAATTGCGACCGAGATACCTGAGTGGGAAGGAGCTGACCTGATGTTAGCCACTATTGAGCTCCCAAAGGAGCTCGTTCGTTTGCAGTTGCCGCCTGCAGTTCAGGGGCGACTTCAGCATCTCCTCGATAAACAGGATGAGGGTCAAGAGTTAAGCTCTGAAGAACGGGACGAGGCAGAAGGACTGGTCGAATTGGCAGAGTTTCTTTCTCTAATTCGTCTCCGTTCAACGCGCGCCGTTGAACAATCCTGATGCCCTATATACCTGCATCCCTTCGCCGGTTGGTCATCGAGAGAGCCGCCAGCCGCTGCGAATACTGCGGGTTGTCTCAGGCCGGTCAGGTAGCTACGTTCCATATTGACCATGTCGTTCCCGTTGCTGCGGGCGGTGAGACGACCGAAAATAATCTGGCGCTAGCGTGTGTCTCTTGTTCGCTGCGTAAAGCCGCTCGTCTTACGGCTCCGGATCCTGGGACAGGACAAGTCGTGCCCATTTTCAATCCACGCATGCAGTCCTGGCAAGAGCATTTTCGCTGGGATGGTGTGCACGTGATCGGCTTGACTGCAAATGGACGTGCCACCGTGGCAGCCCTTGATTTGAACCGGGCGATCATCTTGGAGATTCGGACTGAAGAAGCGATATTCGGACGTCATCCTCCGCCATAGTTAATTTCATGTTTAGAGGGTTTTGCCTCAGAGGCCATTTGAAAAATCCTGTCTGATCACGTAAAGAGGAGTTGCTACACAGCCTCGATACGAATCAGACGGGAGTGAGGACATTGTCGCACAACAGGATTCGCTATGCCAGTAACATGACGGACGCGGAATGGGAACTGATCAAGCCCATGCTACCTCTGGCACGAACAGGACCAGGGCGTCCGCTTGTGATCAACATGCGAGAAGCAGTGAACGCCATGTTCTACGTTGGCCGTACGGGCTGCCAGTGGGAGAACCTGCCCAAGGAGTTTCCCCCAGCAGGGAGCGTGTACTATCACTTCAACAAATGGAGCTACGACGGCACGTGGCGACGCCTGAATGCGGCGTTGGGGCGACGGGAACGATGTCCGTCCGCTGATGGCTCGACGACCTTGAAGCCGCCGAAGCCGGGGTCGAGACCGGGGAAGTGGGTGGTCATGGCAGACAACTCCTGGTTGGGAGGACATTGACAGGGCGGGTAGACAGGGTTATCATGAAGTCATACTTCCTTACAGCATGACATCCTGATGGAGATGGATCAGATGACAACGGCAACTATGCTTTCACGTGTCCAGAAGAAGGGACAGGTCACCATCCCGGCCTCGATCCGCGAGCGGCTGGGCATCAAGGAGGGCGATCTTGTCGCCTTCCAGGAAACCGATCGCGGCATCCTGATTGCGCTGCAGGAAGTAGTGGCGGCGGAAGCGTTCGACCGCATCGGCGCCGCCTTGCAGGCCAGCGGCATCAGCCTGGAAGAACTGATCGAGTCCGGGCGTGAACTCAGGGGCGAGATCGTGCGCGAACGGTACGGGCTTGTCGAAGAGGCATGAGAGTCTTCATTGACGCCAGCGTTTTCTTTGCCGCTAGCTACTCCAGCACGGGCGCAGCTCGCGAGCTCTTTCGCCTTGCACCAGGTGCTCAAAGCGCTGGCAGCGCTCGAAGGCAAATCACTGAGTGCCCTCATCGTGACCGCACTCACGGAGCACGTCGAGGAAGCCATAAAGAGGATAGGCAGCGGCTATTGCAGCGGCTTGCAGTGGACGAGTGCGTCATGGTCGGCAAGCCTGTGATCCAAGGCACCCGCCTGACGGTCGAGTACATCCTCAACCTGCTGACCCACGGTGCGACCGTTGAGGAGATCCTGCTGGAGTACGACGGCCTCACGAAAGACGACATCCGGGCTTGCCTACTGTTCGCACAACTGCTCGAACAACACGCGCTCACCAACACTCCGCTTAACACGGCTCTAGTCGAGGGCCATTGCCCATCAAGATTCACCTTATGATGCTGATCATTGCGACATGGTACAGCCAAGCATATAGTGGCGGCATACAAGTGTTGTATCGAGAATCCTGACGCCGCCTGATGATGGCGGACACGCCATAAGGTTCGTCTTCGTACGTACAGTGCTTGGTGCATATTGATGGCATCAGGTATGAAGGCTAGGAATGCACGTGACGCTCCTGCGCGGTATTGCTGCACACCATGATTGGGGTGGCCCAGTCACGTCCCCGGCCTGAAGCCGGTCCGAGAACAGCGATGGACTCTGCGCAGAGGATCTCCCTCTACATCGCCATCTTCCTGCTGTCGGCCGCCACTTTGGCCTGGGAGATCACGCTCACGCGACTGTTCGCCATCACCCAGTTCTACCATTTCGCGTTTCTGGCTGTGAATGTGGCGCTGCTGGGGTTTGGGGCCAGCGGCACGCTGCTCAGCCTGCGGCCGAGTTGGACAGAAATGGATGCGTCGCATGCCGGCAGCAGCCGCCAGGCATTGCACCAGCGCCTGGAGTGGGTGGCCGTCGCCTTTGTTGCCACACTCCTTGCTGGATACTTCTTCGTCAATACCTTGCCCTTCGACTCCTATGCCATCGCCTGGGACCGCAGACAGGTGTGGTTGCTCATCGCTTACTACCTGGCGCTGGCGATGCCGTTCTTCTGCACAGGGTTGGCCGTGGGCATGGCACTGGCCGTCACGCGGGAGCGGTCCAACCGGGTCTACTCTGCCAATCTCATGGGGTCCGCGACGGGCGCGCTGGCTGCGCCCTTAGTCCTGCCCTGGCTCGGTATTCCCGGCGTCATTTTCCTCGTGGCCGGTGTTGGCGTTCTCGCTGCCGTAGCCGCGCGAGCGGCACAGCCTGACCGCCGACTGGTTTTCTACGCACTTGCCCTCATGGTGGCGCTATCGGCTGCTTTCTTCCCGCCAGCGGCGGCGGAGCTTCACCTCTCGCCCTACAAGGGCCTGTCCCAGGCACTCAACTATCCTGGGTCGCGCGTCATCGCCCAGGTGGATAGCGCCATTGCCCGCCTGAACGTGATTGAAAGCAAGGGCGTCCGTTCACTGCCCGGATTGAGCTTCCAGTACCGGGGCGCGTTGCCGCCGCAGTACGGCCTGCTCGGCGACGGCGACGACCTCAGCCCGGTGGTGGACACACGCCAGCCGATCGACTGGGCCTTTCTCGACTACCTTCCCGAAGCGTTGGCCTACGGTCTGAGGCCAGACAGCCCTGCGCTGGTGCTCAACCCGCGGGGAGGTTTGGCAATCTGGCAGGCGCTGGAGGGCGGCGCCTCGGGCCGGCGCGTCGTAACCATCGAGCCGGATCCTGGGGTCCTGGACCAACTGGATGACCTTCTCGGCCAGCACTCTCCCTATCGCCACCCGCAGGTCGAGCCGGTGACGAGGGAGGCGCGAAGCTTCTTGCGGCGGGACCAGCGCCAGTTTGGCATCATCCACCTGGCGCTGACCCAACCCTACCGGCCTGTGACCTCGGGCGCGTTCAGCCTGAGCGAGAACTACGATCTCACCACGGAGGCCGTGAAAGCCTACCTCAACCACCTGGATCCTGCCGGGATGCTGGTGCTCAGCCGCTGGCTGCAAGTTCCGCCCAGCGAAAGCGTACGCACGCTGGCGCTGCTGAGCGAGGGCTTGCGAGCGCACCGCATCGAGCAGCCGGAGCTGCACGTTGTGACATTGCGGGGCGTGCAGGTGGCGACCTTCTATGTGAAGATCACGCCGTGGACGCCCGCGGAGCTGGCCGCAGTGCGCGAATTCGCCCGATCCCGCCGGCTGGATCTGGCGCTGGCTCCCGATTTGCGCCCGGAGGAGACCAACCAGTTCAACATCCTGCCGGAGCCTTACTACGAGAACGCCTACCGCGAACTGCTGGCTGCGCCGGACAAAACAGCATTCTACGACAGCCAGCCCTTTGCTGTGGCGCCGCCCACCGACAACCATCCCTTCTTCTTCCACTTCTTTAAGTGGTCGCAGACGCCCGCGGTGCTGCGGACGCTGGGTCAGACCTGGCAGCCCTTTGGCGGCAGCGGCATCCTGGTGCTGGTGGCACTGCTGGCCCTGGCGGTGCTGGCTTCGCTATTCCTCATCCTGGTGCCATTGGCCATCAGGATGAGGGCAGGGCGCGACCCACTGGGCGGCGAGAGCGGTCAGGCGGAGCTTTGGCGAGTGTTCCTTTATTTCGGGGCGCTGGGACTGGGTTTCCTGCTGGTGGAGATCCCCCTGATCCAGCGCTTTATCCTCTTCCTGGGGCACCCCACCCTGGCCCTGGCTGCCGTTCTGGCGGGACTGCTGTTCTGGTCAGGGCTGGGCAGCCTCTTTACACCTCGCCTGGCCTGGCGCACAGCCCTGCTCGCCCTGCTGCTCAGCGTGCTAGCCTACCAATTCTTGCTCGAGCATGTCTTCGAACTGCTGTTAGGCGCGGCGCAACCTATCCGCATACTGGCGACGCTGGTGCTGCTGGCCCCGCTCGGCCTACTGATGGGCACACCCTTTCCGTGGGGACTGCGTTGGCTGGCACGCGCAGCCCCGCAGCTCACGGCCTGGGCCTGGGCCATCAACGGCTGCACTTCGGTCGTCGCCTCCGTGCTGGCGGTCTTGCTGGCGCTGCAATGGGGTTTCGACCTGGTAATGGGGCTGGGCCTGCTGAGCTACGCCGTGGCCCTGGCGGCTATCTGGCGACGAGCTGACCTCAGTCTGATTCGCCAGCCTGCCCCCCGCCCACCAGTGGGACAAAGCTGACCCCGCCCAGGTTGAATGCTCTGACATCCTCCCCTTCCCGCACCAGTTGCCACAGGGTTTGATAGCCGCCGGGTGGTCCCACTGGCACGACCAGCCGGCCATCGGCGGTCAATTGCTCGAGCCGGGGC
>CAZHTZ010000081.1:0-17203 GCA_964535455.1 uncultured Caldilineales bacterium
GAAGACGCCTTCCTGAACGAGTCATTCGGCCGAGGGGCAAACGAAGTCTTGAAACGGTTGAAGGCGTGGAAGGCGGGTATTCGCTCCGGCGCCTGAGCAAACCATTGTGACTGCCCAAGGGTACTTGGGGGGGAGGTGGGCGACCGTCCACCTCCCGCGTAAAGGCTCCGAACCGGGAGCGTCAGCGACCGGCTTCTCCCGCCTACCTCCCGCAAGTTGTGGCCTCGTCGGCCAGGAGAGAAGTGATGCTGCAAGCGCTGCGTGAAGAAGTCTGGCGGCTGCACCTGGAGCTGCCCAAGAACAATCTTGTGGCGTGGACCAGCGGCAATGTCAGCGCCCGCGACCGTGACACCGGCCTGGTGGTCATCAAGCCTTCGGGCGTAAAGTATGAGGACCTGCGCCCGGAGCACATGGTGGTGGTGGACTTGGAGGGCACGATCGTGGAGGGAGACCTCAAACCCTCCACGGACACGGCCAGCCATCTTTATATCTACCGCCACCGCCCGGACGTGTACGGCGTCGTACACACCCATTCTTCGTACGCCACCGCCTTCGCCGCCGTGGGCAGACCCATTCCCGTCTATCTGACGGCCATCGCCGACGAGTTCGGCGCCCCCATCCCCTGCGGGGGGTTTGCCCTCATTGGAGGCGAGGACATCGGCAAGGTCGTGATTGAGGCCATTGGCGATTCTCCGGCCGTGCTTCTGAAGAACCATGGTGTGTTTACCGTGGGAAAGACTGTTGAGGCGGCGCTGAAGGCGGCGGTCATGGTCGAGGATGCGGCCAGGACGGTGTGGCTGGCGCTTCAGCTTGGCCGGCCCGATGAGATTCCCGCCGCCGACGTGGCCAAACTCCATCAGCGCTATACCCACGTCTATGGCCAGTAACGGCCTGAGAGTACTCAGGCGCGGCGGCGGGCAGGCATGAAGTGCATCGCCGTCACCACCACCAATCCGGCCGAACGCCTGACGGCGGCGGATGTGGTCGTTCCCTCGCTGGCGGAGCTGGCGCCGGATACGGTTTGGCGGCTTGCTCGACAGGGGGCCTTCGGCGGGGCCTTTGTCCTCCATGTGAGCGTATGTTAGAATCCTTTCGGGCAGGACGACGTCGACTGTGGAGCATGCGATGACCGAACGCTGATGTATACACCAGACGATTGCCTGACAATCGAACTTGAAAACATGCCCGGTTCCGAGATGGCGCTGAAACGCAGCTATGCGTGGTTTGAGAATGCCATCATCGACCGCCCGCCCGTGCGTTTTGTGGCGCACAATGCTTTCGTCGAGCAACTTGCCGCCGAGATGGCAGGGCTGCAGCCTGAGGAGCGCCGGAGCCGCTGGTTTGATTCCGAGTTTCAGGTAGATGCCTTCTGGCGCGGTATCGAAGGCCGTACGATGCACGGCGAGACGTTTCCCGTCTTCTGGCCCAATCTGGGCCCCGATGTTTACGCCGGTTTCTATGGGGCCGAACTGATCTATGGGGAGAGCACTTCCTGGTCGATTCCCATGGTCAAGACCTGGGAGGATGTCCCCAATGTCCAACTCGACCTGAACAACCAATACTTCGATAAGCTCGCTGACTTGACCAATCACGCATTCGAGCGGAGCCCAGACAAATTCCTGGTCGGTTACACGGATCTGCACCCCGGGCTGGACTGCGTGGCCGCCTGGCGGGATCCGCAGCAGCTCTGCATCGACATGATCGATGACCCCGAACTGGTGCATGTCCTTGCCGGCAAAGCCATTGCCGACTTCGAGACGATCTATTACCGCTTTGACGCCACGCTCAAGGCGCACGGCCAGCCTTCGATCAGTTGGATGGGCATCCCCTCTTATGGGCGCATGCACATCCCCAGTTGCGATTTCTCGAACCTGATCTCGCCCGATTTCTATGTGGAGTTTGGCCTGCCCATCCTCCAGCGGGAAGTCAAAACGATGACCCATAACGTCTTCCATGTCGATGGCAAGCGCGTCGCCCGGCATCTGGAAGCCATCCTCAGCGTGCCGGAGGTGCATGCCCTGCAGTGGGTGCAAGGGGTCGGCGATGATCAACCCATCATGCAGTGGACGCCTTTCATCAAATCGCTGCAGGCGCGCAAGGTTCCCGTGATCGTGGACCTGACCAGACATGAGCTGGAAAGCTTTATGGAGGTGATGTCGCCAGAGGGCCTGTTCCTCTGGATTGCTACCGAAAACGAAGAGGAGGAGTTGGCGATACTAAAGCGTCTCACGCACTGGAAATGAGACGCACTGCATCGCTGCTTCGCTTTCGTTGCCAACATCGAATGCTCGCTAACTCCATTCAGGAGGTGTGCATGTCCTAGGTTCAACGGCAGCGTTCTTGTGCAGGCTGTGGCGTTTCGACGCCTGTGTCTGCACCCAACTTACAGTCAACCACTGTTCGCATCACCTTTCAACCCCGTCAAAGGAGACAAGGAAATGGAGAAGAACAAGCTGTTCCTGATTGTGGCCCTGGTGGCCGTTGTGGCCGTGCTGGCTGCTTGTGGTGGCCAGGCCACTCAGGCCCCTGCCGCCACCCAGGCGCCCGCCGCCACTGAGGTCGTCGTCGCTACCGAAGCGCCGGCTGCCACGGAAGCCCCGGTCGCCACGGAAGCACCGGCTGCCACGGAAGCGCCAGCCGCCACCGAAGCCCCGGCTGAGACCGAGGGCGCTGCTCCGGCTGCCGAAGGCAAGTGGTGCAGCGGCGTCAAGATCATCTTCTTCCCCGGCGGCTCGCCCGGCGGCCCCTTCGAGACCGTCGTCTACAACGGTGCTCTTGCTGCTGCCGCTGACCTCGGCGCCGACGTGGAGTACGTCTGGTCCGACTGGAACCCCGAGAAGATGGTCACCCAGCTTGGCGAGGCCATTGCCATCAAGCCCGATGGAATCTCCATCATGGGCCATCCCGGCGACGATGCCTACAAGCCCCTGGTGGATGAAGCCGAGAAAGCGGGCATCATCATCACCAGCGGGAACACCGGCCTGCCCAAGCTCGAGGCTGCGTACAGCAGCAGTGGCTTTGGCTACGTCGGCGCTGAGCTCTACTCGGCCGGCTTTGCGCTGGCCCAGGAAGCCGTCGCTCGTTCGGGCGCCAAGGCCGGTGACAAGGCCATGGTCTGGGGTCTGCTGGCGCAGCCCGGCCGCGGCGAGCGCACCCGTGGCGTGAAAGAGGGCCTGGAGAAGGCCGGTTTGAAGGTTGACTACCTCGAGATCGATGACGCCACCAACAAGGACCCATCGGCCGGTATCTCGACCTTCGTCGGCTACGCCTCGGCCAATCCCGACGTCAAGATCATCATCACCGACCACGGCAACCTGACCAGCAATCAGGAATCCCTGCTCACCGCCGCCAACATGGATCCCGCATCGGTCTACTCCGCCGGCTTCGACCTGTCTTCGGCGACCCTTGCCTCCCTCAAGAAGGGCTACACCGACCTGGTCATCGACCAGCAGCAGTGGCTGCAAGGCTATCTGCCGATCCTGCAGATCTGTCTGAGCAAGCAGTTCCTGTTCACGGGCCTGCATATCGACACCGGCGCTGGCTTCGCCCACAAGGACAACATCGACATGCTGTCCGCTCTGGTGGACAAGCAGATCCGCTAAGTTCGAGCCACGCCCGCTTTCTGCCGGTGCATGGCGCTAACGTTGTGTATCGTCACCGGCCGGGAGCGTGCGTCCTGCGGGTACACGCCGGCAATAGATGCGACGTGTACCCGCACCCTGTCTAGCCCTCCTGAGTACTCTCAGGCCCTCGCCTTCACAGGAGCCTGTGTCTATGGATGCTGAGTATCGGATGGAATTGCGGAATATCTCGAAGTCGTTTGGTGAAGTGAAATCGCTGAGCAATGTCAATTTCCGCCTGGGTCGCAACGAAGTCGTGGGTCTGGTGGGCGACAATGGCGCCGGTAAGTCCACCCTGATCAAGATCATGACCGGCTTCTACAATCCTGACCAGGGGGAGCTTTATTTCAGCGGCGCCAGAGTGAATAACCTCACCGTGCCCAAGGCCCGCAGCCTGGGTGTCGAGACGGTCTACCAGGAACGGGCGTTGGCCGAATTGCAGACACTGTGGCGCAACATCTTCCTGGGGCGCGAGATCAGCAACTCTCTTGGGTTTCTCGACGTCAAGAAGATGAAACAGGAGACCTATCGGCTCATGAATGAGTCGATGGGGTTCACCTCCACCGCCGTCACGCCCGACACGCCGATCATGACCTTCTCGGGTGGCGAGAAACAGGGCGTGGCGATCGTGCGCGCGCTCTATTTCGATGCCGACATCATCATTCTTGATGAACCGACCATGGGCCTTTCGCTTCATGAGACCCGGAAGTTGTTGGAATTCGTGCGCTCGATCAAGCGGGCGGGGAAGTCGGCCATCTTCATCGACCACAATATCTTCCACGTTCACTCCATCGCCGATCGGGTGGTGGTGCTCGACCGTGGCAAGATCGCAGGCGAGTTCGTGACCAAGGACATCAGCCTGGACGCTCTGATGGAGAAGATGTATCGCGTGGCCGAGACGGGTACTCTCGACTGACCCGAGCGAGCATCTCACCCTGTTTAGGAGGTTGCTACCATGTCTACGAGTGCTGACGGTGTGAACAAGCCTGTTATCGCCTATAAGCAGAAGTTCACCCTGCGTTCGTTCTTGTTGAAGAACGGCACGCAGGTGGGGATCTTCGGGGTGTTCATGGTCATCTGGCTCATTTTTATCCTGGGCGCGCCGCAGACGTTCCTGTCTTCGCGTATCTATCAGGCCTTCATGACCACGGTGCCCTTTTTCGGCATCATTGCCCTGCCCCTGACCATGCTCGTCATCGAAGGCGAGATGGACTTATCGTTCCCCTCGATCATGGGCATCAGCGTGGTCGGTTTTCTCTTCCTGTATAACGCCACGGGGAGCCCGTTCCTGGGCCTTATCGCCGCCCTTGTCGTGGGGGTGGCTTGCGGTCTGTTGAACGGCGGCCTTGTCGTTCTCCTTGGGATTCCTTCGCTCGTCGCCACCATTGGCACCCAGTTCTTGTTGCGTGGGGCCACGGTTGTGCTGGTGAACGGCAAAGGACAGACGCTGGGCGAGCTCCGTGAAACCTTCCTCTATCAAGTGCTGGTCGGGAAGACATTTGGCGTCATTCCCAACCAGTTTTTCTGGATGATTCTTGTCGCTGTCGGCTGTTGGTTCCTACTCAACCGAACTGCGTTCGGCGCCCACATCTACCTGATCGGCGACAACGAAGGCAGCGCCAGATTGATGGGCGTCAACGTCCGGCGCACGCGCGTGCTCACCTTTATCCTTGTGGCTCTGGCGGCTGCCTTCGGCGGCGTGTTGGCCACCTTCCAGGTGGCAAACTTCTTCCCCTCCCTGGGCGAAGGGTACCTGTTGCAGACCCTGGCCTCGGTGTTCTTGGGTGGCACCTCGGTCTTCGGCGGCGTCGGCACCATATTTGGCACGTTTCTGGGTTCCTACATCATCGGCGCCATCAACGCCGCCGTCGTGGCCATGGGCTTGACCGGTTTCTGGACACAGCTCATCTACGGTCTGATCGTTATCCTCTCCGTCTCCATGCACGCCATCATGAGGCGGCGCATGGCGCGCTAGTAGGGGCGACGCACTTCAAAGCGAACGTTCTCAGCCTGACAGATTTTGCTTGAAGTGCGTCGCCCCCAACCTATTGCACCGGCTCGATCGCCCACCGGTAGTCCTCGACCCGAATCGTGGTGCTGTTCCCCGGCCAGTAGAGATGCGAGAAGTAGCTGCCCCCGCGCAAGGGCGAGGGATTGCGCCCGCGGGTGATGAGAATGTGGTTGGCCGGTATGCGGGCAAAATAGGCGTCGCTGCTGACCGACGAACGTCCCAACGTGGGGTCCACGGGCGTCCAACCAACGCCGGGTAGATACACCTCGACCCAGGCGTGCTCGGTGCGAGCGTTCTCTTCCGGGCCGAAATACAGCCCTTCGACGTAACGGGCGGGGATGCCCGCCGCCCGGCTCAGGGCAATCAGCAGATCGCTGTACTCGGTGCAATCGGCGCCCATGGGACCGAGTGCTGCCTGGGCGCCCCAGTCGCGCCCGTTGAACGTATAGACCAGGTGGCTGCCGATGTAGTCGTAGAACGCCCGAAGCTTTGCGCAAGCGGTGGCCCGGCCTTGCGCCAATTGAGATGACAGCTCCACGATCTCCGGGTTGTCGGACTCGATATGCAGTTCCGGGGCGATGAATCCGGCGATGGAGTCTCCCTGGCAAGCGCCCAGGTCGGGCGCATACGGGCTGACCCTGACCTCATAGTCGACTTCGACGGGGATGGTTTCCCCTGGCGCCATGTCTGAGAAGTCAAATTCGACATAACGGTTTCCATTCTCGTCACTGAATTCGCGATACCCCTGGGGTTGGATGTCAACCTTGAGCACTTCCTGATAGGGGGGTGCATCCGGGACCAGCGCCAGCCATAGGTTTTGACGGGTTGGCTTTCCCGGTCCGTCGTTTACCAGGGTGAGTGATTCGCGCACGTGGTAGACGACGCTGCCGGCCAGGGAGGCGGTTGCTGGCGGAGGAGCGCTGGGAGGCCGGGTCTGGCAACCTGCCAGCAGGCAGGCCCCGATCCCCGCGAAAGCCAGGCGCCGCCATCCTCCCGCGAATATCCCGGTTCGCCAGTTCAACGGATGGCCTCCCGCTCCCAGTGATCCCCCATGGCCCGCCGGCCCACCGCGCTCCCGGTCCCTTCGCTGCGTTGAATGACGACGTCAGACCGGGCCAGGGCTTCGGGGCGGAAGCTGAGCCCCAGGCCCGGGCCTTCGGGGGTCGTAAAGTGGCCGTTTTCGGGCACAGGCGCATAGTCGGTGAGGAGGCCGAAATAGCTTTTGTAGAGGGCGCGCGCGGACTCGACAAAGAACAGGTTGGGGATATGGGCGCCGATGTGCATACAGACCGCATGGCAGATGGGGCCCGACACGTTGTGTAAGACCAAAGGGATGCCAAAGGCCTCGGCCATGGCCGCCATCTTGCGTGTCTCGCCCACCCCACCACTCCACAGCGGATCGGTCATCAGTATCTGGCTGACGCCGTTGGCCAGCCAATCGCGCACCTGCCACCGTGTCATCAGAAGCTCCGAGCCGATGACAGGGATGGACGTGCGCTGGGCAAACTGGCGAAACTCGTCGGGGTTCACGGCCGGCAGCGGGTCCTCGATGAAGAGGATGTCGTAAGGTTCCAGGGCACGGGCGATGCGCTCGGCGCTGGCCCGGTTCCAACGGAAGTGACACTCGATGCCGATCTCCATTGCCTTGCCCACGGCGTCGCGAATCTGCCGGATCGGCGCCAACCCTAGCTCGATGTCCGCCGGGCTGATGTACTGCCCGTGCGACTTCTCACTGAAGGGGTCAAACGGCCAGATCTTCATGGCCGCGATGCCATCCGCCAACAGGCTGCGGGCCAGGGCGCCGGCGTGGGCGCCCCCATCTGAGCGCCAGGCGTCATAGTCCTGGTATTCCCCAAAGCCGATGCAGGTGTTGTAGGTAGGGATGCGGTCGCGAGAACGCCCGCCCAGCAGTTGGTACAGCGGGATGCCGTAACGCTTGCCCACGATATCCCAGAGTGCGATCTCGACCGCGGATAGGGCCCGCAACTCTGCCCCGCTGTAGCCGTGGTACATGATATTGTCAAAGCAGAAACGCCACAGCCCCTCGACGTCGCCCGGATCCTGACCGAGCAACAGGGGGGCCAGGGTGCCGTGCAGTGCGCCCTTGCTGCCCTCCACCTTTTCCACCGTCTCCCCGATGCCGACGATGCCCTCGTCGGTGTAGACACGCACAAAGAGGATGCGAGGGTACGCCTCCCATTGCAGGCTTTCGATGGCAGTGATCTTCATGGTATCGTAGTACAGAAGCTTCGTGTGAGGAGAATCAGTTGTGACGGCATGTGATGTGACCGCCCTTGGCGAGTCGATGCTGCGTTTGAGCGTGCCTGTGGGCGAACGCCTGGCCCGGGCTGCCCGCTTCGATGCCTACATCGGCGGCGCCGAGTCCAATGTCCTCGGTGCTTTGGCTCAATTGGGGCGACGCTGTAGCTGGTTCAGCGCCCTGCCTGCGAACGCCCTGGGGGAGCTGGTGGCGCAGCAGTTCCGGGCGGTAGGGATCGATCTGGCGGGTGTGGTCTGGCGGCCGGAGGGCCGGCTGGGCACGTACTTCATCGAGCACGCCACGCCGCCGCGCAGCGCCCAGGTGATCTACGACCGGGCGGGTTCCTGCGTGGCGCAGCTCACGTCCGACCAGGTGGATTGGTCGCGGCTGCTCGACACGCGGCTGCTGCATCTGACCGGCATTACGCCGTCGCTTTCGCCGTCGTGTCGCGTCATCGTGACCGAGGCCATGCGGCGGGCGCGGGCGGCCGGCGTACCTTTCAGCTTTGACATCAACTATCGGGCCAGGTTGTGGTCGGAAGGGGAGGCGGCGCCCATTTTGGGTCCACTCGCCGAAGGCGCGGCGCTGCTGTTTTGCAGCCAGACCGATGCCCGGCGTCTGTTCGGCATTGCCGGCGAGCCTGAGCAGGTTGCCGGCGCGCTTGCCGGGCGTTTCGGGGCAGACTGCGTCGTGGTGTCGGCTGCGGATGCGGGTGTCATTGTCTGGGAGGTAGGGGCGACCGGCCGGTCGCCCCTACTGCTGCGCCAACCTGCCTATCCAGTCGTGACGGTGGACCGCTTGGGCGCCGGAGATGCCCTGGCTGCCGGGGTCATTCATGGCTGGCTCGATGGCGACCTGGCGACGGGTTTGCGCTACGGCGCATTGTTGGCGGCCCTGGCCCTGACGCAGCATGGCGACATGGTGGTTACGAACCAGGGTGAACTGGATGCCTTGCTGGCAGAAGGCGGTGGGGGCATTTCGCGGTAGGGGCGACCGGCCGGTCGCCCCTACCAACGGCGACCTGGTAGGGGCGACCGGCCGGTCGCCCCTACACGATCTTGACAGTGTTTTCAAGGACGCCGACGCCGTCGATGCGGATGCGCACCAGGTCGTCCGGCGCCAGGGTGAAATCGTCGGGCGGGACGACGCCGGTGCCGGTCAGCAGCACCACGCCGTCGGGGAAGGTGAGACAGCGACCCAGGTAGTCCACCAGATCGGTCACGGTGCGTTGGATACGGGCGGTGTGCGTGTCGCCGCTGAACACGGTAGCGTCCGCCCGTTCGATCTCGATGTGGATGCCGGCCTGCGGCCAGCTCGCTACCCTACCCAGCAGGATGCCGGGGCCAAGGCTGCATGAGGCGGCATAGATCTTGGCCTGGGGCAGGTACAGAGGGTTGGCGCCCTCGATGTCGCGACTGCTGACGTCGTTGCCCGCCACCAGCCCCACCACTTCCATGGCGGGATTGATCACCAGTCCCAGCTCCGGTTCGGGCACGGACCAGGCGGCATCATGACGAATGCCCACCTGACCCAACGGGCCAACGACCCAGCCTCCCCGGGCCTTGAAGAAGATCTCCGGGCGCTCGGCAGCATAGACGCGGGCGTAGACGTCGCCCCCGTCCACGGCCTCCTCCTGTCTGGCCTGGCGGCTGCGCTCGTAGGTCACGCCCGCGGCCCACACGTCCTGCGCATCTACGGGCGCCAGCCAGTGAGGTTGGCTGGTGACACCGGCTTGCCGCTCCCCGGGCGGCGGGTCGAACAGCGAGACAGGAAAGACGATCGGCGAAGAACTGGCGGCGTGCTCGAGCTCGGCGATGGCCTCCTCGACGCGGCCCACCGAGTCGCGCAGCCAGTCAGCCACCGACGCCACGGAGCCAGAGACGTCATGAACGGCGGCGTCTAGCAGCACACCCACACGCTGTCCGAATTCGGGATGGAAGAACCGTACAAGCCAGGCTGAAGTCAAGGGGTCACCTCCGGGGTCATGCACTGGTATCCTGCGGTTGCTCACCTTTCACACTCAGGCCGCCGTCCACCTCGTAGTTGGCGCCGGTGACGAAGCTGGCTTCGTCCGACGCCAGGAATACGAACACGTTTGCCACCTCTTCGATGGTGCCAACCCGGCCAATAGGATGGATCTCGTCGAAGGCGCGGCGGATGGACTCGGGGTTCGACTGCCTGGCGGCAAAGTCGTGCAGCATGGGTGAGTCGATGGCGCCTGGGGAAACGCTGTTGACACGGACGCCCAGGCGGGCATAGTCGGTGGACATCGCCCGCGTCAGGGCGATAAGCGCCCCCTTGGTGGTAGAGTAGACGGCGATCCCGGGCACGCCGAGTATGCCGGTGATGCTGGCCATGTGGATGATGCTGCCCTTGCGCTGCGCCAGCATGCCGGGCAGAACGGCCCGCGAGCAGAGATAGGTTCCACGCAGGTTGACGGCCACACAGCGGTCGAAATCCTGGGGCGAGGTCTCGTGGATGCGCCCGGAGGGCATGACGGCGGCGTTGTTGATCAGCACTTCGACAGGGCCGAGTGTCTGGCGCAGCCGGGCGACGGCCGCGTCCACCTGGTCTTCCTTTGTGACATCGGCGGGTAGGGCGATGGCCTGGCCACCGGCGGCGGTGATTTCGTCGACGACAGCCTGGCAGCCGTCGGGCCGTAGATCCAGCACCCCGACTCTTGCCCCTTCCTTGGCGAAGCGCAGGGCCAACCCGCGGCCGATGCCGTTGCCAGCGCCGGTGATGAGCGCCACTTTCCCGAGCAGACGCTGCATAGATGCCTCCATGGTTCGATCCCGCCTAATCGACGATCGCTTTGTGTGCAATGACCTTGGATGGGGAAACGCGTGCGCAGATTGACACCCTGGGGTCGCGCCGCAGGTTGGCGGCCTTGACCGAGGTGTGCCAGGTCGTGAAGACCAAGTCGTCACCGTCGAGATCGAACCAGATGGGAACGACGTGCGGGCGGCCATCGTTGCGTACGGTAGCCATTCTAGCACATGCCTCCCGGAGGTCTAGCGCCTCGTACTTGACACCGGCGAAGTTCCGTGGTAAAGTTTCCAATATGCAATCGATAATCGATTGTCATGTGTAGCATAGGTTGCATACCCGTGTCAACCAGGCCCGCCTGTCTTGACAGACCGCATCTCCCGTAGGCGCCAGTCGAGCAACGATGCCAGAAGCTGTCGACATCGGATTTCGGAAAGAAGCTACTACGGCCATCCCCGCCTCCGGGTTGCGTCATGAGCGCAGGCTGTCTCTGGCCGGCCAGATTGAAGCCTTCCTGCGGCAGGCCATTGTCGAAGGCGAGCTGCGAGCCGGGACGCGGCTGGTGGAGATGGAGATCGCACGGGAGGCGGGGACAAGTCAGGCGCCGGTGCGGGAAGCCCTGCAGCGTTTGGAGCAGGATGGGCTGGTGGAGCGCAAAAGCCGCACAGCCACCTTTGTCACCCCGATCGCCTGGGAGGAGATGCACGACATCTTCCTGGTGCGCACCATGGTGGAAGCGTTGGCTTGCCGCCGGGTGGCCCAATGCATCACAGCGGCGCAAGGTGAGCAGTTGCAGCGGCTGGTGGCGGCGATGCACGTGGCCGGCCTTGCCAACGATATCAGGGGCGTGGTCGAGACCGACATGACCTTTCACCGTCTCATTCTGGAGTGGTCAGATAATGTCACGCTGTTGCGCATCTGGACGCCCCTCTACGCCCAGCTTCACCGCCTGCTGGTCACAAGCCACCCCTACTTTTTTCCCAGTCTCGACCAGGTCGCCGAAACGCATCGGCCGGTAGTCGAGGCCTTGATCGCCCATGATCCCGAGCGGGCAGCTCAGGCGATGCAGGATCACATCATGCTCATCTGGACCGACATGTTGAGGGAGGATCTCGACAAGCTGAAGAAGCTCACCGCACCGGACGCGGCGCCGGCGACCACACCCGACCCAGTGCGCAGCAGTCCCGCCCCTGAGGAGGTTTAATGAAAGCTGCCCTTTACTACCGTCGTGATGACATACGCGTGGAGGAGTTCCCCGACCCGACTCCCGGCCCTGAAGATGTCATCCTCAAGGTCGAGTACTGCGGCATCTGCGGCACCGATCTCGAGGAATACCGTCATGGCCCTATCTTCATTCCCATGGAGACGCCGAATCCTCTGACCGGCGTCAAGGCGCCGCTGATCCTGGGGCACGAGTTCATCGGCGAGGTGGTCGAGGTCGGCAACAAGGTCACCAAGTACAAAGTGGGCGACCGCCTGGCGCCCGACGTGCTCCTTTACTGCGGCGAATGCTACTGGTGCAAACGGCACCAGGTCACGTTGTGTGACCAGATGGCGGCGTTGGGACTGATGGGACATGGGGGGCTTGCCCAATACTGCAAGGCCCCGGTCTCGATGTGCATCAAGGTTCCGAACTCACTGCGATCTGACCACGCCGCCCTGGCCGAGCCGCTGTCTGTGGCCGTGCGCGCTGTGCGCAAGGGCCGGATCCAGCTCGGCGATGTCGTGGCGATCTTTGGCGGCGGCACGATCGGCCTGCTCGCCTTGCAAGTGGCCCGACACGCCGGTGCGGCGGCGGTCTATCTGGTCGAGCCCGACCCCTTCCGCCGCAAGCTGGCGATGCAGTTGGGCGCCGCCGGCGTCATCGACCCGAAAGAGGGTGGCGCTGTCGAGCAATTGCTGGCCATCACGTGTATCGGCGCCGATGTGACCATTGAAGCCACCGGGGTGCCAGTTGTGGTGCCACAGGCTATCGAAGCCACGCGCAAGGCGGGCCGCGTTGTGCTGGTGGGCCTGCCCACGGGACCTTCGACTTTCAACTTCCTGGCGGTGGTCACGACGGAAAAGGAGATCGTGGGTTCGCTGAGCCATGTCTACGATGAGGATTTCTGGGCGGCGATCCGGATGTTGGCCGATGGTCGCATCGAAGTCGATGCGCTCATCTCGGATCGCATTCCCCTGGACGACATCGTGCCGCGCGGCCTGAACAGGTTGGGTGAAGGACGCGCCGACGTGCTCAAGATTCTTGTGATGCCCAATGCGTGAGGAGATAATCGGTTTGCTCCAACCCTTGGTGTATGCTATGATACCGTTAACGATTCCGGGAACGATAACGGCAAGGCGATGTCGCTTGTCTGGTGGTCCCGGCGCCCAAGGAGGTCTTATGCAGCATGGATGATCAGTACATTCTGACGGTCACCAGCATCTCCAAGGCTTATCCTGGCGTTCAGGCGCTGAAGAACGTCACGCTGGGGGTGCGACCTGCCGAGATCCTGGCGCTTGTGGGCGAGAACGGCGCTGGCAAATCAACCCTGATCCAGGTTCTGTCGGGCGCGGTCCAACCCGACGAGGGGCAGATTGTGCTGGACGGCAAGGAGGTGCGGTTCAACCATCCGCACGAGGCCGAAGCAGCCGGCATCAGCGTTGTGTATCAAGAGTTGAGCCTCGTCAACAATCTGACCATTGCCGAGAACATCTTCGCCGGTCGACAGCCCCGTGGGGCCGTGGGCCTGATGGATGTCGGCGCCATGCAGCGGGCGGCGCAGGCGATGTTCGACCAGTTTGAGGTGGGGTTCAAGCCCAACGAGCGCGTGAGTCTGCTGTCGCTGGGCAACCAGCAGATGGTCGAGATCATGAAGGCGATGTCTCGACAGGCCAAGGTGCTCGTGCTAGACGAGCCGACTTCGTCCCTTTCCCTTTCCGAAGCCAATCTCCTCTTCACCCGTTTGCGCCAGCTCAAGCAGCAAGGGATCACCGTCATCTATGTATCGCATCATCTCGAAGAAGTGATGGCAATCACCGATCGCGTAGCCGTGCTGCGCGATGGTGAACTGGTGGGAGTGGTCAATACGGCCGACACCGATGAACACCGCATTGTTGGCATGATGGTGGGCCGCGAGTTGGGCGATTCGAACCTGGTTGCCGGTACGGATGTCCAGAAGGGCAAAGAGCTGCTGCGGGTGGAGGGCTTCAGCCGCAAGGGCGTCTTCGCAGACGTGAGCTTCTCCGCCCATGCCGGTGAAGTCTTGACGTTCTTCGGCCTGGTCGGCGCCGGTCGCACGGAGATGGCCCGCTGCATCGTGGGCATGGACGTTGCCACCGCCGGTGAGGTGATCGTCAAGGGTGGGGTCGCCACGCGTCCCTCTCACCCGGCCGACGCCATACGGTTGGGTCTGGCCTATCTCTCCGAGGACCGCAAGCGCGAGGGACTCTACCTTGACAAGACCGTCAAGGAGAACTTCCTGGTCACCAACCTGCGCCGTGTGGCTCCCACCGGTTGGCTGCAGTGGGAGGCGCTGCAGAAACTGACCCGGCAGTATACCCAGGCGCTCGATGTGAAAACACCCAGCCTGGACCAGCGTCTGCGCAATCTGTCGGGCGGCAATCAGCAGAAGGTGTTTTTGGGAATGTGGCTGGCGACTGAGCCGGACGTGCTCATCGTCGACGAGCCGACGAGAGGCATCGACGTCGGCACGAAGCAGGAGATCCACCGCATCCTGCGCGAATTGGCCAGCCAGGGAAAGGCCATCATCGTTATCTCTTCGGACCTGCCGGAAACCCTCGCCATCAGCGATCGCATCATCGTGATGCGCAAGGGCCAGTTGGTCGCTACTCTGCCCTATCGTGAAGCCAGCCAGGAACTTATCATGCAGTTCGCGGCTGGCGTTGCCCAGAAGGAGGCATAGCATGGCTTCAGTGTCAGACACCAGCGCCACCACCAGCCCCAGCGCCGGGCGTTCTTTTGTCCGGAGGGTGCTGGAACAGCGGGAGTTGAGCGTTTTCTTCGTCGTCGTGCTCTTGGGTACTCTACTCGCGCTGACCTCCAAGAACTTCTTGAATCCCGCCAATCTGAACGCCGTCATCCTTGGCCTCTCGTTCGACATGATCGTGGCCGTGGGAATGACCATTCTGATGGTTTCCGGTGGCTTCGACCTTTCGGTGGGCGCGGTCTTGGCTCTGGCCGGCGCTGTGGCCGGGTACGCCATGGCGTTCATGAATCTGCCCTGGCCCATCGCCGTCGTCTTGGGCCTGATGACGGGAGCGTTCGTGGGCTTGCTCAACGGTCTGCTGGTTTCGAAGGTCAAGGTGAATCCGCTGATTGCCACCTTGGGCATGATGCAGATCGCCCGCGGCGCCGTGTTCCTGCTGACCTCAGGTCTCGGCATCCCCAACCTGCCGGACAGGTTCAATGAGATTGCCCAGGGCAAGCTGTTCGGCCTCCAGTTTCCGGTGTATGTGATGGTCGTCTGTGTGATTGTGGGCGACATCCTGTTACGACGGTCACGCTATTTCCGCCAAAGCTATTTCGTCGGCGGCAACGAACGCAGCGCCCGTCTGTCGGGCATTCGCGTCAGCCGGGTTCAAATCGCGAACTACATGATTGCCGGGTTGATGGCGGCGGTCTCCGGCCTGTTGCTCACCGCTCGCTTCGGCTCCGCTTCGGTGTCGGCCGGTCAGGGCGCCGAGCTGCGGGTGATCTCCGCCGTCGTTATCGGCGGCGCCAGTCTGGCTGGCGGCGAAGGCACCATCCTCGGCGCTTTCCTCGGCGTCGCCCTCATGGCCCTTATCAACAACGGCCTCAACCTGTTGGGCATCAATGTCTATTGGCAAACCATCGTCATCGGCGCTGTGCTCATCATCGCCGTCGCCGCTGACTCCCTGAGCCGGCGCAACCGTTCGTAATTCATGCTTGCAGGAGGTGTTCATCGCTTCTACTCCACCAGCCAGTTCCTAACCATTTCCCTTGCGTACGTCGATTCCATATCACCTACGGATGTACTCATCCGCATTCACCCGTGACCTTCTGAAGGAGGAGTCCAGTGAAATCTCATTCGTCCAAGTTTCTCGCTCTCGCTGTGGTGCTGCTGTTGACGGTCGCCCTGCTGGCGGCCTGCGGCGGCGCCCAGCCCACCCAGGCCCCGGCTGCGGAACCGACCAAGGCTCCGGCTGCCGAGCCCACGAAGGCGGCCGAGGTCGCACCTACAAAAGCCCCCGAAGCCGCACCCACCAAAGCGCCCGAGGTCGTGCCTACCGAGGCCCCGGCAGCCGAACCCACCAAGGCAGCGGAACAGCCTGCGGGTGAGAAGCAGGCCTATTACGAGGTCAATGCGCTGACCAGCCTGCCCTACTTCATCGACCACCAGGTCGGTCTCTATTTCGCCGGTAAAGCGCTGGGCGTGGATACGCCCTACGTCGGCCCCGCGGACTATGACATGACCGCCATGGTCAACGCCATGGAACAGGCCATCGCCACCAGTCCCAAGGGCATCAACATCGTCGGCTTCGACCCGGCCCTGAAGCCTTCCATCGATGCCGCCGTGGATGCAGGCATCCCGGTGGTGACTCTCGATGCCGAGGTGTACGGCTCCAAGCGTCTCACCTTCCTGGGCACCGGCAACTACAACGCCGGCAAGGTTGGCGCCCAGCTGCTGTGTGACGCCATTGGCAAGAAGGGCAAGGTTGCCCTGCTCACCAAGGTCGGCCAGAGCAACCTGGAAGAGCGCCTCCAGGGCTACAAGGACTACATGGCCGAGAGCTGCAAGGATGTCGAGATCGTGCAGATCATCGACACCCAGTCCGATTCGGCGAAGGCAGCCGAAGGCTTGAAGGCCGTTCTCCAGCGCTACCCTGACCTGGCGGGCGTTGGCTGTGTCGAGGCCGCTGGCGGCGTCGGCGCTGCGACTGCTGCCCAGGAGCTGGGCCTGCAGGGCAAGCTAAAAATCGTCTCCATGGACCGCGATGATGGCACCCTGAAGTTCGTCGAAGACGGCACGATCGATGCCTCGGTGGCCCAGCAAAGCGCCATGATGACCTTCGTCGGCACCATGCTGATGCACGGGCTGCAGAACAACCCCGTTCCCATCGTGGCCGACAACAAGGCTGCGGGCGTCGTCCCCATGCCCGAGTCAGTGGACACGGGCGTGGTGATCATCAACAAGGACAACGCCAAGTTGTTCTACCACGCTGCCGATCCCTACGACTTCAGCAAGATCGAAGTGACCGGCCCGGCGCCTGACGAGACCTACGTCGAGGTGCTTGCCCTGACCAATCTGCCCTACTTCATCGACCACCGCCTGGGCCTCGAATTCGCCGGCAAGGAACTGGGCGTTCAGACCAAGTTCGTCGGTCCGGTCGACTATGACATGACCGCCATGGTCAACACCCTGGACCAGGTCATCGCCGAGAAGCCCGCCGGCATCCTCGTCGTTGGCTTCGACCCCGCCCTCAAGCCTTCCATCGATGCCGCACTGGATGCGGGCCTCCCGGTGGTCACCCTCGACGCCGACGTCTACGGCTCCAAGCCTCCCACCCTCCTTGGCACCC
>CAZHTZ010000082.1:0-4241 GCA_964535455.1 uncultured Caldilineales bacterium
AGGGTGAACCCATTCCCGAGGGCCTCCTGGTCCCACCAGAATTACCTGCCTCACTTATCCTCTAGAACTAATGTTCTGTACGGTAGTGAAGCGACTTGGAGCGATTGCTCGCAATGAGGAGGTAGGGCCGGCGAGCCTCGGCGGTCTTGTGCTCGGATCGAGTCCATGCCCGAACCCGACTTGTGTACGGCGCATCGTTTTCGTTGCTATGGGTTACGCCCAGCTTTTCATCAACTTGAAGGAGCGTCCGGCCCTGGTCGAGGCCGTCGTCCAAAAGTGCGTCGACCATTACATCCGGGTCATCCAGCGGGCGGCGGAGATGGGGGTCAACGTCGTGTTCAGCCCACCACTACGGCCAGTATCCGCTGGATATGGAACTCCTGGCGCCTGCTAAGGCATAGCCGTCTTCGCCACACGGCGCCATCCTCTGGGACACGGCTGACCGTTGACCCTCACCACGGGCGCCGCGCTTGCCGGCGTCGAGATTTCGCGCGGCAGTAGTGTTGACAGGCATTTCGCAGCATGGTATAGTTTCTCACAAAGTTTGACAGGTATTTCACAACTTCTCACAAGCATCGCGCAACCAAAGGGGGCTGCTGCTCACCATGGATGTGCACAAGCGACGTCAAGCGATACTGGCGCTCCTGCAAGAGCATGATCAGCTTGCGGTGAATGAACTTGCGCGGCGCCTGGGAGTTTCGGCAAACACCATCCGCAATGATCTGGCGGCGCTGGAGGCGGCGGACCTCCTACAGCGCGTGCGGGGCGGAGCAGTCGCCGCGCACCCGCGCAAGGGGAACGGGCAAGGCAATATTGGCCATCCGGGCTACGCCAGCAGAATGCAAGTGCATGCCAGGGAAAAGAAGCGCATGGGGCAGTGGGCTGCCGGCCTCGTCAGGGATGGGGATGCCATCGTCTTGGATGCCAGCACCACCGTGTACCACCTGGCTACCTATCTCCAGGACCGCCAGAACCTGACTGTGGTGACGAACGGCCTCGAGGTGGCCCTGCTGCTGGCGCGCACGCCTTCGAACAAGGTCATCCTGGCCGCCAATGAGCTCCGGCCTGACAGCGGGTCGGTTGTGGGCCGGCTGAACATGGAGATTCTCAGCCACTTCTTTGCTTCCAAGTGTTTTGTCTCCTGCACCGGGTTATCGGCCGAGGAAGGCCTGACCGAGACCCACATGGACGAAGCCATCCCCAAGTCACAGATGATCAAGCTGGCGCGCGAACTGATTGCGCTGGTCGACCACAGCAAGTTCGAAAAGGTGCGGACTTACCGATTTGCCGAGCTGACTCAGGTGAGCCGGCTGATCGTCGACGAGCCTGTCAGCGCCGACTGGCTGCGCCGCATCCGGCAGGTGGCCGAGATCCCGATTACGGTCGTAGGGCCATCGAGCGTTGAGCATATTCCGCCCGTCCAGTCCGCGGCAGGCGAACGGCGGTATCGTGTCGGTTTCGGCAACATGACCGAGAAGATGATCTTTTGCCAGCAGGTGCGGCGTCACCTGGAACGGGCGGCCAGGAAGTTCCCCAACGTCGAGCTGCTGGTGCGCGATAACGACCTCGACCCGCGGAAGGCGCTTGAAAACGCCGAGTGGTTCGTGGCCAACCAAGTCGATCTCGTCATGGAGTATCAGATCGACGCTGCGGCCGGCAATGTGATCATGGATCGGTTCAACCGTGCCGGTATTCCAGTGATTGCGGTTGATATCCCCATGCCGGGCGCCACCTTCTTCGGCGCCGACAACTATCGGGCGGGATTCATGGCGGGTGAGGCGTTGGGGCGCTGGGTCAAAGACAATTGGGAAGGACAGCTCACCCTGCTGCTCAAGTTGGTTGCCTCTCGCGTCGGACCCATGGGCGGCGCCCGCCTGCAGGGTCTCCAGGATGGCGTTGAATCCGTCATCGGCGGACTGGATACGAGTCAGGTCACAGTCATAGAGACGCCGGTGTTGCTCGACGAAAGCAAGACCGCCATCGCCGAGCTGTTGCCTTCCCTTCCGGTGCAGGCTCGTATTGGCATCATTGGCATCAATGACGAAGCGGTCATTGGCGCCCTGGCTGCGTTCGAGCAGGCAGGACGCCTCCACCAGGTGGTTGGTGTCGGTCAGAATGCCGATCGGGTGGGGCGTGCGGCAGTGCGCCGTTCCGCCTTCCCCTTCATTGGCACAACTCGCTACGCACCGGAGGACTATGGCGAGCAACTGCTGCAACTGACCCTGCAGATACTCAGGGGTGAGGCTGTCCCGCCAGCAGTCTACAATCAGCATGTGTTCATCACTCGGAATAACATCGACGACTACTATCCGCTCGCTGCCCAGAGTACACCTGCGCAGACAATGGCTGAGCTACTGGGCGTGTCGCAGTGAGTGGCGTTGTCCGTCACAAGACGGAAACGGTTGACACGCACCGCCAACATGAAGGTAGGGTTCAACGATGAACGGTTCAATCATGAACATGACGAAACAAAGCTTCGACACCACCGAAATCCATGACGCCGTCTTGAACGGCCAGCATGGCCAAATCGAAGGGTTGCTGCAAGAGGCGCTCGATGCGGGCTACGAACCCCAAAGCATCGTCAGCGACGTTCTCCATCCCGCCATGAATGAGGTGGGCGAGCGCTTCTCGACCGGGGAGTTCTTCTTGCCCGACCTGATCCTGTCGGCAGAGGCCATGAAGAAGGCGATCACGTTCCTGCGACCACGCTTGGCCGCCGGAGATGGGGCCGCCAAGACTGAGAACGTGGTCATCGGCACCGTTTCGGGTGATGTCCACGATATTGGCAAGAATCTGGTCATTGCCACCCTCGAGGGCAGCGGCTACCAGGTCATCGACCTGGGTGTGAACGTCGAACCGCAGCGCTTCATCGCTGCGGTACGCGAGCACGATCCGGTGGTGGTGGGACTATCGGCGCTGTTGAGCACCACGATGGTCAACGTGCCGAAGACGATTCAAGCGTTGGAAGACGCCGGTCTGCGACTGGGGCGCCTGATCGCCGTCGGCGGTGCGCCCATGAGCCAGCGCAATGCCGACGAATGGGGCGCCGACATCTATGCCGCCGACGCCGGCACCGCTGCCCGCATGGTCAACGAGCAGTTAGCGGCGAGAGCGGCCGGTACGTTGCACACCGCCGTGAAGAAGACCCATGTGGTGGAAACGGCTGAGCGTACTCAGCTAGGGGCTGAGCGTACTCAGCTAGGGGTCGTCAGGTCCGGTGGGGCTGTAAAGCTGGCGCCGTTCATTGGCGACTCCGATTTCGCGCGGTTCAAGGCGGTGTTGCGCGGCGAGAAGGTGGACCGGGTGCCTAACTTCGAAAACCTGGTGGACGACCAGCACGTGACCAAGCTGCTGGGTCGCTTTGCCGGGAACACGCTGGCAATCGGCGGCGATCCGGCCAAGGGCGCCAGCGAAGCCACCGGCCGTCCCATGCATGCCAGGGATTTCGTCGAGTTCAGCCAGATGGTGGGTCAGGACGTTCTGGTGCTTGAGGCGCTTTGGACGCCGTTCAAGCGCCGCCAGCCTGACGGCAGCCTGGTTCCGGCCATGGACCGTAAGCTCAAGACCCGCGCCGATTGGGAGGCGTTGGTCATGCCGGACGACGCCGACATCGAGGACCGGCTGCAGTACCTGCGTGAGTACAAGCAGGCGACGAAGGGAACGCGGCTGGGCGTCGGCATGCTCTACGCCGCCATCTTTCAGACGCTCTACGAGTTTGCCGTGGGGCTGGCCGACGCCATGAAGATGTGCTATGAGCAGCGCGACCTGATGGAGCAGATGCTCGACGCCAGCGCCGACTACTACGCCCGCATGACCGCGAAGGCGGTGGCCGAGGGCGTGGACTTCGTTTACATGGCCGACGATTTCGCCTGGAAAGAAGGGTTGTTCATCCCGCCCGCCCTGTTCAAGGAAATCTGGCTGCCGCGAGCGCAGAAGGTCATTGCCCCGGCGTTGGCTGCTGGCGTGCCCGCCATCTTCCACAGCGACGGAAAGGTCGACGACGCCCTTGACTGGCTTGTAGACGCCGGTTTCGTGGCCATCAACCCCATGGATCCCTACGGCGTGAACTACCACGACTACAAGAAGCGCTTTGGCAATCGCATCACCCTCATGGGCAACATCGACGTGGAGTTCCCGCTGGTACACGGGACCCCGGAAGAGGTCGAGAAGGATGTGATGGCCCACATGGAGGTGTTGAAGCCGGGCGGGCGCTACATCGCTGGCTCCAGCCACAGCGTCAC
>CAZHTZ010000082.1:4341-17155 GCA_964535455.1 uncultured Caldilineales bacterium
TGGAGGTGTTGAAGCCGGGCGGGCGCTACATCGCTGGCTCCAGCCACAGCGTCACCAACTTCATCCCGCACGAGAACTATATCGCCATGTTGAACGCCATCCACCGCTACGGCATGTACTGACGCGAGACTGTGGCTGCGGCGCAGGTTTCCCCCGCGTGCGTCCCGGCGCAGACGCATCGTGGTCATGTCCGATGGTCGCATCACCGACATGATGCCGCGATCCGCAGCCTCACTGGCGCGGCTGGCGTCGTCTGCAGCGGCTGAGGCGTCGGTAGCCTGAGGCCTGAAAACCCGTCGCTAACGCTCAGGGTACGGATGGCTGCCTTCGCGGGGATCGTCTACGCATCACGCATCACGCATTACGCATCAAGTATTACCACACCCCCCTGGGGATAGCACATGGCCGACTCCATCATTGACATCAGCAAGGGTTTCTTCGAGGAGTATGTCCAGCCGTTGCTGGCGACCCGGTTCCCGGACGAGTTTGCGCAGATGGCCTGCGGCGTCTGGGGGCTGGGGTCAGAAGCTCTACGCCTCGATGACGACCTCTCTCGCGATCACCACTTTGGCCTGCGCATCGACGCCATCATGCCGCTGGAACTCCTCCAAACTCGCTGGCCCGCAGTGCAGGCAGTTCTGGAGGCCAATCTGCCGCATGAGTATCAGGGCCACTCCCTGGGTGAGCGTGCGGTGGTCGGCGCCGGCATCACGCCCGATTCGTTGCGCGGGTTCCTTACCCGCACCATTGGCTTCGAACATCCGCCGCGGACCGACCGGGAGTGGCTCAGCATTCCCGAAGAAGATGTCATCCACGTTATCAACGGCGAGGTGTGGCACGACCCGTCGGGACGCTTCACGGCGGTGCGCAACACCCTCAAAGGCTACTACCCCGAGCCGGTGCGTTTGCGGCGGCTGGCTCACTGGTGCCGCTACTATTCGGGCATGGGCGCGTATGGCTTGAAGCGTGCTCTGCTGCGCAACAACGAGTACTACGCGTCCGTGGCGTTCGCCAAGTCCGTGCGCTGGGGCATCCAGATGGCCTTCATGCTTGACAAGGTCTACTACCCCTATGACAAGTGGATGCTGGCATTCTTCGAGCGCCTGCCGCGCATGTACGATCGCCTGCACGTGATCGTGGATGAGGCTATCCGTCTCAGCACCCCGTGGGAGCGCAAGCTTGAGTTGCTCGACCGGATGTCCGATCAACTCGACGCCGCCATGGTGGAGGACGGCATCGTTCCGCCTCATCCGAAGTTCCTGGGCTCGCCCACGTCCGGCTACCGCCTGATGGAGTACGACTACTACCAGATCATCCGCAACCTGCCCTACGAGCTGCTGGACATCATCCCGGAATGGGAGCAGGTACACCTGGAGCGCTCGGTGGTGCACTATGTGGCGGGCCTGGATGAGCCGGCCTGGCGCGCGGCCTTGAACCTGACGGCAGTTGAGGAATGATGTGATCACAGACAGCCCGAAGCCAAGCACGTCGGAAGCCGGTCGCGTACAACCGGTGGGACAAGCGTAGTGAACTCGAAAGAGCGTGTCCTGGCCACCCTCAACCGCCAGCCCGTCGATCGCACCCCCCTCGACTGCTGGCTTTATCAGCGGCAGTTCGTCATCAAGCCCTACACCGAGCGAGTTGTCAAGCACGTGCGGGGCCGGGGTGTGTCCTACAACTCAGTGGGGGATGGCGCATGAACGATAGCGCCCTCGTCTTCCCGCCAGGAGCCGTTTGGATAGGTTCCGAGCATGCTTTCGACCTTCAGGAAGCTTACATGCGGTTTCGCTCGCCAACAGGGTGGGTGCTGGACCGCAAGCCCCGGCAGGCGGAGCTGCTCATTACCGCCGACAGCCGCTATAAGCTCTGGATCAACGGCCAGTTCGTCAGCCGGGGTCCGGCGCGCTGTTGGCCGCACGCCCAGGTGGTCGATCGCGTCGACGTGACGGCCTATCTTCAGGCCGGGCGCAACACCCTGGCCGTGCAGGTGTACCAGCCCGGCTACTCGCATTTTGCCTACGTGCATCGTGGGGCGGCAGGTCTTCTGGTCTGTCTGACTGTTGACGGTGGGCCCGCCCTTATCAGCGATAGCGCCTGGCGCACCCGACGCGACCCGAGCTTCTCTTCACTTGTCCCTCGTATATCGATCTATCAGGCCGGCGTCGAGGAGCGTAACCTTCAGCTGGTCGACGACTGGACCGAGCCCGGCTATGACGACGCTTCCTGGTTTCCGGCGCGGGTGGTGACCTACGTCGGTGGGTATCCCTGGCTAAGGCTTCAGCCGCGCTCGGTGCCGCTGTTGGTCGAACAAGAGCTGCCCATGCGCCGGGTGGCGTCCCGGCGCGGAATCTATCCTGACCACCTGCAAGCCGACCCACACCTGGCGCTGCGGGAGGGCTGGCGTATGGCTGCGCCTGCCAGCTTCTCCGTCGATGCCGAGGGCTGGTACGCGCCGCATCTGCGTGCGGGTGAGGTGGGCTTCTGGGTATTCGAACTGGGGCGGGGCTACACCTGCCAGGGCTGGTTCGAGGCGCAGGGAGCAGGAGGCGGTGAGCACGTGTCGGTGAGCTACACCGAGAAGATCAAGGATGATGAACCGTACATCTCTGACCCTGCCACCTACTGCCGGGTGCGCATGACCGACCGCTTTCGCCTGAGACCCGGCGACCAGGTGGGTGAGCCTTTCGCCATGCGCGGCGGCCGCCTTCTGCTTTTCGAGGTGGTCGGTCCCACCGCGCACGGCTTCCGCATTCGTTTCCACACGCAGGCCAGCGTCTACCCGCTGGAGATCAAGCACCCACTTGCGAGCGACGACCCACTCGTAGCTCAGGTCATCACCCTCTGCGAAAACACACTGCTCGCCTGTCTGTCCGATGGTTTCGTGGACAACCCCTGGCGCGAGCACAGTCAGTGGGTCGGTGATCCGTTGGTGGACAGCCTCGTGTTGGCGGCGATGAGTGATGACCTGCGTCCGATGCGCCGCGTCATCGAGTTGACGGCCGAAGGCGCCTACAGCGACGGCACGTTACCGAGCGTGCTGCCCAGCGAAGCGCTGGCCTACGTCGTGGTCGATTTCAACTTCCAATGGGTCGAGCTGCTCTATCACTACTGGCGGCTGAGTGGGGAGACGGCTTTCGTCGCCGCCATGTGGCCGGCATTGGCCGCCATGATTGCGCGCTTCCGCCAGGACGGCGATGAAAGAGGATTGTTGACCACCCCGCCGGGACGGAGGTTGTTTGTCGACTGGTCAACCATGTCCAAACGGGAGCCCAACGCCATCTACAACCTGCACTTCCTGCTGGCCCTGCAAATGGCAGCCAGGCTGGCGACGGAGACAGGACGAATAGAGGACGCAGCAGCATGGTCAGACGTGGCCGACAAGCTGCTGACCGCCGTTCGGACAGCCTTCTGGCGGGATGGACGCTGGTACGACGACCGCGACGGCACGACATTCTCCCAATTGGCGGCTTCGCTGGCGGTGTTGACGGGCGCCGCGCTCTCAAGCGAGGTGACACCCCTGCTGGATGCGATTGTCGTACGCTCGCTCGATCTCAGCGACGAGCCCGACCCGGCCAAGATTGTGATTGCCAGCCCCTACATGCACCACCGTGTGTTGGAAGCGCTGCGCCAGGCAGGGCGTTTTGACGATGTAGTAGCGATCATCCGCGGGCGCTGGGGCCGCTGGGTCGAGGCCGGTTATCCCACCGCCTGGGAGAACTGGAACGTCGATTTCCCCGATGGCTCGGAATGCCACGGTTTTTCTTCTCACCCGCGCTATCACCTGGCCGAGATCGAAAAGGCGCGGCAGCAGGACGATTAAGGAATCGGGGCGATTCGTGAATCGCCCCTACGCCGTTACCCGCCGCCCCACAGAATCGGGGCGATTCGTGAATCGCCCCTACGCCGTTACCCGCCGCCCCACAGCTGCTGCTCTTTTCTCGCTTCTCGCCTCTCCAGGACAACCCCATGAACTCACGCGAACGTGTTCTGGCCGCCATCCGCCACGAACAAGCCGATCGGGTGCCCATCGACCTGGGCGGCACCTGCGTCACCGGCATCAACCTGCGCGCCTACGGCAACCTTAAGCGCTACCTCGGCCTGGGCGGAATGGCGCGTGTGTTCCACACCTGGGTGCAGACGCCGGAACTGGAGCCGGCCATCGCCGAGCGGCTGCGCGTGGACACGGTGACACTGCCGCGCTACAAGATGTCGCTGGGCATCCCCAACGCTGAGTTCAAGCCCTGGATCGGCGTAGACGACACCGAGTACCTGGTGCCGGTGGACTTCAACCCGACCATCAACGCCGATGGGGATTTCGAGTGGTGGGAGCACGGCGTCAAGATCGCCGAGGCGCCTAACGAGGGCACGCAGGGTTTCGCCGTGAAGTACCACCCGCTGCAGCACGTGACGACTCCAGGGGAGATCGACGAGTGGTTCGACACCTACGACGGCAACTTCATGGGACGCATCAAGGTGACGGACGAAGAGCTGGTTTGGGCCCGGGACTTTGCCAAACGCCTGCGAGAGACGACCGACAAAGCGATTGTGTCCGACTATGTGTTTGGCATCATCTTTGTGACAGAGGGCATCTTAGGATTCCAATCGACCTATATGCACTTGCTCAGTCGTCCCAACCTGATCCGCCACTTCTTCGATCGGCTGGTGCACGAGCAGATCACAAACCTCAAGCGCTATCTGGGGGCGGTCGGGGAGTACATCGACGTCATCATCGGCGCCGATGATGTCGGCGCCCAACGCGGCCCGATGATCAAGGTGGACACTTTCCGCGAGTTCTTGCTGCCGGGACACAAGCTTTTCTGCGAGACCGTGCATGCTAACAGCAATGCCAAGGTCTTGTTTCATACCGATGGCTCGGTGATGCCGTTCCTGCAGGACCTCATCGACATGGGCGTGGATTGTTTCAACACTGTGCAGACTGACGCCACCAACATGGACGCCATGGAGCTGAAGAAGCGCTTCGGCAAGAACTTGACGCTTTGGGGCGGCGGTGTGGACACCCACCGCATCTTGCCGATGGGCACGCCGGAACAGGTGCGTGAAGATGTGCGTCGCCGCCTGAAGATATTCGGCCCCGATGGCGGCTACGTCTTTGCGCCTATTCACAACATCCTGGGCGACGTGCCTCCCGAGAACGTGTTGGCAGCCTATGATGCGGCCTATGACTTCGGTTCCTACCCGATTCAAGCGGGGCCGGAAGACCGCGAGGAGCTTGCCGCCCGGCTGACAGCCATCAACTATTGGACCAAGCCGCTGGAGGCGCTTAACCGGGGCGAATAACTCCCTGACGACCATCACCATGGAACGGCCGGTGGGCCTGGCTCACGCGACCCAATTCCTACTCTCATCCATCAGCCAAGGATCCATCGCAGGAGTCAAGGAATGGAACTCTGGAAACGACGCTATGAAGTTCTGGTGGACACGTTGGCGTCCAGAGGCGTCGACGTAGCCGGCGTCCTCACCAAGATCAAGAGCCAGGTAATCGAGCTGCCCTCATGGGCCGTGGGCAACTCCGGCACGCGCTACGGCGTGTTCCGCCAGGCCGGTGCTGCTCGCCATATATGGGACAAGATCGATGACTGCGCCGAAATCCAACGCGTGGTCGGCGTGTGCCCGGTAATGGCCAGCCATGTGTCCTGGGATGTCACCGATGACGGTCGCTTTGGACCGGTTCGCGTGTATGCCAACCAGCGGGGACTGACCATCGGCACCGTGCATCCGAACACCTTCATGGGCCAGCAGTACCGCCTGGGCAGCATCGGCAGCCCCTTTGGCGACGTGCGGCAGGCCACCATCGACCACTTCGTCGATTGCGTGCGCATCACCCGCGAGATGGGGTCCAAGGTCATCGGCATCTGGCTGGCGGACGGCACCAACTATCCCGGCCAGGACCATCTGCGCTCGCGCAAGCACCGCATCTTCGAAGGGTTGAAGGCACTCTATGACGCCATGGATGCGGACATGACGCTGGCCGTCGAGTACAAGTTCTTCGAGCCGGCCTTCTACACCACCGACCTCATGGACTGGGGCATGTCGCTGCTGATGTGTAACAAGCTGGGGGATCGGGCTAAGGTGCTGGTTGACCTGGGACACCACAGCCAGGGCGCCAACATCGAGCACATCGTTTCCATCCTCATCGACGAAGGGAAGATGGGTGGCTTCCACCTCAACAACCGCAAATACGGCGATGACGACCTCATGGCCGGGACCATCAATCCGCTGGAACTTTTCCTGATCTTCGACCAGATCGTCGACGCCTCGCTCGACCCGACCACTGCCGCCACCGCCAACGGCATCGTCTACATGCTTGACCAGTCGCACAATGTCGAGGGCAGCATGGAAGGTATCATCCAGTCGGTGATGAACACGCAGACCGCGTTTGCCAAGGCGCTGGTCATCGACCGCCAACGTTTGGCGGCCGCTCAAGAGGCGGGCGATGTCATCCTGGCCAATCGGGTATTGATGGAGGCGTTCGAGCTGGATGTACAGCCCTTGTTGATCAAGGCACGTTTGGAGACAGGTCGCCATCCCGACCCCATAGTGGCCTATCGCGAGGACGGCTACGCCCACAAGGTCACCATCGAGCGCCAGGGCGCCGGTGGCGGCGCGCTGGGGGGATAGGACGTTGCAGGTTGCAGGCTTCGCCCTGAAGGGCTCAAGCCCGAAGGGTTGCAGGCTTCGCCCTGAAGGGCTCAAGCCCGAAGGGTTGCACGTCGGAATTTTGTGACATCCACGCAGCATCCAACACGCAGCACGAATCGGGACGACAACTTCAAGTCCGTCAAGGAGCACATGATGAACCGAGTAGGCATGACCTGGCAGGTCCATACAGAGCACCTGGAGCCGTACACCGACATTCACCTGAACCCGTGGCCGGACCTGATTGACGCGATCCAGGACGTAGGCATCCACAACTACAGCATCTTTGCCCTCGGCAACCGCATGTTTGCCTATCTGGAGGTGGACGGCGATGTGGGTGAAGCGCTTGCAAGACTCGGCCAGACCGAGGTGTACCGGCGCTGGGCCGTGGCCGTCAACCCCTGGGTGATGCCGGAGGCCGTCCCAGGCGGTGGCGTCCAGTTCATGGAAATCCCGTCTATCTTTTACTGCGCCTGATTCCCAAACACACTCTGTACGGCAGCCGGGCGCGGGTGGGGCAGGTTGGCGTTGCCTGCACCCGCGGCGTGGCTGCCGGGGAGGACTCGATGCGTTACGAAGAACTTCTTCCTAACGAGTTCACGGCCGAGCTGAAGCGCCGCTCTGTGGCTTATCTGCCCTGGGGCGCGCTGGAGTGGCACAGCTACCATATGGCTCTGGGCAACGACGCCCTCAAGGCGCATGCTATCCTGCTGCAAGTAGCGGAACGGGCTGGGGGCATCGTCCTGCCGCCGGTCTGGTGTGGCTACGACACCCTGAAGCTGCCGCAGCACGGCGGTTTCCCCTTGACCCTTGAGTTCAAGCGGGAGACGGTGATGCAGTTGCTCACCGAGTATCTGGAGCAGCTTTCGGATGTGGGTTTCCGGTTGGTGGTAGTCCTGGCCGGACACTATGGTCCGCCCCATGTCGCTGCCCTTGTGGAAGCCGCCAACCTGTTCACCATCCTGCAAACGCAGCGACAAACGCGCGTCTGGATTTTGCCCGACTACGACATGGTCACCGACCTGGGCTACCACGGGGATCACGCCGCCGAGTGGGAGACGTCGATCCTGATGGCCCTGCGGCCAGAGCTGGTCCACCTTGACCGGCTGAGCGACGACACGGTCGGTGAGAAGGGCGGCATTCTTGGTCCGGATCCGCGCTTCACGGCCACAGCCGCCAAAGGCGCGTCCATCATCGATGCCATCGTCGAGCGCCTGGCCGCGCGGGTGGAGCGTTTCCTGTCCGTAGGACATGAATGAGGCAGAAAGCTACCGCATCGTAGTATCGCGGCGTGTCGCCAGCAAGAGCACTAGCGGGTCGTTTGGCATGACTTCAGCCATTCGAGCCATTCGAGCCGGTGATTGAAATCACCGGCTGGTACGAAAAGTGCGTTGAAACGCACTGCGCCCCATGGCGTCAACCCGTTTCAACGGGTTTTGGCTGTGCCAGACTACGGTTTCAACCGTAGGCGGCGGGCGCTGCTTCGTCTTCGGGTTTGTGTACCAATCATGACGGGCGCCATGCCGCACAAGCACGCAGCCCATCTCCTCTAGGCGTTTGATCAGTTCCCGGCGCTTCATTTACGCCACCTGGAGCTCTTCCACCTTGCGGATGTAGGGCACTTCACCCCTATTTTGTCGACATAAGGACCAGTCTACTTCGCCACGCCTTGGTTGTCAAGTAGATTCTTGCCGGGCCGGCGGACCGCATCCGCGCCGCATCTCGGTTTCGTCTGAGTGCGCACCCGTGGGTGCACCTTTGAGGAGTTGATAATCATGAGCCAATTCATTGCCCTCGATCTAGGCGCCGAAAGCGGGCGCGTGGTCATCGGCAGACTGACCGCCAACCGGCTGCAATTGGAGGACGTTTACCGTTTTCCTAACAGCAGCGTGCGCGTATTGGGCAGCCTGCACTGGGACGCACTGCGCCTGTTCTCCGAGATCAAGAACGGGCTGGCCAAAGTCCGGCATGAACACGGCCGCGATTTCGTCTCGGTGGGGGTGGACACGTGGGGCATTGATTATGCCCTGCTTGACGGCAGTGGCGCCCTGGTGGGCAATCCCTATTGCTATCGCGATGGCCGCACTGAGGGGATGATGGCCGCGGCATTCAAGGCGGTTCCGCGCCAGGAGATCTACGAGCGGTCGGGCGGCATCCAGTTCATGGAGATCAACACGCTGTACCAGCTCTACAGCATGGTCGTGCGCCGGTCGCCGCAACTGGCGTCCGCCGCCACCTTCCTGATGATGCCCGACCTGTTCCACTACTGGCTGACCGGGCGCAAGGCCGTCGAGTACACCAACGCCACGACCACGCAATTCTACGACTCCCGCGCCAGGGCCTGGTCGGTGGAATTGCTGGACAAGCTCGGCATCCCCAACCACATCTTTCCCGAAGTCATCGCGGCCGGCACCGTGGTCGGTCCACTGGCGGCGGACGTGGCCGAAGACAGTGGCTTCACCGCATTGCAGGTGGTGGCGCCGGCGACGCACGACACGGCCTCGGCGGTGGTGGCCGTCCCGGCGGCGGATGATGACTTCCTCTGGCTCAGCTCCGGCACCTGGTCGCTGCTGGGCGCCGTCTCCGATCACGCCATCGTCACGCCCGAGGCTCTGAGCTACAACATCAGCAGCTACGGCGGCGCTGGCGGCACGGTGCTGCCGTGGAAGAACATCATGGGTCTGTGGCTGGTGCAGGAATGCCGCCGGGTATGGGACCGCGAGGGCAAGAGTTATACTTACGACGATCTCACCCAGATGGCGGCGGCCGCGCGGCCCTTCGTTGCCGTCATTGACCCGGATGACCACGCCTTCTTTGCTCCCCACGACATGCCGGCCGCCATCCAAGCATTCTGCCAGAGGACAGGCCAGCCCGTGCCGCAAACGCACGGCGAGATTGTGCGCACCGCGTTAGAGGGCCTGGCCCTGCGCTACCGCTGGGTGGCGGAGAGACTGGAAAAGCTGCTCGACCGCCGCTTGGAAGTGGTCCATGTGGTGGGGGGTGGCTCGCAGAATCGCCTCCTCAGCCAGTTCGCGTCCGATTCCCTGCAGCGACCGGTGGTGGCGGGGCCGGTTGAGGCCACCGCCATCGGCAACATCGCCTTGCAGGCTTTGGCGACGGGGACGTTTGGGTCTCTGGCAGAGGCCCGCAGTGTGGTCCGCCAGTCCTTCGACGTGGTCAGCTATGAACCTGGACCGGCCGATGCCTGGGACACGGCATACGAACGGTTTCTGCAGTTTGTGGGTTGAGCGTGAACCGGTAGACCGGGGGGCGGTAGACCGGTAGACCAGGAGGCAGTAGACAGGTAGACCTTGAATCTGTGAAGCCTGGTCAGGCCCGGCGCAACGAAGTTCCCGGTCTACTGGTTTTCCGGTTTCCCGTTCTACGCGATAGCATCCCCCACCGCGTCCTCGCCGTCCCGCAAATCGATGATCTCGATATGGGTGGTATCCCGCTCACGGAGAGTGCTGGACATTTCCGTCAGCAGCACCAATTGGACCGGGATGCCCTGGTGCGCCAGCCAGCTCGTGACATAAGGCCCCCAAACCTCGCGCGGCTGGGCCTCGAACACTGAATACACGCCGTAAGAGAAGAGAAGCTCCTGGCAGGCTTTCTCGGTCTGGCAGAGGGCGACAACCCACACCGGCAAGTGAAAGCGTGCCAGGAGACGCGCCGTGGCGCCCGTCCGGCTTGGCACGAAAACCATGTCAGGGTGCAGTGCTTGAAACGCGAGATAGAGGCTGACGGAGATGTTGTTGCCGAAACCCGTCTTCGGTGCTGTCGCGTCCACTGCAACCAGGGAACCGGCCGGGCGGGTGGGGAGATGGCTTTCGGTGTAGGCGGCAATGGCTGCCATCGCCCCCACTGCATCGGCGGGGAAGCCGCCAATCGCGGTCTCGCCGGAAAGCATGACACAATCGGTGCCATCCAGGATGGCGTTGGAGACGTCGGTCACCTCGGCGCGCGTGGGCCGGCGGTTGGAGATCATCGACTCCATCATGTGCGTGGCCGTGATCACCGGCTTGCCTTTCTGGTTCGCCTTGCTGATCAGGATCTTTTGCAGGACGGCGATTTCCTCGAAAGGCACCTCTACGCCCAGATCGCCGCGTGCCACCATGATGCCGTCGGCGGCTGCCAGGATGTCGTCCAGATTGTCCAGCGCTCGCGCCCGCTCGATCTTGGCGATCAGAAAAGGAGCATAGCCGAGTTCGGCGGCGGCCTGGCGCACGGCGATAATGTCGTCGCCGTCCTGGACGAACGACTGGCTAACGGCGTCCAACCCCTGTGCAGCCGCAAAGGCCAGAAACTCCCGGTCCTGGTCGGTGAAGGCGCTGATGCCCAGGTCGATGCCGGGGAAGTTCACGCCCTTGCGCGAGCGCAGCTCGCCTCCCACGCGCACCCGGCAGTGGACCTCATCCCCCTGCACTCGCTCGACTTCCAACTGTATGAACCCGTCGTTGACATAAATCATGTTGCCGGGTTTGACCACGCGTGGTAGCGCCTCGAAGCTCATCGCCACGCGGCTGGCATTGCCCACGAAGCTGCCGGGCTGCAGGATGATGGGCTGGTCGCGCTCAAGCTGGATCGGCTCCTCCTCCAGGAGTCCGATGCGCATCTTGGGGCCGGGCAGGTCGCCCATGATAGCGAGGCGATGGCCTGTCGCCGCCGCCGCAGCGCGCACGTTGGCGATCAACTGGCGGTGGCTGTCCAGGTCGCCGTGGGAGAAGTTGATGCGGGCGATGTCCATCCCACTGGCGATCAGTTGTTCGAGAACCGCTTGGGATTGCGACGCCGGGCCGATCGTGCAGACGATCTTGGTCTTCTTGGTGGGGAGTGCTTGGTGGCTCATGGTCCGGTCAGGCTCCTATCGATAGCATGAGCGTATTTTACGGGAGCGATGGGGTGATGACGTAATGCGTAATGCGCGATGCGTAATGACGTGACACCTGATAGAAGCTGCGGAAGCCATCGCGTATGCCCAGCAGCACTTGCACGGAGTGCGCAACAATGGGGCGGCACGGCAGGCGAAGTACGTGTGCTGAGGCGACCGCCGATGAGGATGTGGCTGTTCGGTCTGACAAGATCAGGTTGACGCAGGCGAGAGAATAGTGATTGACAGGTTCGATGCACACCTGTATGATCACTGACCTGGAACCTGCCTGAATCAGGCGCTTCTATCGCGTTGCACCGTCTGCACTTTCGTGGAGGAGATCATGTTGGAACGGATTGTGGGTGTCTTGACGCTTAAGCGCAGTACCTACCAGGAGATCGAGCAGAACAGCAGCCTGTTGCCACAGGCGGCGCTGATCGTGCTGATCGCCGCCATCGGCGCCGGCATTGGGCATACCTCGATCATGAGCCAGTTGGGCAACAGCGTGCTTGCCACCATCGCCTGGAGCTTCGTAGGGTGGTTCCTCTTCTCAGCCATCATCTATGTGGTCGGCGTCAAGCTGTTTGGCGGCAAGGCCGGGATGGGCGAGATTTTGCGATTGGTGGGCTTCGCCTACACGCCGATGTTCTTCACTGTCATTGTGGGTCTCATCTCCTTCGTCGGCATTGTGCTCGGTTTCCTCTCGATTGCCTTTGCCGCCGCGGCCATGGCCTATTTTGCGGCGACGCTGTTTGTGGCGGTTAAGGAGGGTCTCGACCTGTCTGTTGGGAGGACGTTCGTGGTGGTAGCCATTTCTCTTTTCTTCTACCTGATCGGGCTCGGCGTCATCCTGCAGGATATCCTTTGACAGCGACGGATCACCGCAAAGCCGACCCTATGACCCCTATGTCGCCGACGAAGTGTTCGCCGCCAACGGCGTCGAACGCGTCCGCGACCTGGACGTCCTGCTGGCCGAGTCGGATATCGTCAGCCTGCATGCCCGCGTCACCCCGGAAACGAGGGGCTTGTTCGGCGAGCCCCAATTCCGCCGTATGAAGCGCGGCGCCTACTTTATCAACACCGCCCGCGGCCCCATGGTCGATTACGACGCCCTCTATCGTGCCCTGGTCGACGGGCATCTGGCGGGCGCCGGCCTGGAGACGTTCGCCCAAGAGCCGCCCCCACCCGATTGGCCGCTGCTAAGGCTGCCCAACGTGACGCTGACCCCGCACATTGCTGGCTGTTCGCGGGAGTCGGGGCTTCTTGCCGCGTACATGGTCTGCGCCA
>CAZHTZ010000083.1:0-3061 GCA_964535455.1 uncultured Caldilineales bacterium
AGAACCCGACCTTGTCGTAGTAGTTGGCGTTGGTGCCGCTGTTGACCAGGGCAGGGAAGAAGGCGAAGTAATTCATGATCATCGCCGCTTTGCCGCCGATCATGGCGTCATTGGTCTCGGCGAAGAAGGCATTGCTCAGACCAGGCGCCTGGCAGCAGTCGTACAGGTCCTTGTAGGCCTGCAGGGCCTCGATGTTCTCCGGCGAGTTCACCACGCCCATGACATTGTTGTTTGCATCCTTCCAATCGCCGCCCCAGGCGAACATCGTGTTCTCGACGCCCATGGTGATGGCATCGTAGTCCTTCTGGGTGTAGATCGCCACACCGTAGATTCCGGCATCGGGCCGGGTGAAGAACTGGGCAATGTCCTTGAGCTGGGCGTAGGTGGTGGGCACGGCCAGGTCATAGCCGTACTTGGCCTTGAACGCTGCCATCTCCTTGGGGTCCTCGAAGAGGTCCTTGCGGTAGGCCCAGCCGTCGGCATCGCCTTCGGTGGGGAAGGCCCAGTACTTGCCGGAGCCCGTAGGATACTCGCCGTAGTAGGTCATGGTGGCGGGCGTGACGCTGTCCTTAAGGCCCGTGCTGTTCAGGAAGTCGGTCATGTCCACGTACCAGCCGCCCGTCGCGCCCTGGCCCAGCCACTGGCTGTCGCCGACGACCATGTCCCAGGTGCCGCCCTGCGCCGCCATTTCGGTCGAGAACAGGTTGTAGAACGAGCCCCACGGCTCCTGCACGACGGTGACCTTGATGCCGGTCTCCTTCTCGTACAATTGGGCGACCTGCTGCAGGTAGTCGGCGGGATCCCACTGCGCCCACAGGATCTTCAACTCTTTCACGCCACTGGCGGCCGCCGGAGCCTTGGTGGGTTCCGGGGCCTTGGTCGGCTCTGCTGCCGGGGCTTTCGTCGGTGCGGCGGCCGGAGCCTGGGTGGGCTGAGCGCCGGCACAGGCTACGAGCAGTGCCAATGCCACGACGAGCACCAACGGCAGCCATAGTTTCTTAGACATTTGAACTCCTCCTTCAAGTGGGTTGAAACGGAAAAGGGCCTGAGTATACTCAGACGTTGACGATAGGGGAGGGTGTCACGGATGTTGCCTGGGGTTATTCCTTCACCTCCTTAGGGTAGGGATTCCGCACGATTGCTGGCGGACCCAGCCTACTGGGTGAGCGTTTGGACGCCGCCGGAAGCGCCAGCGACGGCCCCGCCAGCAAGGGGGATCTGATCCTAACTCTGGTTAAAGCGCCGAAAGGTGCTCTCCCAGAGGCGATGGATGTGCTCGCTGGTTGCCTCACCAGCCCCCACCGCATCGTGCGCCGCCATTCTCTCGACGATGGTGCGATGTTCGGCCGTGCAGGCAATCAAGCGGTCGCGCGAAGTCTGCGTATCGATGGCGAGGTAGGACACACGATTGCGCATCTGGATGGCCAGCTCGCCAAGGATTTGATTGGGGCATACAGCGCTTAGCAGCTCGTGGAAACGAGTGTCCACTTTGGACCACGCCGTACGGTCGCCGTATTGGGCGGCTGTTTCCATCTCGACCACAACCTGCCAAAGAGTCTCGAGCGCCGTCTGGGCAAGAGTCTCCGTCGTCAAACGTACGACCTCTGGTTCGAGAATCGAGCGGATGTGGATGATGCTCAGCGAGTCCTGCATCGAGGGCGCGGCCACAGTGACGGCGCGCCCCGGTATGATCTGAATGAGCCCTTCCTGGGCGAGGCTTTGCAGTGCCTCGCGCACCGGCGTACGGCTGATCCCCAGCAGCTTAGACAGACGGGTCTCAGACAGCACTTGCCCCGGCAGCAGCACACCGTGCCGCACCGCGTCTTTGATACGCTCATAGGCCACATCACGCAGTAGGGGCGAGCTCCCCCAACTGGATGTCTCTGGCAAACTTTGCCACGGTTGCTGCGCGAGATACGTCTCGAGTGTGTCCAAGAGGCTGCCACCTAAAGCCCGGTAATACCGGCATCATCGCTCCGGAATGCAGGCTGTATACAGATGGTATATGCGCGGCATTGTATTTCGGGCTACGACGTCTGTCAAATCCACGCGCGCCTGTGCGCCTGAGTATACTCAGGCCTGAGTATACTCAGACCTTCAGGCCCAAAACATGTCGCCAGTCGGCTCGGCCATCGAGGCCTCCTTGAGCGCCGCCACAGCCTTGCGCAAACCCTCGTCGGTGGACATGAGGGCGTCCTCGTGTTCGATCGAAACGACATAGTCGTAGCCTACCAAACGCAGGGCGCTCATGATGTCCTTCCAGACCTTGATGTCGTGGCCGTAACCGATGGTACGGAACGTCCAGGCGCGCTGGCCGATCTGGCCATAGGGCTTGTTGTCGTTGCAGCCGTTGACCGCGACATTGAGCGGGTCGACGTAGACGTCCTTGCCGTGCATATGGAAGATGGCGTCGCCCAGCACCCGAATCGCCGCAACGGGGTCCACGCCGTTCCAGAACAGGTGGCTCGGATCGAAGTTGCACCCCAAGACCGGACCCACCGCGTTCCGCAGCAGAAGCAGGGATTCGACGTTGTAGACCAGCATGCCCGGATGCATCTCGAAAGCGACCTTAACGCCATGACCTTCGGCGTATTTGCCCAGCTCCCGCCAATACGGAATCGTTACCTGGTTCCACTGATAATCCAGTACGTCCATGAACTCGGAAGGCCAGGGGCAAGTGACCCAGTTGGGCATGGTGTCGCCAGGAGCGCCGGCAGGTAGACCGGAGAAACCGTTGACGACCGGAACCTCCAGCAGTTGCGCCAGGCGGATGGCTTTGCGCAGCACCTCGTCCGAGGTGCGGGCAAACGCCTTGTCAGGGTGCACAGGGTTGTTGTGCACGCTGAGTGCGCTGAGGATGAGGCCGCGACTGTGGATCGCCTGCAGGTAGGCCTTACGCCTGACGGCGCTTTCCAGCAGCTCATCGACGGGGCAATGCTGGCTGCCGGGATAGCCGCCGGCGCCGATCTCGACAGCCGTGACCCCTGCCGCCACGGCTTTGTCCAACGCCTCCTCGAATGGCAGATTCTGAAACAGCGCCGTGAAAACGCCAATACGCATC
>CAZHTZ010000083.1:3161-17097 GCA_964535455.1 uncultured Caldilineales bacterium
GAAAAGGTCATCCTGTTGCCGGCGAAGCTGCACAAGCAGGCTGGTTTCATCAAGCTTCACGTCCTCCCAGGTCACCACCTCTCCCTTTGCGACGGGTCGGGTGACGACGGCGTCCGGGGCCAGGCCGGCGGGCAGAGCGTGCAGGCGGAAAGCCTCCTCGGCACGGTCCATGGCGCCGTGGAAGGCAAATCCGCCGAAGGCGTCAAGACGATCGCCGGGACGCAGGTCACGCTTGGCGATCGTCATCACGTCAGCCACGGGCCGATCCAGGGGCACAAGCGTGGCTTGCTTGTAGAGATGGGCGCGAGCCACGGAAAGAGGCGCCTCCAGGAACCACAGGTGGTAGGGGCGGAACAAGGTCGAGTACCTGCCGTTGCCGACCTTGAGGTACTTGAGGTCGGCGGCAATTCTGGCTTCGTTGATCCGCACGACCACGAACACACCCCCCGCCATTGCCGGTCCCTGGACGAAATCCACGACGCCCGGGTACTGGCTGATCCCGCCGTCCTCGACCAGGGCGAACAGTCCGGTCACGGTCTCAGGCGTCGCTGCCGGACCGGTCATACTGCGTTGCAGCGGCCGGCAGCCGCTGGCGTTGGCAGCACAGGTCATCTCGAACATCGTTTTGGTGCCGTCCACGTACGATGCCGTCTGATATGCATCCTTCCCCACCTTCATGGCGGACTCGGCGACGCTGTCGGGCGTGGCGTTGGGGTCGAGCGGGTTGTTCTTGCCCTTACCGATGGCGATGACCTCGTATCCCAGACAGCGAACAAAGTCATGCAACTCCATCAGGCAGCCCGGCTCATCTCCAGACGAGACCGAGTACAGCACACCGGCGTCCCTTGCAAGCTTATGTAAAATATGCCCCACGGTGACATCGGCTTCGATATTGACCAGCACCACATCTTTGCCGTTCTGGATGCAGGCATAGGCGGTCTCGGCGCCGACGGCCGGCGACCAGGTCACATCGGCGACGATGTCGACCGCGTCGAGCTGCGACGCCAGGGAATACGATCCCGTGACCACGCACTTCCCTGCGGCCAGGGCATCCATCGCCGCGCCGATGGCGCTGGCTTCGACGACAGCTCCCGCCGGGACCCCTGCCGCTGCAAAGGCAGCGCGGGCGGCGCCGAGATCGGGGTCGGCCAGCACGTTCACCACCATGCCGGGCATTTGCGCCACCGCTGCCACAAAGCCGCTGCCCATCCAGCCGGCGCCGCTGACGCCGATGCGTATGGTGCGGTTCTCCTGCTGTCGCTGTTGTAGTTGGCGGTAGAGCATCAGGCGCCTCCTGCCCTCGCCGAGGCGACCTTTGCCGCCCGCTCCTTAGCGGCCACCGCCTCGCGCGCGGCGAGCACGATATCAGACGAGGTGAGGTGGTACTTTCGCAGCAGGTCTTCCGGCTCCGCCGACTCGGTGTAGGTGTCGGCCAGGCCAACGAAGCGCATGGGCACGGCGTGGTGCGAGGCGACGACGCGGGCGATGTTGCTGCCCATGCCGCCGGTCAACAGGTGCTCTTCGGCCGTCACGATGGCGCCCGTCTCCCGGGCCGCCGCCACAATCGCCTCCACATCCAGCGGCCGCAGCGTGTGCATGTCCAGGACCCGAGCTTCGATGCCATCAGCGGCCAGGTCCGCGGCGGCGTCCAGCGCCGCTGCGACCATGATGCCGCAGGCAATCAGGGTGACGTCCCCGCCTTCACGCACCACGTTGGCCTTGCCGATGGTAAACGGGCAGTCGTCCTCAGCGTAGATGTAGGGTAGGGCCATGCGGCTGGACCGCAGCCACACCGGGCCCACATGCTCGACCGCCGCCTTCACGGCCGCCCGCATCGATGCCGGGTCGCTGGGCACGAGCATCGTGAAGGTGGGAAGTCCACCGACAAGGGCGATGTCCTCGATGCCCATCTGGGTGGGACCGTCCTTGCCCAGGGTGATGCCGCCGTGGCTGCCCAGCACCTTGGCGTTGATGTTGGACATGGCGATGGCCAGGCGAATCTGGTCATAGGCGTTACACAGCAAGAAGGATGAGAAGCTTGTAATGAAGGGAATGAACCCGCAGGCTGCCAGGCCCGCACCCACGCCCACCAGGTTGCTTTCAGCAATGCCGAGGTTGAAGAAGCGCTCGGGAAAGTTGATGCGCACCGTCTCGGCCTTGGTCGAGTTGCCCAGATCGCCGTCCAGAACCACGACCTTGGGGTTCTGGACGCACACTTCGAGCAGCGCCTCACCGAAGATGTCGCGCAGCGGTTGTTTGCAGGGCGCCAGCCCTGCCCGTTTACCAAGTTCCATGACATTCATTATGACAATTGTGGATGATGTAGGGGCGATTCACGAATCGCCTGGGCTCCTCAGAATGACAATTGCGGATGGTGTAGGGGCGATTCACGAATCGCCTGGGCTCCTCGTTATGACAATTGCGGATGGTGTAGGGGCGATTCACGAATCGCCTAAGCGGCCATAAGCTCGGCGCGGGCCTTGTCGGCTTGCTCCGCCGTCAGCGCCCGGCCGTGAAACGTGAAATCCGCCTCAACGAACGAGACGCCCTTGCCCTTGACGGTATGGGCAATGATGATGGCCGGCTTGTCCTCTACCTGCCGTGCCGCGGCCAGCTTGGCGAGCAGATCGCCGCAATCGTGGCCGTCGGCCTCCAGCACGCGCCAGCCGAAGCTTTGCCACTTGGCCACCAGCGGTTCCAGGGCCATCTCGCGGGCGATGGGGCCGGTCTCCTGGTACTTGTTGTAGTCGAGGATGGCGATCAGGCGACCGGCATGAAAATGCGCTGCCGCCATCGCCGCTTCCCAGACCTGACCGGCCTCACATTCGCCATCGCCCAACAAGACGTACACATGGTAGTCCAGGCGGCCTGTGTATACACAGGCGTTCAGCCGCCCGCCGAGAACGTGCCCCAGGCCCACTGACAGGCCCTGCCCCAGTGAGCCCGTGGTCGCCTCCACGCCCGGCATCATACCCTGGATGGGGTGCCCTTGGACGGGGCTGTCGATCTGTCGCAGCCTCCAGAGCTGGCTACGGTCAAAGTATCCTGCCTTGGCCAGGGCGGCATAGAGCAGGGGCGCCGCGTGCCCTTTGCTCATGATGAAGCGATCTCGTTCCGGCCACCCCGGATCATGCGGCCGGTAGCGCAATACGTCTCCGAAATACAGGGCCGTCACGATCTCGGCAGCCGAGAAGCAGCTCGATGGGTGCCCAGACCTGGCCAGCGTCGTCATTTCCAGGACGTCCAGGCGCAGGTCCCGTGCGATTTGATGCAGCTCTTGAAAGTTTGACATCTGGGTGCTCTACCTACGCCGTACCCGGCGTCCCTTGCAGGAACTTTTCGACCTGGGCCGCTGTCGGCAGCGCCGGGATCACCCCCACCGTCTGAGCCGTGATGGCGCCGACGGCGTTGGCGTAGCGCAGCAGGTGACGCAGACGATCGGATCCCAGATCGGACCAGCCGTCGCGCGTGAGTTGGACGAGAAGTGCACCCATGAAGGCGTCTCCACAGCCAACGGCGTCTACCACGCGCACTCGGAACGGCTCGACACGCCCTTCCCCTGCCGTCGATCGGAAGTAGCTGCCGTCCGCCCCCAACGTCACAACGCAGAGCCGGGGGCCGCGGTCAAGCAAGCGCGCTGCCGCCTGCGACAGGGGCAGGTCGCCCTCCAGCAGTTGGAGTTCGCCTTCATTGACCTTGACCAGGTCAGCGTACGGGATCATGGCCTCGATTTGGACTCGCGCCTGTTCGGGTCCTGTCCACAGGCTGGGACGATAGTTGACGTCAAATGAAATCAAGGCGCCACCACTACGCGCAAGCCGGACGGCCTCGTAGGTAGCGCTGCGCACCGGCTCATCGGTCAGGCTAAGCGAACCAAAGTGCAAGGCGCGGGCGCTGCTAAGCAACTCAGTATCCAGATCGGCAGGCGCCAACTGGGTGTCGGCGCCGGGATTGCGGTAGAAAACATACTCCGGGTGATTCACGTCGGGAAGGGCGATGATGGCCATGGTGGTACGCGCGTTCGCATCGACCCGCATCCCGCGTGTCTCGACATTCAGGTTCTTCAGCACAGTAATGAGGAAGTGCCCGAAGATGTCATCCCCTACTTTGCCAACAAAGGCGCTGGTCGCGCCCAGCCGCCGCGCCGCCACCGCTACATTCGCCGGCGCTCCGCCTGGTTTGGGGCGGAAGGCGGACACTTCCACCAGTCGTCGCCCCACCTCGGCAGGGAACATATCGATCAGCACTTCACCTAAGCAGACGACATCGATCATATTTCAAACCTTGCAGCCGGTTATGTTACGTAATGCGTAATGCCTAAGGCGTAATACGCGTCGAAATAGCATGAAACGGTGCAATGCACGCAAACGCGCAAACGTGCAAACGTGCAACGTGCAAACGTGCAACGTGCAAACGTGCAAACGTGCAACGTGCAAACGTGCAAACGTGCAACGCCCTACCTTCCGCCGAGCATCCTTCGCATCAGCTGCGAAATCTTGATGGCATCGGAGGTACGGAAGACGTCGCGGATCTCATCCCGCGGGACGCGGTCGAGCAGTTCGTAGCCGAACTCGAGATTGCGGATGCTCTCTGCCACGACCTGCGCCGGGTCCTCACGGTAGGGGAAGAGGTCCAGGCCAAACCAACCGTCGTACTCCCACTCGTCGAGCCAGAACAGCGCTTCGATGGTCTCCCACAGGTTGATCGTGCCCACGATGACGTCGTCATCAAATAGCTTCCAATTGTCGTTCCAATGCGTGTGGAAGAGCTTGCCGTAGCGGCAGCAGAGCGAGATCGATTCGGCCAGGTTTTCCTTCATCATGAAGGCATGGCCCATGTCGATGTTGACGCCCATATTGGGCCGGTTGATCTCGTTGACGATGGTCATGCAGTGGCCGATGGTTGGCAGCATGATGCGCGCCCGCGGTTCCCAGGCCTTGTACTCGACCACGAGCTTCTGGCTGGGGATGTAGTCGGCCCACGCCGTGAGGTTCTCCACCAGATTGTCCAAGCGCTGGCGGTGGTCGATCTGGAATGGATAATCATAACCGTCCTGGGCAGGCCAGTAGACCATGATCTCCGCTTCCATGAACTGCGCCAGATCGGTGGTGCGCTTGGCCAGGTCCAGCGCCTCCTGGCGCAATCTGGCGTCAGGATTCGTGAATTGACCGAACTTGAACTTGGGGTCCACCCACAGATGCGGGCAAAACTGCACGATCTTCAGGCCAAGATCATCGGCCAGCTTCTTAAGCTCTTTGTAGTTGGCGTCAGTCACCTCGGTGGGATAGTGCATCTCCAGGCCTTTCACGCCCGGAATCGAAGCTGCCAGATTGAAGCGCTCGACGATGGTCTTGTCGGGCCGGTAACCGGCTTTGACGAAGCGATCGCTTGTAGCGCCCAGGAACCAGATGCCGCACGATACCTTGGGTTGTCGCATACGAGGGTCTCCTTGGGAACTAGATAGTCGTCAGAGGACAAGGAATCAAAGGACGGGGTCCAGCGTACAGCAAGCTGCCTGCGGTCAGCGGTCGGCTATCCTCGCAACTCGTTATAGAGGACATAGCGGTCGCCGCGATGGTAGACGCGCAAAAACTCGACGGGTACGGACTGCTGCGTGAACGAAACTCTTTCGATAAAAAGCAGCGGCGCCCCCGGCTCGATGCACAGCACCTCGGCCCGCGCCGGCTCGGCGGCGATGGCGCGGATCGACTGGCGGGCGCTGCCCAGACGGATGTCGTAATCGCGCTCCAGGCATTCGCGCAGCGGCTCCTCGGCGAAATTGTGCAAACTCAGGATGTTGGGGCAGAAAGTGTGCACAAGATACGAGATCTCAATGCTCATGGGTTCGCCGTCGGCCAGACGCAGACGTTCGATGCACACCAGCTCGGCGCCGGGCGTGACGCCCAGGTGAGCGGCGATGTCCGGCGCTGCACCTACCAGTCCCGCCCCCAACACCTCCGTCCCCGGTCTGAAGCCGCGCTGGCGCATGTCTTCGGTGAAGCTGACGATGCGCACCAATCCCTGCTCGACCGTGGGATGGGCCACGAAAGTACCCCTGCCCCGTTGCCGATAGATCAGACCCTCCTGCACCAGCGCGTCGAGAGCCTGTCGCACCGTAGCCCGGCTGAGCTGATGTTGCTCGACCAACTGGGTCTCGGTGGGCAGCAAATCGCCGGGCCGCCATTCCCCCGCCGCGATCTTGCCCTTCAACAACTCATAGAGCTGCCAGTGCAGCGGGGAATAGCTTTGCCGGTTGATTTGATCTTGCAGTAGGCCCGACATCTTTACGGTTCTCCAAGTTGTACGAACATTCTAACATTACGATGTTTTGATCATACCCCTTTTATGCGCCCGTGTCAAGGTACGGCGCTGCAAAATGAAGCCTGTGCGCAGCCGCCCGGGGCAGGATGTGTCATTGCCGTGCACCCGTGCTACGATGGGGGAAGACGACGCTCTGCACCCACTCCTAGGCAAATGCCCCATGGACAAACCCATTGTCGCCTGTATCCAGCAGCGACTCATCGTTCCCAAAACCGCCGACGACTACCCGGCCTATCTGAATCGATTCCTGCGCACGGCCAAGGCCAAGGGCGCCGTCCTGGCGGTCTTCCCCGAGCTCAGCGGCCTGGCTACGAGCGTTGCCACCTTTTCCGGGTGGCGGAACGAACTGCTCAAGACCGCGGGGCAGGGTCAGCACCCCAGGGCGGGCTTCTGGGACCGGACCAAGGCTAAAGTCGCCAGTGGCGCCGCCAGCATAGCCCAGGCCGACCTGCGCAAGTCGTTGGTCAGCGCCGTGGGGACCATGCCTGAAGCCTTACGCGAAGCCTACGTCGGCGTCTTCGCCGGTCTGGCCCGCCACTATGAGATCACCATCGTGGCAGGGACCGTCTACGAGGTAGACGGCGACACCGGCATCGTTCACAACGTGGCCTACGTCTTCGGACCCGACGGCGCCGTTCTAGGCAAGCAGGCCAAGGTGATGGTCGCTCGTCGCGAGACCAGCCTGGCGCAGCCCGCCGAGGGCTGGGGTATCATTCCCACGCCTGCCGGTCGCCTGGGAATTCTGATCGGCGGCGATACGCTCTATCCTGAGCCTTCCCGTATCCTGGCCTATCAGGGCGCTGACATGCTGGTGGCGCTCGCTGCCGTCAACCAACCCGCCACTTACCACAAGATTCGCCAGGCCGCGCATGCTCGCTGCCAGGAAAACCAGCTTTACGGCCTGGTGAGCTTTCTCACCGGTCCGGACCCCTTTGCGCAAGCGGAGGTGGCCCCCTTTGTCGGCGCCAGCGCCATCTTCGCCCCCGCCGACTTCACCCCGCGCTTCTCAGGCGTCATGGTGGAGGTTGGCAGCCCACTGGCCGAAGCCGTCATCACCGCCGAATGGGACTACGGCGCTCTGGTTGAGCTGTGGGAGCAGAGCGATACACCGCTGCGCCGTGATATGCCGATGCGTCAAACTGGCGCCATCCTGGCCAACGTCTACGCCAGTGGGGTGCCCCTGGCCGAGGCTGAAAGATTGATGCTCACAGGCCCGGCCAAGCCGGCGCTCGAGGATGCTGCCGCCGACACCGGCATGGCAATCGACGCCGGTGGCGTAATACATGAGGAGGTCGTCGGCGTTTTCGCCGGTGCCGCGGAGGCTGTCTCCCCTGAAGACGCGGAGGCTGTCTCCCTTGGAGACGCCACGCCGCCCGCAGTTGCAGACCTGCCGGACTCCGAGGCGATCGTGATGGAACCGTTAAAGACACCGCCAGCCATCCCCGCCGCAGCCAGCATCATCGAGGCGCCTCCCACGGCGACGGTGGAGCCTGGCGGAGCAGCCGATGCCGCCCCACCGTCCGTCGTACCAGGCGATGAGACAGCCGCAGATTCCGCTGGCGACGTGGCGCTGCCGGCGGCGGAAGAACGGCGGTTTCGCTTCCCCTGGCAAAAGTAAACAAGTGCGACGCACCTTCAAGGTGCGTCGCACTTGTTTACACACCTATCTATAGTCTCATCGAGGAACTGTGCTGGGGGATGATGGGCTTGTCGGGGCGCAGGGCATGACAGGCATGGTTGGCGGCGATGGCGGCTTCGCCCAAACCGGTGGCAATTAGCTTGAGGCTCACACTGCCCGCCACCTTAGCGACGTCGCCAATGGCATAGACGCCTTCCACATTGGTCTGCATGACGCCATCGACCTTGATGCCGTTTTCGTCCGGAGCTATACCCAGGCTCTCGACGATGCGTCGCTCGGCTCGATAGCCCAGCGCCAGCAAGAGGGCACCCGCCGGAAGCTCGAACTCTTCATGGGTGCGGTTATCGACAAGTACGACCGCTTCCACGCTGGTCTTGCCTTTGACTTCCTTCACTTCGTGGAAGAGACGGACGTCAACTCCGCTGCTCATCAGCTCAGCCACGTTGCCCTCACGGGCGCGGAACGTGTCTCGGCGGTGGATGAGCATCACCTTGGCAGCCCAATCCTTCAGGTTCAGAGCCCAAAGCACGGCGCTGTCGCCACCGCCCACCACGACAACATTCTTGCCGCGCAAAACGGCGCGGTCACGTGCGAAGTAGTAGACGCCTTTGCCTTCGTACTTGCTAAGGGAGGGGTTATCGAGCCGCACCGGCACCAGCGCGCCCAGGCCGGTGGCCAGGATGAGCTTATGGGTCCGATGGGTTTCGCCTTTGTCAACCTTGACGACGAACAAACCATGCTCGTCCCGGTCGAGTGACTCCACCCGCGTGCCCGTGCGGATGTCGACCTGCTTACCGAACCGTTCCGCCTGCATGCGTAACGCTTCCACCAGCTCTATGGCCCCGATCTTGGGAAACCCGGGCGCGTCATAGATGTCCATTTCCGGATAGAGCGCAGAAAGCTGTCCGCCTACCACGGGCATGGCCTCCAACACACGGGCCTTGAGACCACGCAGGCCGACATAAAAGGCCGCGTAGAGCCCCGCCGGGCCGCCTCCGACGATCAGAACATCCTGAATCAACGCTTCCCTGCCCTGGTCGATGGCTGCCAGCATCGCCGGCACCGTGGTGAGCTTGACGCGCGGTCGCCCCAGTTTTTCACCTGCCGCCACCTCTGCCTCATCGATCAGCTTCCATTCCTCCCAGGTCACGAAGCGCACCCCGCGCTCTCTCAACAGGGCGGACACGCTCTCCGGCCTGGATTTGTCATCTACCACCGGCGCCAGACCAGGGATATCTTCCAGCATCAGACGCACGGTGGCAACGGCATCAGGCTTGTTGGTGCCGATGATACCGGTCGGCCCGCGCTTGATCCAGCCTACTACGTACTCACCAGGCACCACCTGACCGTCTGTGGTGACGACACGCCCCCCAACGTTGGGGATCACGCCGGCGCGGCTGTCGAAAGGCACACCAGACAGCGGCTCACCCTTGTAGCCGATGGAACGCATCACCAACCCCACGTCGATCGTCTCGTATTCACCAGTACCCACGGCATTCAGGCTGCCCCCTTCGCCGGCTCGGAGGATGTTCCTCTCCAGCTTCATGCGGGTGACGCGCCCGTCGTTATCGCCGCTAAGCTCGACAGGAGACCGCATGAACAGGAAGTAGATGTTCCTGGGCTTGCCGGTGTCGCCGATGCCCGCATAGTGGCGCATGATGTCGAGGTTCTGCTGGGCCTCGCGGTTGTCAGCAATCGAAGCTTCGCTGGCCGCATCCAGCTCAAGCTCCGCCAGATCGATGATGACGTCCGTCTCCTCCAACTCGGCGAGCTCACGCAGCTCGGGGTTGGTGAACTTCACCTGGGCCGGACCACGGCGGGCGATCACGTAGATGTTGCGGATCTGGCTCTTTCGCAACGCCTCCAGAGCGTAATCGGCGATGTCTGAGGCCTCCAGCTCGGCCGGCGACAAGGCCAGGATACGGGCGACGTCCATCGCCACGTTGCCCACGCCCACCACGGCCACACTTTCGCAAGACAGATCGAATGAGAGATGGGCATAGTCGGGATGACCGTTGAACCAGGCGACGAAGTCGGTGGCGGGATAGCTTCCCACGAGGTCCTCGCCAGGAACGCCGAGGCGTCGATCGGTTTGAGCGCCTACCGCGTAAACGACCTGCTCATAGTGCGCACGGAGGTCGTCATGGGTCAGATCACGCCCGAACGTGACGTTCCCAAGGAAACGCACGCGGGGATCTTCGGCGATGCGGTCGTAGACTTTTGTGACGGACTTGATCTTCTGGTGGTCAGGCGCCACGCCATACCGTACCAGGCCGTACGGCGCCGGGAGATGGTCGATGATGTCGACCGCCACGTTCAGGTCTGCCTGGGCCAGCAAGGCCTGGGCGGCATAGAAGCCAGAAGGGCCGGCGCCAATGATGGCGACGCGCAGCGGGCGCTCCTGGGTGCCGGGTTGTGTAGCCATACGGTGTCTCACCGGCCGGTCCTCGGCGCCAACAGGTCGGCCAATTGGCGCAACAGTAGGACGAGGGACACAACAAGCTTCAGCCAGTCCCCTGCCGACCGGAACGCGACAATGCTTTGCGTCTCCCGCCCGGCCGCCCGGCGCTTGTCCCGCGAACCTGCCACCAGGACTGCAACGACCAACCCAAGTAGGGCTCCAATGATGCCGCCCGCGACCAGAATTCGATTTCGTTCGCTCATCGTTTCCTATGACCCTTACTTTTCGCGCCGGCGGCGCAGCGCCGCCGGCAGGCCGGAGATGGTCGCACGGCCGGCCGCGGTCACCTCTTCAACCTGTATGAACGGATTGGTGACCTTGTCGCTATAGCGACGGGTTTCCTTAGCGGCCGTTGCCGCATAACGTTGACCCTGCGGGAGCCCCGTCGTGCGCAGCCAGCTTCTCCCCGCACGCAGACCACGCAGCACATAGAACAGAAACACGCCGAGGGACAGCATAATAAAAAAGCCTTCCACGGCGAGGAGAAGGAACGACAGATTGGCAGCAGTCTGCAGGCTCAACAGAGATCTCCCTATTGCGGTGCGTCGTCGTCAAAGGCTAGTGAAGATTGTAACAGACAGGCAGGGAACAGGCAAACGCCGGGCCAGACGGACACCGGCCGCGTGCGCGGCGCCAGCCAGGACACAGGATCAAGCGATTTCGACGAGCAAATCGCCCATGCCCACCGTCTGGCCCGGCCGCACATGCAGCGCCACCACCGACCCCGATCGCGTGGCCCGAATCTCATTCTCCATCTTCATTGCTTCCAACACGACGACCGGCTGCCCCAGCTCGATGCGCGCACCAACATCTACGTGTACCTTGGCGATAAGGCCAGGGATCGGCGCCGCCACTCGCCCGTCGCCGCCCGCAGGCCGGGCAAACAGGACGTCGCGATCGCGTATTTGTAGGCTGTGCCGGCCGCTCCAGCACCTGATCCAGCCGAGATTCCGGTCAATAGCGATCTCATAGGGACGATTGTCGATCAGCGCCCATTCCAACGCACCCTGTTCGTCGGCGAGCGGCGCCACAACTGGCACCATCACGCCATCGACGCAGACCGTAAACTGCTCGGGATCGCTGCCATCAGCCTGCACCTGAACCTCAAAAGTCTGATTGTCGACCGTGATCTGTAGCCTGCTCATGGTCTCCTCCTAGCCGGGCAACCGCCGGGCGGAACGATGCCAGCCGCTGCGAAGCCGCTCCGGCTCGACGGGTCGGATCGCCCTCGTGCGGCGCTCGTAGGCTACCGCCGCCGCAATGGCGAGATCACGCAGGCTGGCCATGGGCGCGGGGTCGGCCAGCCGCGCCTGCTGGATGAAGTCGGTCTTGTACCGGCCCTGGATGAAGTCGGGGTGCTCCATGATGCGTTGGTGGAGTGGAAGATTCGTTTGCACACCCACGATCACGAAATCCTGCAGCGCTCGTTTCATACGACGGATGCACTCGTCGCGATCGGCGCCCCAAGTGACGACCAGCGCCAGCAGGGAATCATATCGCTCGGGCACAGTGCAGCCAGCATACCCGTAGGTGTCAACACGGACATGCTGGCCCCCGGGAAGACGAAAGCGGTGGAGCACTCCGGGACTGGGAAGAAAGTGGTTCCAGGGATCCTCGGCATTGATGCGGCACTGCATGGCCCAGCCGTTGAGACAAACGCCGCTCTGGTCAAAGCCAAGCGTGCGCCCGCTGGCAAGCGGCCCGCTGGCAAGCTCCAATTGCGCGGCAACGATGTCCATCGAGCTCACCATCTCCGTGACGCGATGCACGACCTGAATCCGGCTCTTGAAGTCGCTGAAGTAGATGCGGCCATCGGTGGTCACCAGAAACTCGACCGTACCGGCGCCGCAGTAGTCAAATAGCCGGGTGATTTCCACCGCCATCTGCCAGACCCGCCGCCGAAGCTCAGGAGTGAGACAGGGCGCCGGGCTCTCGGCGATGAGCTTCTGGTTGTGCTGCTGCATCGAGCTGCTGCGCTCGCCCAAATGCACAACGGCGCCCTCACGATCCGCGAGCACCTGCACGTCCACATGGCACACCGGCCAGAGGGCGCGTTCCAGGTAGAGGGTGCCGTCGCCATAGACCAGGAGTGACTCGCGCCGCGCCTGCTCCAGGCCGTCGGCCAGTTCCTCCGGCTTGAAGACCAGACGAGTCCCGCGGCCACGGCCACCGCGACATGACTTGACCACGATGGGAAAGCCCAGCGCCGCGGCCGCCGCCGCCATCGCGTCCAGTGTTTCCCCGTTGCAGGTCTTCGTCGAATGGGGTGGGGTTGGAAAACCGGCGGCCTCGGCTTCGTCCAGCATCGAATGCTTGCTCTGCAGCCGCTCCAAGACCTTAACAGGTGGGCCTACGAACACGAATCCGGCCTCCACGCAGGAGCGAGCAAAGGCAGCATCCTCGGCCAGGAAGCCATAACCGGGATGAATCGCCTCGACTCCGGTCTGGCGGGCGATGCTCAGAATCTCATCGCCGTCGCCATAACGCCTGCTAGAGTGCAATTCGTGCGCCTCATCGGCAATGCGCACATGCAGCGAATCGAAGTCTGAAGGTGGATATACCGCCACCGTCCAGATACCCAGGTCGCGACACGTGCGGATGATCCGAACCGCTATTTCACCACGGTTAGCGATAAGAATCTTCTTGAACATAGGTGGTCGCATGCTGAAAGTAGTATTACGCATTACGTATTACGTATTACGTATTGCGTTTCTTGAACAGAATCGTGACTCTTGACACCTGACACCTGACACCTGACACATGACACCTGACACATGACACATGACACTTCTGCTACGCCGGCGACAAGCCATGCTTTTTCGGCGTGTGCCGTTCACGCTTGGAAAGGGTGACTTCCAGAGCTCGGATGAGCACGCGGCGGGTGTCACGCGGCTCGATCACGTCGTCGATCAAGCCGCGGGCGGCGCAAATATACGGGTTATTGAACCGCTCCTCGTAGTCGGTCACCAGCTCCTTTCGCCGGGCTTCGGGGTCCGGGGCCGAGGTTACGTCCTTCTTGAAAAGCACATTGACCGCGCCTTCGGCGCCCATGACCGCGATCTCGGCATTGGGCCACGCATACAGCAGATCGCCGCGCAGGCCTTTGCTGCTCATCATGCAGTAGGCGCCGCCGTAGCTCTTGCGGGTAATGACCATCAATTTGGGTACCGTGGCCTCGGAATAGGCGTAGATCATGCGGGCGCCGTTGCGGATAATGCCCCCGTACTCCTGGTGGCGACCGGGCAGGAAGCCGGGCACATCCTGCAGCGTAATGATGGGAACGTTGAAGGCGTCACAGGTGCGAATGAAATGGGCGGCCTTGATCGAGGCGTTGATGTCGATCGTGCCTGCCAGGGCATTGGGCTGGTTGGCGACAATACCCACGACATAGCCGTTGAGCCGGGAAAAACCTACCACCATGTTCTCGGCCCAAAGCTGATGTACCTCCAGGGAACGGCCAGCGTCCACAATGGCGGTAATGACCTCGCGCACATCGTAAGGCTTGTGCGAGTCGA
>CAZHTZ010000084.1:0-16776 GCA_964535455.1 uncultured Caldilineales bacterium
AGCACGGACTCGATGACGTCAGCTTGGCGCTCTAGCTGCAGGCGGTTCATGGGAGGAGATGCGGGTGACGGGTGACGGGTGGCGGGTGGCGGGTAGGGGCAACCCCCTGTGGTTGCCCTAATGGTGGGTACGGCAACCCCCTGTGGTTGCCCGGGATGGTGGGTACGGCAACCCGCTGGGTTGCCCTTATGCGCCGAGAGGCTATGCCCCGGCAGCGGCCTCCCATCTGCGCATCACCACTGTAACAGAACATTTGTTCTATTTCAAGATCGAAATTTGAACTTCACCACCGGCCCCTGCCGGGCCATCTGCTGGCTGGCCTCTTTCGTCCCCGCTGCCAGCCCCAGGTGTGACCCCAGCCGGCGGCGCTTCCCGCCAGCACAAAACGCGCGCAAGCCGGACGGGCGTCCGGCTTGCGCTTTACGTATGGAAAAAACCTACTGCTGCGCCGCTGGGAATCCTGCGGCGCAGGAGTACTGCGCCATTAGCCCTAAGCTGTGGCCTGGTTCAACTGGCGCATCAGGCGGGACTTGCGCCGCGCGGCGTTGTTCGGGTGGATGATCCCCTTCTTGGCGGCGCGATCGAGCCTGCTCATGGCGACTTCGATCGACTCGCGGGCGGCGTCCAACTCGCCGTCCTCGATCTCAGTGCGGGTACGCTTGACGGCCGCGCGGACCGAACCTTTGACCGTGCGGTTGCGGGCGCGGTGATTGAGACTCTGGCGATGTGCTTTCTGTGCAGACTTGTGCGAAGCCAACTTGGTGCCTCCAACTTCACAAAGAAACACCCGTCGAGAGAGACCACCCGACGGGTGAGAAGAACGCTAGACGTAGAAAGATAGTATAACGACATCCGGCAAAACCGCCAAATTACGCCCGCCTGTAATCAGGCCACCTTGTCGTTGCCAGGCGAACTCAGCCTGATATCGGCAATGACACGGGCAAGATAGGGGTAGACAAACCACACGGTGCCCACGCCAAAGAGGGCGCCGGTGACCGTGCGCAGCCACCAGTTGCTCGTCCGCAATCCTACGAGCTGGGTCACGCCGTCAACCGCCATCGGCAGCACAAAGAGCAGATACCCTTTGAGGGGCAGTGGCGGCAGTCTGTGGTTCCGCAAGGCGAAGATCAGTCCCATGATGAACATGCTGCCGTAAATCGCCAGGTCGCGCTCACACAGCGCCATTTTGTAGCCATGCGCTTCATCCCCGATGTAGCTTCGTCGCTGCAGCGGGCCAGCATCAGCCACCTCTACCGGCAGCTCATCGAGGCTGTAAACCCTCGACTCACCGAAGAGGAAGTACGACCGTTCAGGCAGTTGGTGGCACAGCGGAACATAGATCGTATAGATGATGCGGGCGGGAAGCGTGGCCCCCGCCTGCGTGAACACAGGCGCCAGGAAAGGCAGGCCGACGTAGACCAGGAAAAGCACGTTCAGCGCCGCCAACCAATGCTTGGCGACGAACTGCACCCATCGCTCGACTGCCTGCGCAAATCTATCCGTGACCGTCGGTGCAGCAGCAGGCTTCGCCATTTTGATTTCGCTCATGGGTCGTTCAGCAGCGTACCGCTTGAGCCTGGGCGACTGGCCGCAATGGCCTCGAGCACCTTGTCGGTGGTAATCGGTGCATACACCAGAGGTCCGTCTGCGACATCCACCACAGGTACCAAATCGCGGAGACGATCCATCAGAAGCGGGTCTGTCTCAATGTCCACACGCTCGATTGAGAATTCCAGTTCCTTAGCCAGCGCCGACAGCTCGTCCCAGGCCGCTTCACAAAGATGACAGTTGACCCGGCTGTAGAGTTTCAAATGGGGTGAGACAGACATGGCAACGCCTCAAATCAGGCCCTGGTCCGCAACTCCTCTACAGAATCCTCTTCAGGTTCTGTTCGAGCAGTTCAGGCGTCATGAGTCCGATCCACCGCACTTGCACAACGCCGCTACGATCGATAAAGAACGACGAAGGCAGTGACTGCGTCTTGTACGAGTCCATGACTTCACCGATAGGGTCGATGACAACCGGCATGTTCATGCCAAATTCCTTGACGAACTCGGCCACCCGCTCGTGCGACTCGGCATCGTTGATCTCGATGATGACCAGGCCTTTGTCCTGATACTTCTTCTGCGCCGCCACCAGGTCAGGCATCTCCAGCCGGCATGGGCCGCACCAGGTCGCCCAGAAGTTCACCAGCACAGGCTGGCCGCGGTAGGCCGACAGGGTCGTGGTGGCGCCGTCGGGCAGATGAATGGCGAAGTCCGGCGCCAGATTGCCGGCGTCTGGCTGGCCATGTTTGCTGTCCACGGCGGCGAGGCTGGCGACCGGGAAGATGCCGCTCTCCTCGACCAGCACCGCCGGGCCTGGCGCCGGCTGCCGGCTTTCCTGCCAGACAAGATACAAAGCAATGAGCCCCACCAGCAGGCCGATCGCCAAAACGACCACCGCCTGCCAGCGCTGTGAGCGCGGTGCAGGCTGAGAAGAAAACGGAGTCTCGATCATGGCGCGAACAGCCCCCTAGACCGCAGCCGGCTCGCCGGAAGCCACGACCTGCGCCCCCAGCGTGGCGCCGCTCAGGTAGCCCAGATAGGCTGGAACAAGCGGCAGCACACACGGCGACAAGAACGACACCAGGCCCGCCACAAAGGCCAGCAAGAGCGAGATGCTGCTCGCCGAGTCAACCGCCAGCCCCGCTTCCAGACTGAAGAACGATCCGAACGCGGCCAGTTGCGCCAGGCTGTTGGTAAACATCAAGACCGCGATCAAGAAGAGGAGAATGCCGCTGATAATGCTGATGGTAGGGAGGTAGCGGTAGAACTGCGGAAGGTACATCGTCAGTCGCGAAAACAGTGCGCCTGCGACCAGGAAAGGAATGCCGAGGCCAAAGGAGTACGCTCCCAACAACAACGCACCCTGCCAGGCCGTTTGCGACTGCGAGGCGAGCAAAAGGATGCCGGCCAGGATCGGCCCAACGCAGGGCGTCCAGCCCGCCGCGAAGATCACACCCACAAGGGCGCTGCGCCAGTAGGTGGCAACGGCGCCCTGGCCGGTCATATCCAGTCGCATCTCCCGGTCGAAATAGTCAGTACGATTGCCAAAGTACACAATCATCCCCACCAGCACCGACTCGACCACGGGCAAGGGCACTGTCCCCAGGCCGCTCTTGGTCGTGAACCAGCTCAGAACCGCCACAAGCGCCGCCAGCACGGCCAGCACCAGCTTGTCCCAACCGGCTCCAGACAACACCGTTAGAGCGATAAGAACGCTGCTGACGATCCGCGCCGACTCGGTGGCCTCGAAGCGGTCAAGAGCGAAAGTGATAACTCCTGCCGCCAACGCCAGGACAGCCCACTGCCAATGGCTCAACCTGAGGTGGGCGACGCGCACCGCAAAAACCACCAACAAGATCGAGCCCACGCGCACGATGGCTGGCAGCAGATCATAGAGCACATAGCCCCCGATCAGGCCAATAGACGCCCCAAGCAGCGTGAACACGGCTGTGAACCCGATCACCAGGGCTACAGAGTGCAGAAACGTCGTGCGAGCGCTTACCTGTACCAAACGAAGTCTCCAAGAGGCATGACGGGGTCTGAAGTACGCCGGCCGGCCAAAGGCGACGCCGTCACAACCCCTGTCCTGGAACTATTGCTTGGATGCGCGCACATCGCCAAGTCTTACAGCCAGCACGCCTCACTTCTGCTCCTGCCGCTTGAGCGCTTCCTCCAGCATGGTCACTTGCTCATCCAGCGCACCCAGCCGCCGGTTCATGAGGAAGACAAAAACGAAGATCACCAACCAGATGACGACGTAAGCAGCAACGAAGTATTCCATGATGATTTGACCTCAGGGCGTGGGGACGGGTCAGGTCGAGATCAGGCCGACAGCAGCCGCTCACGCAGCGCCGCCACCCGCTCGACCATCCACTCGACGCGCAGACGGTTCGCCAACAACGTGACGAAAAGGATAGTGAAAGCCAGTATGCCGATCATGAAGGCACTGGCCATGCCCGGGCCAAGACCGAAATCTTCATTGGGGTCGAGGATCACGGGATGAATCGTGTTCCACCAGCGGATGGACATGAACGTAAGCGGCACGCTCAGGAATGCGAAGATACCGTAGACAGCGGCGAAACGCGCACGCCGCTCTGGCTCTTCGATCGCTCCTCGCAGCATGAAGTAGGCAATGTAGAGCAGAAGGACGATCGTGTAGGTGGTCAACCGCGGATCCCAGGTCCACCAGGTGTTCCAGGCCGGCTTGCCCCAGATGGAGCCGCTGGCCGTGGCGGCGAGGGTGAACAAGATGCCGAGTTCGGCTGAACACCGGGCGAGAATGTCCCACTTCACATGTTTGGAACGCAAATAGACGACGCTGGCCACAAAGGTTACTAAGAAAGCCAGCATGCTGATCCAGGCGGAAGGCACGTGGAAATAGATGATTCGCTGCGCCGGACGGATGCTTTCGTCGATATTGGTCGCCGACGGCGCCTGGATCGTGGCCATGTAGATGGCGACCATCATGGCGACCAGGGACACCACATTGAGGACAGTGACGGTGCGACGGGAGGGATTCATGATGGACGACATCTCATTCTTCCACGACATATTCGAAGGTCAGATAGGCGACGACGATGAAAAGCACATCAAAAAACACCATTAGCCGCAGCCAATTGCTCAGGTCGGCGAGGGACTCCCCCTCCAGCAAGCCGATGGTCGAGCGAATGCCAGCCACCAAGACCGGCAGCAGGATGGGAAAGAGGAGCACCGGCAACAACACCTCACGAGCACGCGTATTCACGGTGAGCGCCGAAAACACTGTGCCGACTGCGGCAAGGCCAATTGTACCTAACAGAAGGATCAGCAACAAGGGTGCGCTGATGAGGGGTACATTAAAGAACAGGACGATCAGCGGCAGGATAAAAACCTCGACAACCAGGATGAAAATCAGGTTCGCCAGCATCTTGCCGAAATAGATAGCGCTGCGGTCCACTGGCGCCAACATCAGACCGGACAGGCTGCCTTTGTCCTTCTCGTGAACGAAGGCCCGTCCCAACCCCAGGACGCCGGCAAACGCCACTGTCACCCACAGCACGCCGGGCACGACGATGCTCTTCTCGGGCACACGCAGCTCGAACGCAAAGTTCATGATCAGCAGAGCGAGCACCGCAAACACCGCCATGCTGGTGAAAGCATCTTTGGTGCGCAGCTCAATGCGCAGATCCTTCCACAGTATGGCGCCAACGACCTGTAAATAACGCCTCATGCCGCGCTCGACCCCACGTAGCGATCATAGAGAGGACGTAAATCGCCGTACGTAAGGCCGTCGGCCGGCGTATCGAACACGATGGTGCCCGCGGAGAGGACGAGCACCCGATCCGCCAACTCCAGTCCTCGCTCCAAATGATGCGTGGTCATGAGAACAGTGCGCTCGCTCCCGCCCAACTCGGCCAGTAGGGCGGTCATCATCTCGGCCGCCTGGGGATCCAGTCCGGTGTCCGGCTCATCTAGGAGGAGGATGGGAGGGTTGTGTAGCAGGGCGCGGGCAATGGCCAAACGCTGTACCATACCTCGCGAGAAGGTGCGCACAGTGTCCCGGCGCCGGTGAATCAGCCCCACCCTTTCCAGAAGCTCCCGGATGCGGGCCTCCGGGTCGGTGATGCCATACAGGCGGGCATAGAATTCCAGGTTTTCGGCCGCTGTCAGGTCGTCGTAGAGCAAAGGGGCATGGCTCACCAGTCCCAGGTACTGGCGAATGCCTTCGGGGTTGCTGGTGACATCCACGCCCGCCACTCGCACTCTGCCCCCGCTGGGACGCGAAAGCGTCGCCAGGATGTGGAGGAGAGTGGTCTTGCCGGCGCCGTTGGGACCGAACAGGACGACCGAGCTACCGGCATCTATGTCGAGGTTGATGCCGCGGAGGACGCGATGACGGCCAAAAGCCTTCTGCAGGTTGCTGATCTCGATCAGTGGCGTCATCGCCCGTCTTCGCGCATGAGGGAAACCAAACGGGTCTTGAGCATACGACGCTGGGCCTGGTAGTCGGCCTCGGCCATCTCTCCCGCCTCATAGGCGTCATCGAGATCGGCGATGTCCTGAACCAGTGACTGGCGCATCTGACCCCGCTGCAGGGGATACGCTGCAACCTGCGCCCTTTGCCGGCGGATGACGAAGTACGTCCCCAGACCAAGCATGAGACCGGCGACAATGGCAATCACAAGAGGGACGACAGGCAGCCCCGAGATGCCGGGGGTGGCGTTGCGGTCGATGACTTGCTGGCTTCCGGCAGGCGAGGGATTGGCATCGGCAAGTGCGGCAGCGTTGATGCCGCTCAGAGTCGCAACCGGCGCCTCGCCGGCCGCCAGCCCAGTTCGCACATAGTTGCGGAAAGCACCGCCTTGCGTTTGCAGAGGATCACCCTCTACCCAGTCAGGCGCATCCACCTTCATGCCCGCCAGGTCTGGCGCCAACAAGTTGAGGTTGTCAATCGGATACGGAATGGGATGGGAGAGCGTCACTTTCCCGTCGGCAATGGGCAGATTGTAGCGCAGAAGGATCTGTCTTTGGCCCGGTGCCAGAGGCACCGTGTCCACATACTTGCCATCTGCCTCCATGAAACGACCGCCAAGCTCCCCGCCTTCGAAGCTGACGTTCGTGGCGCCTTCGGGCACCTCAAAGCTGAGTACGACCGGCGTCCCGTTCGGCCCGTTGGGCTCGCCCATATACACGCGGTCGCTGGCGTTGGTGAATGCGTACAGCTCGCCGACGTCCAGGCTCTGTGGACTATTGACGCCAATGACCCAGTGTGCGCGGTTGATGCGCACATCCTCCTTCTGGGCGCCGCCTTCATAGATGGGGAGTGGCACCGCCAGGGAGGTCTGCGAGGGTTCAAACTGAAGCATTTTGCTCTCGAAAGGCACATCCTGATACGTGGTCTGGGCCACGAAGGCCCAGGACGGATCGGTCGGCAGACCCTCGAAACGCGCCAGCCCCTTGTCGTCGGTCGTCGCCTGTCGGTGGTCGACCGGCTGTTCGCCATCGAATACCAACAGTAACACCGGAGCACCCTTAAGAAGGTCAGTGGTGGTCCCGTTTGCCACCGTGACGCTCACCACGCCGTTGCCTGCGACCATGGCCGTGCTGACATTGAAGCCCAGGTTGAAACCGCGGGCGAAATCACTCGCCAGCGTCACGTCACCGGCTGCCAACCCGGCGGCGTCTGGATGCGACGCCGTTGTCACGCCGGAACGCCAATCTGACTGGTTCACCGCCAGATATTTAGCGTCTCCCAAACTGGTGATGGGCGGCTGCTGGCCCTTGCCGGCGCCGTCGACCCCGTGACAGGACGCACACGCCTGGCCATAGCGTTCCTGACCGCTGGCGATGTCGGCAGCCGACGTATGCAAGGACCACACGTAAGCCGCCGCGTCCCAACGCTCAGCATCACTCAATTGATTGTTCCAGGGCGGCATCAGGGCATCGATGCGGCCATTGGTAATCACGTCGAAAATCGCCTGCGGGCTGCGGGTTTCGACATAGGTAGGGTCGGTGAAGTCGGCAATCTTGTTGGGCGCCTGGTTGGCGAGCGGCCCATCGCCTTTGCCTTGCGAACCGTGGCACTGCACGCAGTTCGCCTGGAAGATGCGTGCTCCTCGATACGCCGCTCCTCGCGGCCCTCCCTCCTGCGCCGAAACAGGTGCGGGTCTCAAGCCCCATGCCCCCAGCAAAGCGAAAAGGATCAGTCCACAGCCAAAGCGGAAACTCACGTGCAACAGGTGGCGTCGGTGCATTCAGCGTACTTCGTTGTTGAGTGTGGTTTGGACAATCGATGCGGTCGCTCCGGCGGGAACGACCGCATTATGTGCGAGAACTTAGCTCCTGGCATGGCCTGCAAGCAGGCGTGACAGGCGCGCGGCGGCCTAGTTCACGGCCTTGTACTCGGTGACTTCAGGCGCCTCTTCGTACCGAGAAGGACACTTCAACAGCAGGTTGTCAGCACGGAATACCCCGTTTGGCTGCAACTGGCCTTCGACAATGGCCTCGGTCGCCCTCGTGAAATTGCTGGGACGGCTGCCGTGGAAACTCACGGTGATAAGCTCTCCGGTCTTATCCGTAAGAACGAAAGTGAGCAGCAAATTGGCAGCATCCCATTTGGCGCTGTCCTGCGAGACGGCGCCGGACATGCGGATCTTCTTGCCCATCAGCTCCTGGGCCTTCGAGTTGACCTCTGCCACAGTCAAATAGTAGGCGCCGGTGCTCTGAATGCTGGTCACCACCAGATAGACGATTGCTGCCAGAATCAGAACACCACCAATGACGAACTTGATCTGCTTGTTTGCGTTCTTGGCGGCGATGCGCGGTTGAACTACAACGTTTTCAGCCATGCAACCTCCCAGAGAAACCGGTGTGGTGAAGTGGTTCCAGTATACCACGCGGAAAGGGCCGCGATATGACAAAGATCACAGCGAAACTAAGAATTGGATGAGAAGCCGTCGTCCTCAGTCGCCTCTGCGTCGTCGGTCTCGCTGTCGTCTTCCCCAGAAGACTCTTGGGACCCCAGGTGCCGTTCCTCGACGATCTGGCGGGCGCGGCCGGCCGACGATGACGCCACCAGGACATTCACCTCAGCCATAGGGCCAATTTGAAGTCCGAAGCTTTGGCTAAGCGCTCCGCCGGTGGCAAAGGCGGGGATGCTCTCGCTTGCCAGCAGGGCAATGACCAGGTCCGCCTCCATCGCGTTGGCGGCTGTGTAGATCACAACCGGTTCCTGCGGGTCACCGCCAAAGGAGGTTTGAGCCGTGGCTTGGGGAGAGGGCCGTTGGAAGATGTTGCGAAGCCAGGAAGAGATAGCTGTGCTCATGGTGTCATGCCCAGAGGGCTTCCTTCTGGAGGGTGATAGGCAGATTGGCGCGCAACCGAATTCGCCGCACTATTCTAGCACAAATGCAGGATCGTGCACCCTCCAAGCCTGCGCCGGGCCTCGCGCCCCGTGCCAATCACCCCGGCCAAACGGCGCCGCACGCTGTCAGAACGCGGTCGGTGGTCCGTTGTCCGCGGTCGATGTTCGAACGCGTGGGCGCCAGGCCCGCTTCCACCAAAGCGATGCCTGGCGCCCTCAACCCAAGAAGGAGGACCCGCAAACGGGGATGTTACTTCTTTGCTGCTGTGGCCTTGGGAGACCCGGTGCGGGCGTCGATGTCATCGGGGTACATCAACGCCTCGCGGCCCCGCTCGCCGGTGCGGACGCGCACCACATCGTCTACGGGGTAGATGAAGATAATGCCGTCGCCTTCTTTGCCGGTGCGAGCGGCGCCGATGATGGCGTCGATGGCCTTATCGACGTTGTGGTCACTGAGCACGATGTTGAGTTGGTACTTGGGAATCAGGTCCATCTGGTAAGTGGTGCCACGCCAGGACAACTCGATGCCGCCCTGTCGTCCGTGGCCACGGACCTCAAATACGTTCATGCCGACGATGCCGATGGCCTTCAGGGCATCCTTTACGGGGTCAAGCGCTTCCTCACGGAGGATAGCTTCAATCTTCTTCGTCATGGTAACCTCGAACTGCCGAGGGCAGGATGAGCGTCTGGAGTACGGTTTACTTGGTGGGTAGAGAGGACGGACGCACGCCGGGCACCTGTCGCGAGAGGCGGCCGCCGGGCATGTGCACATCTACCGAAGTGTAGCCCGGAGCGCCCATTTCCGGCATATCCAGTCCGGTCAGCTCGTGCGCCGGTTCGGAACGTAGGAGCTTGAAGGCACTGAGCACCTTGAAGAACACAAAGGTTAGCCCGCCCACGACCACGGCGATGGAGACGACTTCAAGGAGTTGGGCGATGAGCTGTGAACCACCGCCATAGAACAAGCCCGTCACCGGTGTGGTGACGCCATTCCATCCGGCCGTCACCGGATTGCCGTTGGCAAAGAGACCCAAGGCAATCAGGCCCCAGGCGCCGTTGGCGAAGTGAACGGGCACAGCGCCGACCGGATCGTCGATGTGAATCTTCTCCAGGGCGAACGTCACAAAGCAGACGAGCACGCCCGCGATCACACCGATCAGCACCGCAGCGCCGGTCGACACGAAAGCGCAGGGGGCTGTGATGGCCACCAACCCGGCCAGAACGCCGTTGACAGACAGGCCCGGATCGGGCTTCTTGGTGGGGCCGAACACCCACATGTAGGTCATAGCGGCAACACCGCCCGCAGCGCCTGCCAGCAGCGTATTGACCAGGGCAATGACCGCCAGATCGCGACCGCCGCCGACAAACGCCAGTGAGGAACCGGGGTTGAAGCCGAACCAACCGAAGAACAGAATGATAGTGCCCAAGATGCCCATGGGGATGTTGTGACCGGGCATGGCATTGGCTGAACCATCCTTGTTGAAGCGGCCTATACGCGGCCCGATCACGATGGCGCCGACCAGGGCGATACTGCCGCCGATCATGTGGACCACGCCTGACCCGGCGAAATCGACAGCGCCGTTACCGAGTCCAGCAAGGCGGCCCAGGTTCTGCAGCCAGCCACCGCCCCATACCCAGCCACCCACCAGGGGGTAGATGAACATGGATACCCACAGGGCCATCAGCACAAAGCCAATGAACTTCAGGCGTTCCGCCATCGAGCCGGTGGGGATGGTGGCGGCGGTGTCCATGAACACCATCTGGAAGAAGAAGAACGCCAGGATGCCGGTGGCGCCGCCCAGACCCGCGAGCATGAAACCGCTGCCGCCCAACAGGCCAATCTGGCCAAAGCGAATGAGCGGCGTCTGCAGCATGCCTGACCAGTCGCCGAGGGTGACTGGTGAATGCGCCCACTCGGCGGCGTTGCCCACGGCCGGCCAGGTGAAGTTCACGGCGCCATACTGGAAGGCAAAACCCACCAGCCAATAACCGAGGGCGCCGATGCAGAACACCATCATGTTCATCATCATGGTGTGGGCCACGTTTTTGGAACGGGTGAAGCCGGTCTCGACCAGAGCGAAACCGGCCTGCATGAAGAAGACCAGGAAACCGGCTAACAGCATCCACATGAGGTTGATAGAAGTCGCCAGATCCGTCGGTGACGGATCGTCGGCGCCCTGGGCAAAGGCCTTGGTGCTCACCAGGCCAACGAGAAGCATGACCACCGCTGGGATCAGTAGCGAGCGTAGGAGACGTCGTTTCATTGCAGGCGAACCTCCGAAAGATGAATGGATGAGGCAAACGCGTAACGCATTGCGTCCAGACAGTCTGGGACGAGTATAGGTTTGCCGGTGTGGCCTATCAAGTACCCATATGGATCATCTTTCCCACCCCGCAGGTATCCTCCTGCGACCCGCAGGTGCCGCGGCCTGCGGCCAGCGCCCATCATCCCCCGGTCAGCTCAGCCCCCGCCAGCCCTCCAATGCAGCGCTTTCAGGTACACTTCACGGGTCTCTGCGGCGGCGATCGTCCAACTGAAGCGCCCTGCCTGTATGGTGCCGCGCTGGATCAGATCCTCCCTGCGGCCGGGCTCGCACACCACCCGCCACAACCCGGCGGCGATGCTCTCGACCGCCATCGGGTCCACCACCTCGGCCGCATCGCCAGCCACTTCGGTCAGGCCGCCGCTTTTTGACGTCACCACCGGCGTGCCGCAGGCCATCGCCTCCACCACGGGTAGACCGAATCCTTCATGCAGTGAGGGAAAGGCCAGCGCCTCGGCCAGGTTGTACAACCCCACCAGGTCATCCAACGGCACGAAGCCCAGGTGATGGACGCGGTCGCCCAGGCCCAAAGTCTCGACGGCTGCATACACTCCCTTGTCCTTCCACCCTCGCTGTCCCGCGATCACGAGATGATGCGGCAGCGAGTTCGCAAGTGACTTGAGCGCTCGCAACAGGCGCACCAGGTTCTTACGAGGTTCAATGGTGCCCACAAACAGAATGAAGCGATCCGGCAGATGGTAACGCCGCCGCAGTGCGTCCAGAGCCGGTCCCGGAGGTAATCGCCGAAAGGTCGGTCCAGGCGCCTCATAGACCACATGCACCTTCGCTTCAGGCACGCCCAGGATGCGCACAATATCACGCTGTGTGCTCTGGGACACGGCGATGACCGCGTCGGCGCGACGGACGGCGAAAGGGATCACGGGCCGCATCGCCAGCAGGCGCCGGAGGTAGTGGTGCTGTGGGTACAGCCACAACGACATATCGTGGACGGTGACTACGGTGGGGCAAGGGGCCCACACGGAAGCGACATTGTTGGTGAAGTGACAGAGGTCGACGTCCAGGTGCTGCAATTCCCAGGGCAGGACGGTCTGCATCCACAAAGTCTTGTTCAGGGCCAAACGACGCATGCCGTCGCTGGTAGCACTCTCGCCGTGCAGGCGGCGGTGTGCCAGCGGCACGATTTCGGCGTCATCGCGCCGGCTCATCTGCTCCCACAGATTGCGGGTGTACGTGCCGATGCCGCCATTAGGCGCCACCAGCGCCGAAACGTCCAGGCCAATGCGCATGGTCTTGAGTGGTGGAAAGGTCAATTTTCCTGCCGTCCCTCCCCAGCGGTGACTGCACTGCCGTCTGATGGAGCAGAAGCCCCCAGGCCGGCGACTATCCAAAACAGGACGAACGTCGGGGTGAATTCGTAGAAAGAGTCGAACAGGCCGTGCACGAACCAGGTGACCAGAGCGGCTAGCACGGCCAGGTGCCAAAAGGCCATGTCCGCGTCCCGACGCTGCCATGCCCACTGACCGCGGTAGCAGGCCAGGACCAGTCGAGCGTTGAACCATAAGAAAGCAGCAAGACCGGCCAAGCCTGTACCGACCAGCCACTCGATGTAGAGATTATTGGAGTGGATGCCCCTGGCCCAGTCCTTCAGCCCCATGTAGGGTCCGTAGAGCAGGCGAAAGTTGTCGGGTCCCACCCCCAGCACTGGCCGTTCCCGCACCATGAGTAGAGCAGCGCGCCAGAGCGCCAGTCGCCCGGGGGTGGGCAACCGCACCGGCGCCGCGCTGGGAGGCGGTGGCGACGCCGACGCCTGCGTTCCCGGCTGCGCTGGTGCGACCGACAGTCGGGTGATCGCCGTAGGAGCGCCCTTCCAACTAAACCAGGTCGTACCTTCCTGCACCATGTCCCAGACCAGCAGATATTCCCCCGGCGCCCTCGGCGCCGCCACCACACCCTGCAGCCGAATCGCGGCGCCCGCGGGCACATCGCCCGGCAGGTCGGTGCGAAGCCCTTCGAATGCCATCAGAGCGCCGTCGCCCCGTAGGAGGTGGTAGCTCAAAGCAAAGCGTTTTGGTCCAAGAGCTTTCCAGGTGCGAACGCTCGCATTGGTCAACGTGACGTCGGCATGTAGCACTTCACCTCCTCCGGCGCTGAGCCTCACCGGCGCCTGGTACGTCGCCTGATACCACTTCTGCTCGTTCTCACTGCGCAGGCGCAGGGCTGCCGTGGGCGCGGCCGCCAGCAGCAGCACCAGCCAGAGCAGCAGAACTCCCCCCGCCATGACCGTGCCAGTGGCGGCCTCACGCCGGCCCTGTCGCCAGGCCCCCACGGCCAGCATCGCCAATCCTGCCATCAGGCCCAGCACAGCGGCCCGCGTCAGCGTCAGAGCCAGCGCCAGGAGCTGACCGGCCGCCGCCGTCAGCAGCACGCCACGCACCCAGCGTCTCTCCGTTGTCAGCGCCCAGGCCAGCAAAAGGGGAAATGTCATCTCGAGCACCAGAGCGGCGATGGTCGCGTAGCCCAGCATCGAGCTCACGCGCAGGAGGTCGCCGACCCGCGTGGGGCCGCCGCGAAAGCTGGCCAGCCACATGGTGACGGCGTTCACCTGCAGCGCCTCGACCAGGGCGACGGTGGCCGCCATAACGCCAGCAAGCGCCAGACACTGTACCAGCCTCCGCCAGCGACGAGGTGACGGGGCGTTGCCGCCCACCATGTCGAAGGCCGCCCAACCCACGAGCACGCCCATCGTCGTGCGGGCCGTGAACTTCAGCGCCTCGCTGCGGTGCAAGGGCGCGGCCAGCGCGGCCGTCAGGATGACGGCAAGCCACAGAGCAAGCGGTGGAGCCAGCCCCCGGGGAACCCGCGGGCGGCGCTTGCATGCCACCCACGACGCGACCCACAGACCCAGCGCAGCCAGGACCAAGATCTCCACCGTCGTCACGTCGATGACACCTGGGAACGCAATGACACGGTGACTGCGCTCCCAGGGAAACAACAAGGCGAGCACACAAAGCGCAGCGAACGCCGCCCGGTCAAGCCAGTCTGCTAACGGCAGTGACTGTCCGGGTGTTACCGGCGTCGCCTCAACTCGCATTCGGGTCGTTGTCAGTGAACCGATGAGGTGGTACGGCGGCGATCATGCCTGCAACAATCCCCAGCAGGATTGTCGCCCGCCAACTGATCGTCATCCACCAGGGTCCAAAGAACGACGGAACTAGGGCTGTGACCCAAAGCGCCAGGTGCCAGGGTGAGAGGCGGAAACTTCGCCAAAGCCCGGCCAATACAAACCAGGTCCAGAGCGCCACACCCACCAAACCGAGTTCGGCAGCGACAAGAAGCGGGGCGCTGTGCACGACATCTGCCCCTGGATCCACGGCCCTGACTGCGGCGTTGATGTTGCCAAAACCCACACCGCGCAGAGGCGCCGCCTGCACGAGCCGCACGGTCACATCGAGGTCGCGCTGGCGCTCGGTGAGTGAGCGCGCCTCCAACGGGCTGTTGAGTCGGAAGAAACGAGTCTCCAACGCACTGCTGTTAGCAATGAGAAAGAGGAGCCCCAGCAGGAGCGGGAGTCCTAGGGCAATGATGCGTTGGCGATCCCACTCGATGCGACGCCCCCGCCACAAGGCCAGTCCGCTCCAAACGACCAGACCAAGCGCCAGCGCCAGCATGGCCGAACGTGAGAACGTCGCCAGCAAACCGATCAGGCCCAAAGTGAGGACGGCAGAAAACACCCACAGCCTCCGTCCTTGGGCTCGCAACGCCGTGGGAAGGATCATGACCAGGAGAAGCGACAAAGTGGCCCCAAGCGCATTGGGACCACCGGCAAGACCGTAGGCGCGCAGCCAGCGCTGGCCGGTGGCCGCGACGACCAACACACCCGGCGCCTGTGGGTCCAGACGATACTCGCCCAACCACCACAGACCCAGGTCCGATTGTTTCCATACCTGTCCCATACCGATCAGGCTCTGCAGGACGATCACCACGACAAATGGCAGCACAAGACGCGGCCGTTCGTTGAGGACGTACCAGTAGACCAGCCAAATCAGCCACAGGGAGATCAAGGCTTTCAGGCCGCTCGCGGTCATGCCGGGGCTGAGATCGAGCACGGCCCAAAGGCTCAGCACGGCCAGCGGCAGGGTTAGCGACCGGTGTCCCCATCGCCACCAGCGCTCGTTGTGATAGCGTGACCCCAGCCACGCTATACTCCAGGCAAAGGGCAACAACCCCAGGACGCCCAGAACGATGGTATCTGAGGGCAAAGCGATGCGATAGAGGGGAAGCCACGTGAATGGCCCTGTACGCAACGTATCGGCATGGGTGCCGAGCACCAAGACCAGGAAGGCGCCGAATAGCGCCTCAGCGGTCAAAGCCAATCGTCTGCTCCACGGCACCGTTTGCGGCATCAGGCGTAACCTCTCTTATGGACGTGAACTCTGGCCCGCCTGCACACCTTGCGGCGAGCAAGACAAGCATACGGCGAGAGTCGCCGCTTGGCAAATCCCCGGCTTGGGGTTCCCCTGGCTAGCACATGGCGCCGGTACCGTCTTCGCGTCGACACTGCGCTGGCGTTTGCCTACCGCAGATCGATCACTCCCCCACCCGGCGGCGAACCGGGAGATCCTTCGCCTCCCGCCGATCATCGACCACCAGGTGCATGAACGCCAGATAGGGATGCCGGTACAACATGAACGGCCCGGAGTAACGCATCACATCGCGAATTCGTTCGCGCATTTCCGGCTTGTAGCAGTGCACTTTGCAGTTGGCGCAGGTCGACTTCTCTTCCTGAAAAGGGCACTTGTTGAGACGCACGACGGCGTAGTCAAACAGTTCCTGACATTCCGTACAGAGGCCCTTGCTCGTTCCATCGGCAGTATGCCTGCCGCACTTGCGGTGGCAGTAAATCTGGATCATGGACTCGATGGTGCGCGCTTCGCGGACCAGGCGAGGATGCGTGTCGGTGAGCGTGACGCTCATGACTGGGGGTGGAAGTTCCGGTGTGCAGAGACGGGCGGGATGGTTGCTTGCAGTATGGCGCCTGGCCGGCGGTTTCCGGATGACAAAAATCACATCCTGGCTGATCGCTGTGCAACTTCCTCGTAGAGATGAACAAATGTCTCCACGCATGCAGACAGGCTATAAGCCGCCGAGACCCGTTGTTGCAGCGTTTCACCCAGGCGACGGCGGTGGTCGGCGTCCCGGCAGGCCGAAGCCACGACAAGCGCAAGGGCCTCGGCGTTGGCTGGCGGCGCCAGACAGGTGGCGGGCAGGAGTTCAGGCAACATGCCCACGGTGGTGCCGGCGATCGGACAGCCGCACGCGGCCGCCTCCAGCACCACCATACTCTGGCTCTCATACCGCGAGGAGAGCACGAACAGATCGGCGCCCCGGTAATAGGATGGCGTCAGCTCATGAGGTGTAGCGCCATGGAAGGTCACGTGACTGCTCAGGCCAAGAGTGCGGGCCTGGTCCTCCAACACAGGTTGCAGTGGACCCTCACCCACAAGGTGTAGATTCACGTTGGGAAAAGCAGGCTCCAGAAGGGCCAGCGCATGCACCAGCGTCGCCTGAAGGCTCCCGCCTTGTTCCCTTCGCCCACTACCGC
>CAZHTZ010000085.1:0-906 GCA_964535455.1 uncultured Caldilineales bacterium
TGTTCACACGAGGGGCACAGCCGTGTGGGGAGCGGCTTTCGGAACGTGGGTATGGGGGTGGCCCTGTTTGCGGGGGGGGTGGTTGCGGCCGACGATGGCGGCGAAACCGCGGATACGGCCCGACATGATGGCGTCGTTAAGCGGCCGGAAAGGGCCGCGATAGGCGCCGCCCAACATATAGTTGATGTACTCGTGCGAGAAGCCAGGCACCAGCGATTCCTTGACTTGCGGAATCTGCGTTTTGCCCCGGTTGGCATAGTTGTCGATGGCGGCCTTGAGAATCTGTTTTGCCACAGGCAGGGCATTGTGCTCGTCAAATTGGATGTGCGTGGCGCCCTTGATCTTCACCTTGGGTGAGGTGGTGATCACCTTGGTGTGGAACTTCTCGGCCAGCACGACCAGCGCCTGCATGATGCACTGTACGTCCACCACCATGGCCTCGACGGCTCCCGTCAGGATGGAAAGTTCCTGGTGCAGGAAGTTGCCGGCGGCCGGGATACCCTGGCGCATCAAGATCTCGTTGGCGGTGCAGCAGATGCCCGCCAGGTTGACACCCTTGGCGCCGGCGGCGCGGGCATACTCGATCACTTCCGGGTCCTGAGTGGCGGCGACGAGCATCTGGCTCAGGGTCGGTTCATGGCCGTGGACGACCACGTTGACCATGTCATCCTTGAGCACGCCCAGGTTGGCCTGTCCCAAAACCGGGGCCGGCGTGCCAAAGAGGATGTCGGAGACGTCGGTCGCGATCATGCTGCCGCCCCAGCCATCCGCCAGGGCCGTGCGCACAGCGTGGTTCAGCAAATGTGCCATGTCCTGGTCATCGCCAATGTGGGTGCGGTGCAGCGCCTCGACGACTTCGCCGTCGATACCGCCCGGGCTGACACCCTGTTCGCGCCACGCCGTCGG
>CAZHTZ010000085.1:916-16664 GCA_964535455.1 uncultured Caldilineales bacterium
CGAACTGGGAGATATAGAGATCGGCCAGGTCGTTGGCGATCTCCTTAGGCGAACGACCCTCAATAGGAATGCTATACATGGACGCCACAAGGCGCAGCTTGGCCACATCGCGAATGTAGTAGCCAGCGGCCTCGTCGTTAGCCACGGCCTTAAGCGTGAAGGCCATATCGCGGCCATGGTCCGAGTGGGCGGCCGAGCCGGCGGCGATGGCCCGAACCAGGTTGCGCGCCTGGATGGTGTCAATCGTGGCGCCGCACACGCCGACAGAGCCTTCCTTAGTCAGGCGGCAGGGTCCCATGCCGCACTGCTTGCAGCACATACCGGCGGCGCCAATATTGCAAGGGCTCATTTCGCGGGCCCGAGAGAAGGCGGTGCCGATGCCCATCTCGTCAGCGCGGATGAGCATCTGCTGCGCTGCGGGATCGGAGCTGTAGTCCTCGATGCGGATTTCTTTCTTAGCCATGTGTCATCTCTTACCGGTCTCGACCGGTGTCGTCTGTGTGTTTGACGGGGCCCATGCCCGGACAGGGCCACAACGGCCTGCCGGCAAAGGAAACGCTCTGGCTGAAGCCAACCACCTTGGTGGCTTGCACGTACGAAGCTGTGTGGCGGAAGTATGTGCCTTCACCGGCGCCATCCGTAACGGGCTTGCCGGTCTCGACCGGCAGGGGAAGCTCGCCCAGATAGCCGGCTTCGGCCAGCACCCGCTCAACGGTCGCGGCATCGAGTCGCTGCGGATCATAGGTCACTTCCGCGACCTGAAAAGCACTGCTGGCGTAGACGTCTTCGACGCCAGGCATTGCCAGCAACAAGCGGCGCACCTCGGCCACGTGGTGGTCGGCGTACATGGCTGGCAGGGAGAAAGTCAGGTTTTGCATACGGTCACCTCCGAAAGAAGTAAAAAGACCGCCCTCGGTCCAGGCGAGGTGTGGCCCCGGCACTGGCCGAACGACGGTCAGGGTGTCCTGTTTCCAGGAATGCCTTCATTGGCACGTCATTGTCTTGCACTGCCACGGCAAATGCGCCTGCTCTGTGCAGAAGGTGGGCGTCGCTGGCGATGAGCCATCGATCTGCTTACAGTCTACCCATCTGTGCGCACGCCGCCATGATCTATATCATGTGCAGTGCGACGTGAAACTACGATTTCGACCTCCTTTTCCCTTTTTGGCCCCTTCTACGGGCGGCCAGTCACCCATCGCTGCCCTCAGGAGTTCCCGACGTCCTTCATAACCGTTTCAAACAAGCGCACACGGCCCCGCTTTCCAGCGTCCACCAGCATCCCCATGCGCACCAGGCAGTAGCTCATCTTTTGTGCCAGGCCGATCGGGCATCCCAATGCCACCGCCAGATCGTGGTTGGTGAATGGCCTGGGCAGCTCCGCCGGCACGAGCGCCGCCAGGTCGGCACGTGTGTCGAAGCGAATGGCGCCTACCACCCCCAGCAGTCGCCTATCGGCCACGCTCCACCGCCGTCGCCGCCAGCTTCCGGCGCCATCATCACGCAAGATCTCCTCTTCCCGGATGAGCACGACTTCGAGGCTCAAATTGGGGTGCGCGACCAGACCCGGCATGCGCACCAACTCGCGGAATATGTCCTCGACCCTCCCCCGTTTCGGCGATTTGCGCCGCCCAATCGGGGCGCCATCCGCGGTCCGGCGCAGTATCCACTTCTCATGGGCGACCGGATGCACCAGAAGCACCCGGTTCTCCGCCAGCAATCGCTCCAGCTTGCGGCGGATGGCGGTGAAGTTGCCCGTCTGGATTTCGATCAACAGCGGCATATCGCCGGTCGCGCTCACCGATCGCACGATGTCCACCATAAACCCCTCCACCAGCTGCTCGAAAAGGTCGCCGGGACGTCCATACCAAGCCTTGAGAGCCGCATGCAGCGAGCTCTCGTTCAGTCCGCCGATGCCTCTCAACTTGGCCCCGCCGCGATGCCGCACGATCTGCCTTTCAGGGACACTGTACCACGCCCTGCGCCCACAGACAGCCGCCGCAGGCCGGGAACGTATTGCCGATGCAGTCTTCCTGGTTGGTCAAGGACATGTCGCAGCCGCCGCAGTAGGTGCAAGGGGGAAAGCCGAAGCTGTGAACCCTTGTCCGGTAGGCAACATAATCGGGATCCAGCCACAGGTCGGTCAGGCTCTTCTCGCGCACATTGCCGATGACGTGAGCGTACGACTGCCTGGGCTTGCCATGCAGATAGCTGGTTTGCGTATGCATCAGGGGCCAGCAGGGACTGACGTTGCCGTTCCAGGCCACGGTCATGGACCCGCTCTCGATGTAGTTGCACACGTCATTGCTGTTCGCCCATTCGTTACCCGCATAACTGACGCTGAAACCGCTGTTGAACGCCTGGAACAAGGCATCACGGGTATGCTCGTCAAAGTCCATCTTCGGGAGGCTCAGGCGCGGGACATGGCAGGAGGGCATGTAGGTGAGCGACCGCAAGGTGCGCTTGTACAGAACCTCTTCCTGCAGCTCGGCGGTGACGGGCAGCACATTGCTCACCGAGAAGTGCTTGGCCCGTAGGTGCTTCGCCAACTTGATCACGGCGGGAAGGTCGCCGATGTTGCGTTTCATGGCCACAAAGGCGATGCCCAATTCGGGTTTCGGCTGGTACATTCCCTTGCGAAGGTGACCGAACCGTTCCAGGTTGGCCACAACGGCAGGCAGCTCGGCGCCCAGCCGCACATCGGCATAGGATTCCGGTGTGGCGCCATCGATGGACACCCAAAGCAGGTCCAGCCCGGCCTCGACCAGCTCCCGGCTGAGCTTCTCGGTCAGGATCGGGGCGTTCGTGATCATCTCCACCCGCGCGCCCAAAGCCTTGACCCGTGCGATCCACTCCGGCGTGCGCCGGTGGAACAGCGGTTCGCCGATGCCGCCGAAGTAGACTATCGGCTTGCTGTCCAACTCAGCCAGTCCCTCTAAAAAAGCAGCGAACGTGGCCTCCGGCATGCGCCCCATGGGTTCGTCCCAGGCGTTGCGGAAGCACGTGCGGCAGGCGAGGTTGCAGTTGTCCGTGGGCTCAATGTAAACCTTTGCCAGGTGAGTAACCGGGCGATGCAAGCGGAGACCATTGCCCGCTTCCTCGAGTCGCACTTGGGCGCCGGCCACGAGACCCAGCCTTGTCGCCACCTCCGGCGGCAACACCAGCCTGCCCTCCTCGTCGACGAAAGCCCACGTCGACGGTTTGTATGAAATGTCAGGTGTTGGCGTGAGCGCCAGTGTTTCAGCTAGGGCCATGAGGTTCACCCGCAAGAAAGATGCAATGATGAGGTAAAGGATAGCTCTGCGTTGCGCTTTGTCAAGCAGGCCTCGATCAAAACCGATCTGGGCTCATCCATCCAGACTGCGGAGAAACTGCGCCTGCCGGATCTCCCCGCCTGGCGGGATGATGACCAGGTCGCCGTCGGCCTTGGTGAGGTCTTGGGCCGCTTCGGCCAGACGCCGGGCAAAGTCGTCGGACCCCAAGATCTCGTCGTAGCGCACATTCCAGCGTTCGCAGAACTTCGCCACAGCCTGGGCCTGCTCCCGATAAGCCTGCAGATCATGCGGGTTGTGGGCCACGAGGGCGATGCGCTTGTAGTGCTGGTACTGCTGTTCCAGCAGCCAGTCGGCGGTTTCCTCGTCGTACCGCTCCAGGTATTCCTCGTATTCGTGCAGCGGGTGGCTCCCAGACTCCAGCCAGCCCCTGTTGAGGTAGAAGGTGCCGGGCGAGTCCTCGAACTCTTTGCTGTAGGCATCGTAGGAACCGAGCATCATAGCGATGCAGTCATCCATGCGCGGCACGAGCAGAGTGTGCATGCCGGCCTTGATGCCGACGATGCCATTGCCGCACAGCCCGTAGCCGACAATGACGAGGCTCGGCTGCTCCAGCTTGTCGATCTCCGCCTGCACTGCCACGGCGATCTTCGGCGGGGTGCGATGGAGACCATAGTCCAGGTACGTGACCTGCTCGGCCATCATCCCAGGCAGGTACTGCTCCATGAGGACCTGGAAGATTCGACAGGCGATGACGACGATGGGCTGTTTGTCGTTAGAGGTCATAGAAATGCTCACTTGACGTTCACGTCATATCGTCGCATCAACCACTTGCAGCCACCCCATTCCCCATTCGTCCTCCAGCCAGCGGCCTTCGAGCAGCAGCGACTCCCAGGCTCGGGGCGCAGGCAAACCGGGGTCAGGAATTGCTACGACGAACGTGCTGCGGTCGCCGACAAAGTAACCCTTGCCCCCTGTCCAACCGGGCAGACGGGCAGCGGCCACCCGGAGGCGCCGTCCGGGCTGGGAGGGAAGATCGATCAAAGGCGTGAGGCCCGGTGGGAGGGGTTCCAATACATCCAGAGGATGAACGCTCACGGGCTGGCCGAGAAGCCGGCGTTCCCACTCCAGACGCTGCAATGCTGATTCGGGTGCGGTCGCAGGCTGGGCGAAGTCAAAAGCCAACTGCAGCGCGCTGCCGCTGCGGACGATCGCCTCTGCTTCAGCAAGCAGCTCCGCCCTGTGCGAGCCGAGGCCGTCGAGGGCGCCGCACTGGATGAGATGGGTGATCTCCTTTGGCTGGAGCGGGACACGCTGTACAAGGTCGCGCAGTCCCGCAAATGGACGCTGGCGCCGGGCAGCGAGCACCGCACGCACAGAGCTGCGACGGAGATCTCGCACCTGTCCCAGACCCATCCACAGCACTGGCCTGGCCGCTTCCTCTTTCGTCCGTTCCCATGCCAGGGTGAAGGTGCGGCGGCTGTGGTTGACGTGGGGCGGTCGCACGTCCATGCCCAGGCGCACGGCCTCGGCCATATAGATGGCGGGATGATGAAATCCGCCCCAGTCCTGCAGACGGGCGCAGAGAAACGCCGCCGGATAATGTGCCTTGAGATAGGCGGAGCGATAGCTGACGTCGGCGTAGGCCGTGGCGTGCCCCTGGTTGAATCCGTAACCGGCAAATGCCTGCACTTGTTCCCAAAGCGTCTCGGCCTGCTGTAGGGTGAAGGCCGGTCCGCCGTGTCGCTGGCACCCATCGACGAATGCCGAGCGCATTGCCGCCATCTCATGGGGCTGGAACTTGCTCATCCCCCGGCGCAGGTGGTCCGCTTCCTCCCAGCTCAACCCGGCGATCTCGACGGCCACGCGCAGAATCTGTTCCTGGAACAACAGAACACCTTTGGTGCGGGCGAGGATGGGCTCAAGGCTTGGATGCAGGTAACTCACCGCCTCCTCTCCCCGGTAGCGGCGGATGAAGGCGCGCGCCATGCCCCCCGTGGCGGGGCCCGGTTTGAAGAAGGCGTTGGCCACGGCGAGGTCGGCAACCACAGTGGCCTTGAGCTCACGGAGTGTGCGCCGGGCGCCCCACGACTCACATTGAAAGACGCCAATCGTGTCACCGCGCTGCAGCAGGCTGCCCGTCCCAGCGTCGCCCAAAGTAATATTTGCTATGCGAAAGTCGCTGTCGTGGTGCTTGCGCACAAGATCTGCGGCGTCAGCCAGTACCGTGAGCGCCCGGATACCCAGGAGATCGAGTTTGGGCAGGCCGATCGCCTCGACGTCGTTGTGATCGAATTGCGTGATCAAGAAGCCCTTGGCCGTCCATTGCACGGGTGCGTAGTCGGTGATAAAACCAGGCGCCACGACGATGCCGCCCGGATGCACGCTGAGGTGATGTGGCTGGTCAAGCAAGGCATGGGCGTCGGTGACAACCCTGCGTTCAAGGGGATCGTGGAGTTGCGCCAGCGCTTCGTCGACCGTTGTAGACGTACGTCGCCTCGGATCGGGATGCCAGCGATCAGGCAGCAGACGCACGAGCCGGGCGACTGCGGCTTCATCAAGACCGTAGGCCTTTCCGGTTTCGCGCAAGGCCGAACCCGGCCGCAGGGTGCTCACAGTTGCCACCAACGCGACCCGTTCTTCTCCATACGTACGTCTTACATAGTCGAGAACCTCGTCGCGTCGCCGGCTGCAGAAGTCCAGGTCGATATCGGGCGGCTGGCTGCGGGCCGGGCTCAGAAAGCGTTCGAAGAGCAGGTCATGCTGCACAGGATCTACCGTGGTAATGCCACAGCAATAGGCCACCAAAGAATTGGCCACGCTGCCCCGCGTGCTGACAGGAATGTCCTCCCCGCGTGCAAAGCGCACCACATCGGCGACGAGGAGAAAGAGCGGCGCAAAACCGTGGCTGCCAATGGCCTGCAGCTCCGACTGTAAGCGTTGTCGAACAGCGACGGGCGCCTCTTCGCCGTAGTGCGTCGCCAAACCCATACTCGCCAGGCGTTCCAGAGCGCTCGTAGTTGTCTCACCCTCCGGCAGTTTGAGCGCCGGCCAGATCGGACGACCGTCAGGTAGGGCAGGCTGGCAGCGGGCGCCAATAGACGCCGTAGCGGTCACGGCCGCGGGAAAGGCGGTGAAGCGGGCGTGAACCTCTGCGGGCGACAGCCAGTGGAGGTCGATGTCGTCCTCACCTCGATCAGGCAGCGCCTGACGTGGCACTGCATCAAGCCGGCAATTGCAGTCGATCGCCGCCAGCAGGCGTAACCGCTGGCGATCTTCTACGTCAAGACTATAAACAGGTTGCACGGCAACAGGTGCGAGGCCAAAGCGTTCGGCAAGGCGGCTCATCTCGGCCGCGATCCCCTGATCGCCGTTCCCGTGCAACTCGAGGGCCACGAAGGCATGTTCGTCGTACACCCCCGCCAGACGGCTCAGGTAGCGCGCCCCTGCGCCGGCGTCTCCTGCCCGCACCAGTCGTTCAGCCCATCCCCGGCGTCCGCCCGAAAGCGCCAACAGGCCCCCGCGATGCTCGGCCAGAAGATCCCATCCCACACCAGCTTGCGCCACCTGGAGGCGCTGAGGTTGCCCTTGAATGGCAGAGGACAGTCTGCACAACGACCGGTAGCCGGCAGGACCGGTGGCGAGCAGAACCAGGTGACCGGGCCCTTCTCCCGCAAAGGCAGCAGCTTCAGCGGGTGGCGCCACCGTGACAACCATGCCCAGAATAGGCTGGACGCCCCTTGCCTGGCACGCCCGGCTGAAAGCCACGGCCCCGTAGAGGGCGTTCGTGTCAGTCAGCGCCAACTGGCCCATGCCCTCTGCCGCCGCACGCTGCGCCAGACCTGCCGGAGAAGTCGTGCCGCCAAGTATCGTGTAGTGAGAGTGAACGCAAAGATGGATGAAATCCACGTCTAGAAGTCTTGCTATGCGAGAGGGTCAGGTTGGAGCCTCGTAGGCTCCCTTCTTGTCTCTTCTTGCTGCGTACGTTATCATAGCATAGAACATGCTGGTAGGGTGGCCCTTTGCCGCCACATCGTTCGAAAAGAGCGACCATACTGGCAGAGCGTGGTTGGTTAGCAGATAGGCACCTGGCGGGACGACCGCCCGGAATGTGCTTTGATAAGGAAGATGCATCCCCATGACATCTTGTCCGCGATACCCATTCCCTCATGCCCTGGTGCGCCTGGCGATAATAGTCGCCATTGTCGCCTCCATTTGGCTTCCGGCGCCGGTTCGGGCCGCAGGTGGCCCGGCACACCTGCCGGCGCGCCTGCCTCAACCAGCCATCTCGGAGTCCACAGCGGGCGCCATTGACCGCCTGGAGGCCCTGGCGAAGGCGCCGCCGGTGCAGACAACACGCATCTTCGACCGCTACGGCAATCTCCTCTACGAGCTCAGCGACGAAGGGAAGCGCACTATCGTGCCACTGGAGACGATTCCCAGGGCGCTGCTCAACGCCACGATTGCCACGGAAGATAAGAACTTCTATCGTCATGGCGGCATCGATCTGAGCGCCATCGCTCGCGCCGCTTACCAAAACTGGAATGCGAATTCGATCGTGTCAGGGGCAAGCACGATCCCTCAGCAGTTGGTGCGTACATTGGTATTGGGAGAGGCTTCGCGCTACGACCTCAGCATGAACAGAAAACTACGCGAAGCGTCACTGGCAATGGACCTGAGCGGCCTCTATACCAAGGGCCAGATCCTCGAGATGTACCTCAATACCATTTTCTACGGCCATCAGGCTTACGGCGTGCAGGCGGCGGCTGAGACCTACTTCCGCAAGGACGTATCGGAGCTCACGTTGGCGGAAAGCGCCCTGCTGGCGGGGCTCCCACAGTCGCCGGTTTTCCTCGATCCGTTTATCCATCCGGTCGAGGCGCACGCACGCCAGCACGTCGTCCTCGATCTCATGGCAGAGCAGGGGTATATCACAAACGCAGAGAAGGAGGCAGCGAAGGCCGAACCGCTGCGCTATCTTCCCCCCGAACCACCAGTGTTGCGCGCTCCGCATTTCGTCGACTACGTCCGCGAACTCCTTCTCGAACGGTATGGTCCGGAAGGCCTGCGGCGAGGGCTGCAAGTCTATACATCGATAGATCTGCGTTTCCAGCAGATTGCCGAGCAGATCGCCCGCGCCCAGATCGAGGAAATCAGTCACAGCGTAGATGCCCACAACGCCGCCGTCGTGCTCATTCATCCGCCGACCGCACAGATACTCGCCATGGTGGGCAGTATCGACTACTACGATTCCAGTATCGATGGTCAGGTGAACGTCGCCACCAGCCTCCGCCAGCCAGGCTCGTCGATCAAGCCGATCGTCTACGCCACGGCGTTCGCCAATGGCTGGACACCCGCATCGCCGATTTGGGACGGACCTGTCGCCTACCGTACCTCCAACGGCGCCATGTACCAGCCCCACAATGTGACGGGGCGCTATTACGGGGCGCTGCGCCTCCGTACGTCCCTGGCCAATTCCCTCAACGTTCCGGCCACCAAACTCCTACAGCAGGTAGGTATCCCGAAAGTCCTGGAAACGGCCAAGCGTATGGGCATTGACTCGTGGCGCAACCCGCCGGAGACCTATGGTTTGTCGCTGACACTCGGCGGCTACGAAGTGCCCCTCGTCGAGCTGACACATGCCTTCGCCACCATTGCCAACAGCGGAGCCTATGTTCCTCTCAGCCCGATCATGGAAATTCGCGACAATGCTGGTCGCCTCCTGTTCAAGGCAGAGGTACCCGATCCACCCCAATATGCCATCCCACCGACAGCAGCCTATCAGATCGCCAATGTACTCAGCGACACTCGCGTTCGCCAGCTGATCTTCGGGCGCAATTCACCTTTGGACACCAGTCAGCCAACGGCCGTGAAGACCGGCACGACCGATAATTACCGCGACAACTTGACTGCGGGTTTCACACCCTATCTGGCGGTGGGCATTTGGGTTGGGAATAGCGATGGTAAGCCGTTGCGAAACTCGCTGGCCTATCGCTCGGCCACGCCTATCTTCCACGATCTCTTCGAAGCCATTTGGGCCACGCCCAGCCTCTTCCCCACCCTTGGGTTTGTCAATGAGCCGCTGCCCCAGGGCTTCACTGCTCCGCCCGGCATCATCAAGGCGCCGGTGTGCGATCTGTTGGCAGGTCGCTTCGACAGCAGTTGCACCAACGTCTATGAAGACGTGTTTGCAGCTCCGGCAGTGGATAACAGCCCCGTTCTGGGAGGAGCGCCGGTCTACGGACCCGAACAGCGCGGCTATTGCCTGCCACCGATACAGACGGATCTGCCCGCCACTGTCGCCGCTTCGCTCGCTTTCGTTCCCCTGCCCGACCAGGCGGCGGACCGCACGGTTGCCCAGAACTGGAGCTCCCGGAACGGCCTGGGGCTGCAGCGTTACGTCGACTGCAACAAGGCACCTGTGGTACGCGAACCGGTCAAAGCACAGCCCCTCCCCAAACCACAGCGACTTGTCTTCGTCGCTCCGCGCGTCGCACGTACGCCGGGCTTCCTCCCAGGCAACCGGGTGACACTAAGCCAGAGCGCTCAGGGACTAAACATCCGCAGCCAGCCGGGCACCCAGGGCAACATCCTCGGATCTCTTCATCATGGCCAGATTGCACTCATACGCCAGGGACCGGTGAAAGCCGAGAGCAGCAACTGGCTGCAAGTTCGGGTCGTGGATAGTGGACTGGTGGGCTGGGTGCTGGCACGCTCGCTCGAGTTGCTGCCACCGCCTGAGGCAGATACCGCTGGTCAGGCGACCAGTCCCGTGCCAACGACAGAAACCGCCCCCGCCGGCTCCAACCCCTCAGAGACAGCTGCGCCCGCAGACACCTCTACACCCGCTCTGGAAACCGACAGTGCTACACCCACGCCGAAGCCCACGCCGCTGGCGGCAGCGCAGGCAGCCACTCCGGTCCGCTTCAAGCCCGACCTGGCAGCGCTCGAAGTCCGAGCTTACCCGTATGCCAAAGCTCCACTCCTATCAGTGATCACTCAGGGCCAGCGCTACGTCATTGTGGGCGGACCTCAAGATACTGACGGCACGAAATGGTACCCTGTAGCGCCCGAAGGCAATGACGAAGCGTACGGATGGGTGGATGGCAGTTTCCTTGCCAGCGCCGGTTTCACCTCTCAGACCCCGTGAGAACACAGTGATGAGTGGTCGTTCACCAGTCCAGTTCAGCCCTCTGACAGTCCAACTGATCCGCCGCACGCGTTCACGGCTGCTCCTCGCAGCGACGAGCTTCGCGCTGGTCTGGCTGAGCGCCTGTACAGCCGCTCCCGCCATCCCAACTCCGGTTGTGATCCCGACGGTTACACCAACGGCGACGCCCATGTTCTACACAGTAGAAAAAGGAGACACGATTCTTGGAATCGCCAAGAAGTTCGGCGTCGACGGGCAGACCCTGATCGAGGTAAACGAGATCGGCGACGTCACCCTGCTGCAACCTGGCCAGCAGCTCCTCATCTCCGACCGGATCACGGTATCGGGCACACCCCTGCCCACAGCAACGCCCACACCTGAGCCGTGCATCGATGGCTGCAAGACGCCTGTTGCACCCTGCGAAATCAAAGCCTTTCGTGCTCGCCTCGACGGCACCCAAATGTACGTTCTACCCGCAGACGAGCTCTACTCACGTGTCCCCGCCGAGCTATGGTTCTGTCAGGAGACGCGGGCACGTCAGGGTGGTTGGGTGCACTGGACCGCTTTTGGACCGGAAAAACCTACGCCCACACCTACACCCGCACCCACTCCACTCCCACCACCCACTGCAACCAGTCCCACACCCGCCTGAGTGAATTGACAACCTCTGCCATCGGGGCTATACTCCGCGACCATCCTTGGGCCAGCGCCTTTTGCAACGCGGCTTGAGGGCAATGGCTTTTCCACTTCCGCCCGAGTTGGAGGCACTCATGCCCCGAGCAAAGTCATACCGATGGTGGATGTTGCTGCTGCTTATGGTTGGGATCGGCTTAGTCGCGTGCGGCGCCCCGCCAGTGGCCCCGCCGGGGACGCAGCAACCCGCTGTACAGCCAACCACGGCGCCGCCTGCCAAGAAGCCGACTATCAAGCTGGCCGAGAACCCCTGGACCGGCTCCCAGGTCAATGTGGCTGTCGCCAAGCTCCTGCTCAAAGACAAGTTGGGCTACCCGGTCGAGGTCGTCACCATCGACGAGAACGCACAATGGCCCGCCCTTGCCAAGGGCGACCTGCATGCCAGCCTGGAAGTGTGGCCTTCGGGTCATGCCAACGACGTGAAGCTATACATCGACGAACAGAAAGTCGTCGAGAAGGCGGGGGCTTTGGGACCCGTGGGCAAGATCGGCTGGTATGTTCCCAAGTACGTGGTCGATGCACATCCTGAACTTGCCACCTGGGAGGGATTCAAGAATCCCGAGCTGGCCAAGTTGTTTGCCACCGTCGAAACCGGCGCCAAAGGTCAGTTCCTGTCGGGTGACCCAAGTTGGGTGCAGTACGACGACCAAATCATCAAGAATCTAGGCCTTGACCTGCAGATCGTGGTGGCAGGCTCGGAAGAGGCGATCCTGGCCTCGCTCGACAGCGCCTATAGTCGCAAGGCGCCCGTGCTTTTCTACTTTTGGACTCCGCACTCGGTCCACGCCAAGTACGATCTGACGGAAGTGAAGCTGCCGGCGTACAGCCAGGCCTGCTACGACAAGGCGCCTGCTGGCGGCGTCGACTGCGACTACCCGCCCGACGACCTGTTCAAAGTCGTGTGGCCAGGACTGAAGGATCAGGCGCCTGACGCCTATGCTTTCCTCAAGAACTTCAACTATTCCACACAGGACCAGATCGAGATGGTCGCCGACGTGGAGTTGAACAACAAGACGGTCGACGCCGCCGCCCAGGCCTGGATCGACAAGCACCCGGACAAGTGGCAGCCCTGGCTGCCATAAGAGCAGTTGCCCCTCCGGCACTTCGTGTGCGGGCCCGCACCTGGTGTGCGACCCGCATTAGTATGCGGCCCTTGCCTGGCGATAACAATAACCGGACAAGGGTCGCACTTTTTTAGCGGCTCTCTACAACACGCCAGCGCTGCGCCCAACCCTGGGTGATGCGATCCAGAACCATGGCCAGAATCACGATGGCGAGACCGGCCTCGATACCGCGTCCCGTCTCGCCCTTGGCCAGGCCGATGACTGACTCCAGGCCGAGACCAGCGCCGCCCACCAACCCGCCGATGATGACCATTGACAGCACCATCATCACCGTCTGGTTGATGCCCATCATGATCGAAGGCATGGCCAGGGGTAGCTCCACCTTGAGAAGCACCTGCAGTTGGGTCGAGCCGAAGGCGCGGGCTGCCTCGACTGTCTCCGGGTCAACCTGCCGTATCCCCAGGTTCGTCAGCCGGATCGCCGGTGGTAGAGCATAGAGCACCGAGGCGATGATGCCGGGGACGCGTCCGACATTGAACAGCATGACGACGGGAATCAGGTAAACAAAGGGGGGAATCGTTTGCAGGAAATCGAGCAGTGGGCGCAGCGCGGCAGCAAAGCGATCACTCTCGGCACAGGCAATGCCGAGAGGAATGGCCACAATCAGCGAGAGGACGACGGCCACGATCACCTGGCTGAAGGTGTCCATGCTCAGCTCCCACATCCCCAACAGACCGATCATAAACATGCCGACCGCCGTCCAAAACGCCAAACGCCATCCGGCGGCGCGCGCCGCCAGGGCCACCATGCCCAACATGACGACTGGCCAGGGTGTCCAGCTTTGCAAGAACTCGCGCAACGGGGCGATGGCGTATAGGGTGAGGCGGTCACTCAATGCCCCGGTGCCCAGACCGGTGCCCTCGATGATGTAAAGGTGGTCGCGCATCCAGCGGACGCCGGCGTCCACCGGCTTGTCCAGGGGAACTCGCCAATGTGCCGGGAAGACAGCCAATTGTGGCGCCGCAGCATGAATGACGTACGCCGCAACCACCAGCGCCACCGCCAAAAGCAGGTAGAGCCATGCGGGAAAGTGATCCACGAGCGCCAGCCAGCGATTGGTGGGTGGCGCCTGCCAGCGCCATTGCTCACTGCGGGAAGAGCGGACCAGGGCGAAGCTCAGCCGATCGAGCAGCACCGCCAGAATCACAATGGCCAGCCCGGCCTCGAAGGCCTGCCCGACGCGCAGGCGCTGAAGGCCGGTCAGGACCTCGCGCCCCAGCCCACCTGCCCCGATCAGGGCGGCAATGACCACCATGCCCAAGGCCATCATGATCGTTTGGTTTACTCCCGCCATGATCGTGGGAAGGGCCAGAGGGATTTCAACCTTCATCAGCAACTGCCGCGATGTGGAGCCAAACGACTGCGCCGTCTCGATAGCTTCGACCGGCACCCGGCGGATGCCGAGGCTGGTGAGGCGAATCGCGGGTGGCAGGGCGAAGATCACCGTGGCGATAACGGCAGGGACGCGAGCAATGCCAAAAAACAGCAGAACCGGGATGAGATAGACGAAGGCCGGCAAGGTCTGCATGGCATCCAAGAACGGCCGCAAGGCCGCGTCCACCTGGTTGTTGCGCCCAGCCAAAAGGCCGAGCGGGATGCCGATTGACAGCGCAATGAGAACAGCCACCATCATCAGGGAAAGGGTCTGCATACTCTGAGTCCACAATCCCAACAGACCCAGCATTAACATACCCAGCCCAACACCGATTGCGCCCCGCCAACCCGAGAGCCGGTGTGCGATCAGGGCCACACCCAGCACTACCACGGGCCACGGCAGCCACAACAAGAGCGACTCGATGCCCCGCAACAAGCCGTCCACGAAGGCGCTCATGGGATCGAGCAGGTAAACCCAAAGCCAGTACGTAGTCTGATGGCCGATCACCCAACTGTCGAAGCGGTCGATCGGCTGCCGGAGATGAAGATTCCATGCCGAAGGAAAGGTCGACGGCGTGCCCGAGTCATGACGGAGGACCAGGAACAGCATCACCAACGCCAGAAGGGCCAATAGATCACGGTGCTGGCGGATCCAGGCGGGAAAATGCGTTTGTGAACGCGTCCTGGCCAGTTCGGCCGTGCCCATCAGGCCACTCCAAGCCCCGCCAACGCCCGCATCAGGGTGCGATCGTCGACAATGCCCAGGAGGTCGCCGCCGCCATTGCGCACTGCAATGCGCGTGTCACGCTCGGCCGCCAGTGTCACCAGGGCCAACAGACTCGTCTGCGGATGCACCGCCGGCAGTTGCTCGGCGCCGTCTTCGACGCAGGGTGGCCGCATGATCGCACCCGCCGTGACCACGGCGGACGGGGGTACGTCTTCGGTGAATTCTCGCACGTACTCGTCGACCGGGTTCAGCACCACTTCCTGTGGCGTCCCCATCTGCACGATCTCGCCGTCCTTCATGATGGCAATGTGGTCTCCCAACTTGATTGCCTCGTGGAAGTCGTGCGTAATGAACACGATCGTCTTGTGCAGGGTCGTCTGCAGCCGGCGGAGCTCATCTTGCATCTCGCGCCGAATCAAGGGGTCGAGGGCGCTGAACGGTTCATCGAAAAACAGAATCTCCGGATCGACGGCAAGTGCCCGCGCCAGACCCACACGCTGCTGCATGCCACCGCTCAGTTCACCAGGATAGCATTGTTCCCAGCCGCTCAGACCGACAACCTCAATCACTTCCTGCGCTCGCTTGTATCGGGTGACACGGTCCACTTTCTGCACTTCCAGACCATAGGCGACGTTGTCGATAATGCGCCGGTGTGGAAACAGGCCAAAGTGCTGGAAAACCATGCCGATCTTGCGCCGCCGCACTTCGCGCAGCTCCTTGTGGTTCATGGCCCGGATGTCGTCGCCGTCGATCAACACCTCGCCCGAAGTTGGCTCGACCAGTCGCGAAAGGCACCGCACCAGGGTCGACTTTCCGCTGCCCGACAGCCCCATCACGACAAACGTTTCTCCCTGCTCCACCTTGAAGGAGACGTCCTTAACCGCCAGCACATGGCGTGTGCGAGCATGCAAATCGCTCTTGGTGGCGTCCGCCGCCAGCAACTCGCCCATCACCCGCCCCGGTTCTGGGCCGAAAACCTTCCACAGGTGACGGCAGACGATTTTCGTAGGTTGGTCCTGGTTCATTGGCAACGGGCTGAGGAAAAACCAGCGGCGAGCAGTGCACATGCGTGGCACAACGCAAACGAAGCTGCGCCGGTGGTCGCTTGCAGCATCGATAGATGATTATACGGCATGTACAGCCTGACCGAAACTTCCTGTCCCATCCCCTGTCTATGTCATTCGATCTCGACCTGTCACCCGCAACCTGTGCGGCAATGGGAAGCCAGGCCATGTAACGGCGCCCAACAACACGTATCCTTAGGCAGGGACATGACTCAACGCCCGTCGATGAGCCTGACTTGTGAGCCGAGCCACAAGCTGAAAGCTCGTTTCCGGACGACTGTGTGCCTATGCTACACTAGTACACTTTGGCGCAAATAATGAGACAATTAGGAGGTGAGCGGTTTGCC
>CAZHTZ010000086.1:0-16593 GCA_964535455.1 uncultured Caldilineales bacterium
CATACCCCAAACCACCGACGATGGAGGCGCGCACCGCGGTCATACCAGTTCTCCTTGGGCAGCACGATAGGCTCGCGGAGGCTGCACCGACGGCGGGTAACCTTCGCGACCTACGTTCAGAACATAATCAACGACCCGGGCCGGAATGTCGACGCCTGTGGTGGCAATGCTGTTGCGGAACTCCATCGTGTGGTTCACTTCGTTCACCAACAATCCCTGGTCGGGGTCCTCCAGCACATCGATGGCGACGACGCCACCCCCAACGGCCGTCGCCGCCGACCGGCACAGAACATCCAGTTCATCGGTGATCGGGCAATTGGAGGCCTGTCCCCCGCGAGCCGTGTTGGTGATCCAGTGCGAAGAGCTGCGATAGATGGCGCCGATGGTCTCATCGCCGACCACGAAGGCGCGGATATCCCGGCCCGGCTTGGCGACGAACTTCTGGATGTAGAAGATGCTGTGCTGATAGGAGCCAAGGGTGTCCTTATGCTCCAGCACGGCTTCGGCGGCGTCCCGGTCGTTGATCCGGGCGAGCAGGCGGCCCCACGATCCGACCACGGGCTTGAGCACCACGGGATAACCCAGCTCTTCGATGGCCTGCAGCGCCGACTCCGGCGTGAAGGCGACGCGTGTTTGCGGCTGGGGCACGCCAACCTCCTGCAAGGCGGCGGCGGTCAGCAGTTTGTCGGCGCAGGTCGAGGCGGTGGCGTAGGTGTTGACGGTCGGCAGCCCGGCCATTTCCGCCAGCCGTAGGGCATAAAGCCCGCGCGCGGTGCTGACCGATCGTTCAAGCACGACGTCGACGTCCAACCCGCGCCTGGGTTGTTCGACCGCGAACACGAGAGCGCCATCGTCCATAAGCCGAACGTCCGCCCCGCCCGCCTCCAACGCCGTGAGCAGCAGCTTCTCTTCAACCCGGATTCGGGAGACCAGCATGGCAACGCGCACGGCGCTCGTCATTCGCCCCAGTCCTCCTGTTCCTCTGGCGCCAGCTCGAGACTGACAGGGTTCAGGGAGACGACCTCAAGGTCGACGCCGCAATCAGCACAAGGGACGATCTCGCCATGCAGGGGATTGACGAGGAAGATGCTGGCTTCGCATTCAGGACAGGTAGTTTCGTACGTCATGGGAAAAGCTCCTTGGTTGAATGAAGTGGGTCCCCGAGTCCGGGGTTGGTGCGAGTAAACGATGGGGATAAGAAAACAAACAGCCCCTCCCGCCAGACCAGGCGGGAGGGGCTGTGACGAACCAGAGGTGCGTCGAAGCAGCCTACCCGGACCGCCGGTCCGGCAAGGATGGGTTCTGCTTGATGCTGCGCTTAGCGCCAGTGAGTTGGGAAATCATAGCTGGATGTGAGCAAACAAAAAGCCCTACCAGGAGGTTCACCTGGTAGGGCTCGTGTCGTCAGGTAGTTGGCGCTGCTACCGCAAGCACGAAGTGCCATCCCAGGTGGGGGAGGGCTTGTTGCGCTTGGAGCACTTCTTGGAGCAGGCAGGCAGGGCGATCATGTTGGGCGGCATTATAGGGACGAAAATGGATTTGTCAAATCGACGCAGCCGTCTTGTAGGGCTCCGCTAGGCCTGATAGGCTCCGGCTGTGACATCGCCGCCGTGTCCGGTCCAGTCGGTATGGTAATGCTCACCTCGCGGACGGTCGACGCGCTCGTAAGTGTGGGCGCCAAAGAAGTCGCGCTGGGCCTGGATCAGGTTGGCGGGTAGGCGGGCGCTGCGGTAGCCGTCGAAGTAAGCGAGCGAGGCGCTTATCGCCGGCGTGGGAATGCCCATCTCGATCGCAGCCCGCACCACGCGGCGCCATGCATTCTGGCGGCTGGCAACGGCCTCGCGGAAGAAGGGTGCAAGCAGGAGGTTGGGCAGGTCGGGTTCGGCGCGGAACGAGCTGGTGATGTCGTTGAGGAAGACGGCGCGAATGATGCAGCCGCCGCGCCAAATGCGGGCCAACTCACCGAAGTTGAGGCCATAGCCGTACTGCTGGCTGGCATTGCGCAGCAGGGCGAACCCCTGGGCGTAGGAACACACCTTTGAGGCATAGAGAGCGTCGCCCACGGCGTCGATCATAGTGTCCCAGTCACCTCGGAAGCCGGGTTCGACACCAGCTAGCACAGTTGAAGCGGCCAGTCGTTCCTCTTTGTAGGCTGACAGCGAACGGGCAATGACGGCGGCATCGATGGTGGGCGTGGGCACCCCCAGGTCGAGCGCATTCTGGCTGGTCCACTTGCCGGTGCCCTTCTGACCGGCGGCATCCAGGATCAGGTCGATGGTGGATGCCGCCGAGACGGCGCCTGATCCTGCTTCCTTCTTGCCAAAGATGTCAGCCGTGATCTCGATCAAATAGGACTGGAGCACTCCCTGGTTCCAGCGGGTGAAGACCTCCCTCAACTCATCGTTGTTCAGGCCAAGCCCGCGGTGCAGAATGTCATAGGTTTCGGCGATGAGCTCCATGTCGCCATACTCGATGCCGTTGTGCACCATTTTGACGTAGTGACCGGCGCCGCGCGGCCCGACATAGGTGACGCATGGCTCGTCATTGACCCTGGCGGCGATGGCTTCGAAGATGGGTTGCACGAGCTCGTAGGCGCCCTGCTGCCCACCCGGCATGATGCTCGGCCCCCAAAGGGCGCCCTCTTCGCCGCCGGATACGCCCACGCCCAGATAGCGCAGCCCGCGGGCCTCAAGCGCCGCTGAGCGACGTTCGGTGTCCTGGAAGTAAGAGTTGCCGCCATCGATGATCAGGTCGCCCGGCGCCAGCAGGGGAGCAAGCTGATCGATCACGGCATCGACCGCCTTGCCTGCCTGTACCATCAGCATGATTCTACGTGGCCGTTCCAGACTGCCGGCCAACTCCTCGAGAGAGTACGTCGCCTGTACCCCAGTGCCACTGGCAGGGCCCTTGATGAACTCGGTGGTCTTGGCAGCCGTGCGATTGTAGACTGATACGCGGGCGCCGGTGCGGTCCATGTTGAGGACGAGATTCTGGCCCATGACGGCCAGGCCGATTAGACCCAGGTCACTAGACATAAAAAGACAACTCCGAAACTAATACAGACAACAGGGCGGTCTGCACCCTGAACAGGGCTGTAACTGGAAGGCGGGGCGCGGCCGGCGGAGCCGGGGCGCAAGACACAGCCTCCTACTGTAACAGAGGACCTACTAGCACTCAAATCGTCACGTGCGGTTAGGCAGGCCGCGCGCTGTCGTGCTAAACTCACAGACCATTGCGCCGGCGACGGCCAGAGACGAGACAGGCACTCCGTGGACACCATCGGCTTTCAACCCCATCTCATTGATTCCAGCGTCTTCGTCGCACCCACGGCCACCGTCATCGGCAACGTCGATCTCGCGGCCGAGGCCAGCGTTTGGTTTGGGGCAGTGTTGCGCGGGGATGCCGACCGTATCAGCGTGGGACCTGGGTCGAACGTCCAGGACAACGCCGTTCTCCATGCGGATCCCGGCTTTCCCTGTCTGATCGGCGCCAACGTCACCATCGGCCACGCTGCCGTAGTCCACGGTTGCATCGTCGAGGAAGGTGCTCTCATCGGCATTCACGCCACGATTCTCAACGGTGCGCACATCGGCGCAGGCGCTGTGATCGGTGCGGGCGCGGTGGTGCCAGAGGGGGTTGTCATCCCGGCGGGTACTCTGGCGGTGGGTGTTCCGGCACGCGTGGTGCGCGAGCTCGACGACTCCGGCCGGCGCGCCGGGGCGCGAGGCGCCGCCAACTACCGGGAACGCGCCCGCCTCTACCGCGCCTATTTCGCACCCCCCTCTTCTCAATAACTGACCTTTTTCGCCTCTCGCTTTTCGACTTTCGCATCTCTCTACCCGCACCCCCTCACCCGTCACCCAGGGCGACCACGGGGGGTCGCCCCTACCCGCTTCTCGCCTCTTCTATTCTCTCAGGCCATCATCCATGTTTCGTCCGCAAACGGCCTCTATCCGCTGTCCGCAATGTGGTGCGTCCTATCAGACCCCGGTCTTCAGCATCATCGATGTGGGCCAGGTACCCGAGTTGAAGCAGGTCGTGTTGTCGGGCCAGCTCAACGCCTCGCAATGCCCCAACTGCCGCAATGTCAACTACCTGGCGGCGCCCATTCTCTATCACGACCCTAAACACGAGTTTCTGGGGGTCTTTATCCCGATGCAGGTCAATCTTGGCGAGCCACAGCGACAGAAGATCATCGGCGACATGTCGAAGGCGCTGATGGATTCGCTCCCGGCCGAGCAGCGCCGTTTCTACATGCTCAACCCGCAGCAATTCCTCACCATAGAGAGCTTGACTGAGAAGCTGCTCGGTTTTGAGGGGATCACGCCGGAGATGATTGCGGCCAGTCGCCGGAAGGTGGAGTTGGTCGAGGAGCTAGCCCGCGTCAAGGATGATGCCATTGCCTTCAACCTCGCGGTCAAGGAAAACGAGAAATATCTGGATCAGGAGTTCTTTACCCTGTTGTCCAACTTGATCGTGTCGGCCCAGAGCGAAGGCCAGACGCCTGAGTTCCAGGTGTTGTCGGATTTGCGCGAAAAGCTGTTGCCCGTGACCGGGATCGGACGCCGGATTCAGAAGCAGCGTCACGCCGTCGAGCGGCTCGGCCGCCAGCCGTCGCGTCAGAGCGTTTTTGATGCCATCGTCAGCAGTGACCTGGACGAAGTGGAGGCCATTACGGTCGTCGCCCGAGCGGTGATTGACTACCAATTCTTTCAGGATTTGACGGCACGGATTGAGGCCAGCAGCGGCGAGGATCGCCAGTCCCTGGAGACGAAGCGCGATCGCATGCTTCAGATCATGGAGTCGTTCCGCGCCGCTGAGCAGGAAGCGGCGCAGTCTGCCGGTCAGGTGATTCAGGAACTGCTCACCGCTGAGGACATGAGTGCTGCTGTGCAGGAAATGCTGCCCATGATTGACCAGGGCGTCATGTCGCTTCTGCTCGGCAACATCAATGACGCCGAGCAACGGGGCGCCACGGCGGCTGCCGGGCGTCTGAGGCAACTATGGGACCTTATCGTGACGGCGATGGAACAAACCGTGCCGCCGGAAATGCGACTCCTCTACAATCTGGCAGAGGCGGAGTATCCCGAAGGGACCGGCGCCATGTTGCGCGACCACAAGAGCGAGATCAACGAGCAGTTTCTTGGTCTTCTGCAAACCACCATTCAGTCGATGGAACAGGAGGCGGGTGATGATGCTGAACGGGTCCGGCTTGCGCGTCACCTGCGCAGTGTTCTGACGCAAGCGCGACTCGGCGTCTAACGCTCCTGGGCGCTTGCGCGCCTACAGCCAAGGTACCTGCTGCCACCATGCGCGTAGGGATGTTCAGCAACGCCTATAAGCCCGTCATCAGCGGCGTCGTGCGCTCGATCAACTTGTTCAAGCAGGGACTTGAGGCGTCCGGACACTTCGTCTGTGTTTTTGCACCGGACACCCGCAACTACGAAGACCTTGAGCCCTTTATATTTCGCTACTCGGCTCTGCCCCTGCCTTCGGGGTTGGACTATACATTCCCGGTGGTCGTGGCGCCGCAGATCGACTGGTTAGTGCCGCGGCTGAAGCTGGACATTGTTCACGCGCATCATCCTTTTATCGTCGGCAGAGAGGCCCTGAGCTTCAGCCGCTCGCTGCGCGTCCCGCTGGTGTTCACCTTCCATACCATGTACCACGAGTACACTCACTACATCGGCTTCGAGACTTCCATTGTTAAGCAAATCGTGAGACGTGTGGTGGGCGACTATGCGCGCAAGGCCGACCGCATCATTGCACCTTCCACCCACGTGCGGGACATGGTGCTGCCCGAGTACAACATCGATCTGCCTGTCGACGTGCTGCCCACTCCGGTGGACATGTCTCTCTATCCAGAACGGCTGGCTCCACCTCTCTCCAACCCGGATGAGATTACGCTTGTCTACATAGGGCGAGTGGCGAAGGAGAAGAACCTCGACTTCCTGCTGCGGGCCTTCGAGCGTACGCACCAGGAGGACCCTCGTATCCGCCTCCGCATTGTGGGTGGTGGTCCCGAGTTCGACAAGATCACCGCCACCATCAAGCGGATGAACCTCTCCCATTGTGTGGAATTCACAGGCCTCGTACCCTTCGAAAAGACGGCGGCCGAGCTGCTCAAAGCCGATATGTTCGTGTTTGCCTCCACGACCGAGACTCAGGGTCTGGTTGTGCTGGAAGCAATGGCGGCTGGACTGCCGTTGGTGCTCGTGCACAGCAACGCTCTTCTCGACTGCGCTCGTCCTGGCCTCGACTGTCTGGCTGTGCCAGAGGATGAGGCCGAGTTCGCTCAGGCCATCTTGTCGTTGGTGAGAGATCCGGCAAGGGCCCAGGCGATGGGCGTGTCGGCGCGAGGCAACGCCCGCAACTATAGTGTTCCGGTCCTGACCGACCGCCTCCTTGACATCTACCAGGATACGATCGCGGCGTATGCACGCGACAGGTTGATATGAACGTTGAGATCGTGACGACCGGCACCGAACTCTTGCTGGGTGAGATCGTGGATACGAACGCTGCCCACATTGCCCGCCAACTGCGCGAGGTTGGTGTCAATCTTTTCTACAAGACGACCGTTGGCGACAACCAGGCGCGCCTGGCGGAGGTGCTCCAACATGGGCTCATCCGGTCCGATGTCATCATCGTGACCGGCGGGCTGGGCCCGACAGTCGATGACATCACCCGCGAGGCAGTGGCAGAGGCCACCGGGTTGTCGCTAGAACTGCGCGATGAGCTGGTGGCGCACCTGCGCACCATGTTTGCAGCCTGGGGACGCGACCTGACCGAGAACAATCTGCGCCAGGCGTACTTGCCGTTGGGCGCCACAATTGTTCCCAATCCCATCGGCACTGCTGTGGGTTTCATCGTCGAATCCAGGCATGGAGCGATCATCTGCATGCCTGGCGTGCCGCGGGAAATGAAGAGGATGATGGCGGACCATGTGCTCCCTTATCTTCAGGAGCGCATGGGCGACAAAGCAGGTGTGATTCGGACGCGTCTCCTGCATGTCGCAGGCATCGGCGAGAGCGCCATCGATGACCGCATCGCCCATCTCATGACGAGCGGCAATCCCACCGTCGGTCTGGCGGCGCATCTTGGACAAGTGGACGTCAGGATCGCGGCGCGTGCGGGCACGGCTCAGGAAGCAGATGCCCTGATTGCCCCCGTAGAGGCCGAGATCCAGGAGAAGCTGCGGCGGTGGATTTACGGCATCGACGACGAGACCCTGGGTGGCGTGATCGCGCGCCGCCTGCGCCAGGGTGAGGCGACGTTGGCGTTGCTGGAAACCAACACGTCCGGGCGCATTGCCGCCTTCTTTCGTGAATCGGATCAGGATGTCTTGCGGGCCGTTCTACAGGTGGAGACGCCGGAGGCGGCCGCCCGCCAGCTCGAGCTGCATGAGGGGCTGCACATCGACGAAGCATCGGCGCGCAACGCCGCGGTTCAGCTTCGTGACCACGCGCATGCCAGCTACGGCCTGGTTCTACTAGGGACGTCTGATCCTGGCGAGGGTTTCTGGTCTGCCAGTCGCGGTGAATCCTGGCTGGCGTTGGCCACGCCTGGCCATGTCTACGCCGAGCGCTATCAAGTGGGCGGCGCTGACGAGTTCAGCGCGCAGTGGCTGGCCATTTACAGTCTGAGTTTCCTACGCCGGCATCTGGACTGACCCATGCTGCTATTTGTGTTCCTTGATGGGGTCGGCGTCGGTCCGGATCAGCCTGGCAACCCGTTTGCCGGGGGAGACCTACCAGGTTTTTCGGCGCTGTGTGGAGGTCGGTTGGTGGCCGGACACCAGGTTTCTTCCGCAACACATCTTTTCCGTCCCATCGATGCAGGACTCGGCGTGGAGGGTTTACCGCAGAGCGCAACCGGACAGACGGCGTTGTTTACGGGCGTCAACGCTCCACAACTTGTGGGTATGCACGTCAGCGCTTTTCCCACCCAGGCCTTGCGTGATACAATCAATGCAGAGAGTTTCCTGAAAAAGGCAAATGAAGCCGGTTATCGCGTTACCTTCGCAAATGCCTATAGCCCCCAGTATTGGGAGCTTGCTGCAAGTCGACGCAATCGTCATTCGGCCACAACCTGGACGAACATGGCTGCAGGATTGCGGTTTCGGGACCTGGATGATTTGCAGCGCGGCGATGCAGTTTACTGGGACATCACGCATGAGGTTGCCCGCAGCAGCTACGCACCCGATCTGCCTTACGTCTCTGCCTCAGAGGCGGGACGGCGTCTTGCTGCTTTGACCAGCAAACACGACGTCGTCTTGTGGGAGACGTTCCTGCCTGACCTCACGGGTCACCGGCGTCTCCCCTGGACGCCGATAGAGGCGCTGACCCGTATCGATGAAATGCTGCAGGCTCTTCTGGCACACCTACCCACTGAAGCCACCCTCGTCGTCACGTCTGACCACGGCAACATCGAGGATCCCAGCACAAAGGGTCACACCTATAACCCGGTGCCGTTGATTGTGTGGGGACCGGGTGTTCCCTTTTTCCAAGACGTGCAGGACTTGACAGGCATCACCCCCGCGATTCTTTCGTATCTTGGCCGTCGCTAGCAGCGGCGGCCCTGCTTGTCCCTTCCCCCTGGCAGCTTATGCGATATCCCTTTCGCCTTGTTGGTCTCCTGTCTTTCGTCGTCCTGGCGGCCTGCTCCGGCCAGGCGGGTCTGTTGCTTGGTCCCCCCATCAAGGTGACGCCGGCCACCGCCCCAATCGCCGTAGGTGCTGCCGCAGGGTTGGCGCCCAAGGCAGGATCTCAGACGGAAGCCGTTGGCCAGGCGCCGAGCGGCGCGGCGACGGAGGTGGTGCAGCCAACCCCGCGACCCGTGCGCACGCCGATCAAAGTGCGAGTTCCGGCGGCGCCGCCGGTTATTCTGACGCCAACCCCAACCGCGCCGGGTCAGGCCGGGGCTGCGCCTGCCCTGGCAGCGCCGACCCAAGCAGTGGTTGAGGCCCCAACGTCGACACCCGTCGTCATTCCGCCAACACCTACGGCAGAACCGAGCACCGACGTCGCCACGCAGGCGCCTGCGCAGCCCGAGACTGGGGGCGCTCCTACCCCTACTTTGCCTCCCGGCACCGAAAGGCTCGACACCACGATGAATATTCTGGTAGTGGGGTCCGATGAGCGCACTGAAGGGGAAGCCTGGCGTTCGGACGTGATTATTCTGTTGGCGGTCGATTTTGCACGGCGAGAGGTGGGTCTCATCTCCTTCCCGCGTGACATGTGGGTGACCATTCCCACCGTGGGCGAGAACCGCATTAACACGGCCACTTTCTTCGGTGAAATCCAAAAGTATCCTACAGGTGGCATCGGCCTGCTGCGCGACACCCTGTCAAAAGACTTCGGCCTGCGCATTGACCACTTTGTCAAGATCGATTTCGACAGCTTCCAGGACGTCGTCGATGCCCTGGGGGGCATCGATATGATGGTTGACTGCGCTATTACGGGCAATTTCCCCAAGGAGCCCGGCAGCCGAGAATTGGTCTGGCAGACGCTGCAGCCGGGGAAGTACCATATGGATGGTTTCTTTGCTCTGCGTTATGCCCGCGAGCGGAAGACGACCAGCGATATCGACCGGGCGAGGCGCCAACAGCGTCTGCTCATCGCGATGCGCAATCGCGCTCGCGAGGTGAACATCATCCCACGTCTCCCGGCACTGTATGATGCCTTGAAGCAGTCCATTGAGACCGATTTGGGTCTCACCGACCTGGTCGCCCTGGCCCGTCTGGGTGTCCAGGTCGACCCCAAGAAGGCTCACGGCTTTATCATCGACTACCGGCAACTCAATAGCTGGAGGACGCCCGAGGGGGCCATGGTCTTGCTGCCCGACTACGACAAGATCAATAAGGGCATCAACACCCTCTTTGACCAGCCGAGTGTGCTCGAATCGCCCAACAAACCGGCCAACTGCAAGGCCGCTACACCCACCCCACCCTGAGTTAGTAGCCGCATATCACCTGAACTGTGTCGTTCTGAGACCCCATCCGCCATGAGTGCCTGGGGGTCTCAGAATGACAATTACGGTTGTGGCGCCAACCAGAAAAAGCATCCCTTCCTAGTGCATGCGAACACCGATCCTTTTCGTTCTAGTCGTCCTCGCTCTAGCGCTCTCAGCCTGCACCGGCGTGCAGCCTGCCTTGCCAAGCGACATTGCCACGACAGAGCTGGTGACGCCGGCGACGGTCGCTGTGGTGAACACCGGTGTCACTGCAACGCCTTCGCCGGTAGAAGCGCCGACTGAAACGCCACTTCCCACGTCCACCCCACAACCGACCGCCACGCCGACTCCGCTCCCAACTGCGACGTCGACACCGCGGCCGGCGGCCACAGCCACGACGCGGCCCAGTCCGACGTTCACTGCCGCTAACGGGATGGGAGGTTCAGAGCCAAAAGGCTGTAAACCGTTTATAAGCTGCGTCCCGACGCCCGCACCGAACTCGGTTGCGCTCGAAAACACTGAGAACATCCTTCTGATGGGCAGCGACCTGCGTGCCGGAGATAGGGGCTGGAACAACGATACGTTGATGCTGGTAGCAATTGACCGCGAGAACAACCGGGTTGGCGTTTTGTCATTTCCCAGAGATCTCTGGGTGTATCTACCCGGTTGGGGATACGATCGAATCAACCGGCCCGATGTGATAGGCGAATACCTCATCAAGCCAAAGCACCCGGGGGGCGGCTTTGGCTTGGTGCGGGATGCGTTTCAGTACAACCTCGGTATTCGTATCGACCATATCGCACGCCTACATAGGCAGGGCTTTGTGGATATCGTCGACGCGTTGGGTGGCGTCGATGTCGAGCTTGACTGCGACGTTTGGAACCTTTCAACATCGGCAGGGCACCCCGGCTTTCGCATCGGCGGTGAAACGTACTATGTCTTGTATCTGCCATTGGGGAAAACGCATCTTGATGGAGAGACGGCGCTAAAGTTTGTCACCTACCGCCTCATTGGCAGTGACTATGACCGGGCGCGCCGCCAACAGCAGTTCTTGCATGCCTTCTGGCAGCAGTTTGTGCGCCCCGACACGCTGACCGAATTTCCGAAGCTGTGGATAAGCTTCAAAGACTACTTCAAGACCGATCTGGGTTTCATCGATCTGGTTGGTTTGGCGAGGCTGGCTGCAGGTATGGACATTCAGTCAATACACTCAAAGGTGATCGATGGGAACGCCGTCGAGAAGGTGGTTCTACCCAACTCAGGGGCAGATGTGACCACCTCAAAGGGCAACAGCGTCTTTCAAGTCATCGAAGGGCTCTTCGACGCGCCACCCATTACCGGCCAGAGCAAACCCGCACAGGGCTGCTTCCGGCCGGAATGGGCCGATGCCTATCTCAAGAGGCTGCAGGGTGCGTCGGCGCCGGCTCCAGCTTCTACTGTGCAGCCAGCCACACCTGAAGCATCACCTGAAGCATCGCCAACGCCCCAACCGTCGCCGACGCCGGAGGCAACGGCCCAGCCGGCTTCCTGACTATCGAGCCCAGCAGCTTGCCAGCCGCATTTCGCGCACCGCATTTCGCACTCCGCATTTCGCGCCCTTTCGGCGGCTGCGATACAATGCCATTGAATACATAAAAACGATCGACTGCCCAGGAGAATGTGCGCGTGATTCAACGCAAGACCCAAAGCCTCGCCTATTGGCTTGACGACTATCGAGTTGACGAGTCCGACCACGAGTTCCTTTACGACACTCTGACCGAAGCGACCGAACCCCAGCGGCTGCAAGCCATCACCCTGGCCATCATCAGGCGGCGATGCCAGCGAGAGGAGAGCCGCATCCGTAACGAGTTGACGCGTGGCCTGATCTACGATCCCAGCGAAAGCTACAAAGCTGGCGACGAGATCGTCTTCCCCGCCTTCGACTACCGGCTTGCACAGGTCTTGGGAGTCCGTGCCGGGCAGAATCCCGAACACGGTGGTTTCGACGTCGTCACGGTGCGTTTCGAAGCGGCAAAGGGTGAGAGGATGTTTGCGGCGGCGCTTTCGACCCCGCACGTTCTCAACCGCCATGGCGAGGAAGTCCAGCTCGGTGACGAGAAGCTCCTCACGCCTGTGGAGCTTCTCGAAGAGGTGGGCGATGTTGTCGCCAAGCGAATCGAGACCCATCTGGTTGGCAACCCCAAACTCTTTGTCAGCGCCGGTCCGCTCTGGCTCACCTCAGACCAGATGGTTGGCGTCAGCCTGGGTCATCTCAACCTTGCTGAAGCCGCGATCGAGATGAACAGTGCACCCGTCCCCACAAGGACCCTGCTAGACACCCTCGAGCTGCAGCCTGATGCGGCTGAATCGGTGCGTATCTTCTCGTTGGAGACCGCTCTGTATGGCGACGAGCGGTTCGTCCAGGTCGGCGCCGATGGGCAGGTGGCATGGTACCTGCGACGGATGATGCCACCGACTGCCGTGCTGATGCCTTCGGTTCTGGACTATGAACCGGTTGCCTACGACCGCGGCGCCCTTGACGTCGAGCTGTTGCAGACCGAATGGGAACTCAACGACGAATTGACTGAAGGCGGGTTGGCCGAAGAGGTGTCTGCGAGCCTACCCACAGCCACGGTCTTGCTCACTTACCCGCATCTTGTGTCGGGAACTCTGCCCGTGCCTCCCACAGTTCGCTCCGTTCTGCCACGAGGCGAAGGGCTTTGCTCGGCGGTGACGTTCGTGGACGGGCGCTGGGGAACACGTTTCCAGGCCTGGGTGGTGCACAGGGGGCGTTATGTCGCCGGGCTGGATGGCTGGTACGCCCAACACAAGCTGCCTGTCGGCGCCCGCATCACGCTGGAGCGCACAAACAAACCCGGAGAGGTCGTGATTGACTTCCGACCTTTGCTGCGCGGCAAGCGCGAGTGGGTGCGAACGGCGCGCATCGAGGACGGGCGGCTGACCTTTCAGATGCAGCGCCACCAGATCTCGTGCGACTACGACGACCATGTGGCGTTGGTGGTGTCGGATCCCGGCGAGATCGAGGCGTTCCGTCTGGCGCTGGCCCAGCGCGAGATGAGTGTGCGGCATCTTGTGGAGCTAGTGATGCCCGAGCTGACCAAGCTTAGCCCCCAAGGGACAGCGCACGTCAAGTCACTTTACAGCGCCGTCAATGTCATTCATCGTTTGCCGCCGGGGCCGGTTTTTGCCGCCCTTGCCCAACTGGCCGGGAGTACTGACACCGGCAGCGGTTATTGGAGCATGTAGAGCCCAAAGGACCAAGCATGGCCTGGAAACGCATCACGATTGACACCGTTTTCCACATCGACTGGGAATGGTGGTCAGCCAATGATCGGAATTACCGCGTAAACCTCTATGAGCAGTTGTGCGACGAGTGTCTCCAGCGCTTTCCTTTGTCGGTGGACGTGGAAGAAGTGGACTGGATTGATCCGGTGACCGCCGAGGTCACACGTGCAGATGCCCTGCAGATGTGTCTGCGGACGCGCTGCGCGCATGAGCCCGGTTTCATCAACGAGACGCTTCCTGTGGCTGCGGCTGTCTTCCGCATTTTCCTCGTGAATGGCAACGAGCCGGCCACAGTGGAAGACCTGCACAAGCAACTACCGTGGCGCCAACCCGAAACCATCTTGCGTGTGATTGGCGGTCGTGAGGTTCATTACGGCATTCGCCCGGTGAATTGAACTCAGAAGATGGAGCCGGTGCCGGTCTTGCAGGCGACTCGACACTGACTCGGCTCCTGGTCTAGCCCAGGGCTGAGGCGATGAGCTGATCGGTTGGTCGGGGCGATTCGTCGGGGCGCAGCCAAAGTAGAAACTCGCGATTGCCTTTGGGACCAAGCAGGGGCGACGCAACGAGGCCCTGGGGCGCCAGGCCGCTGGTGGTGGCCCAAATGACGAGATCATTGAGCACGCGGCGATGGACGGTCTCGTCGCGTACAACACCTCCCTTGCCCACCTGGTCCTTGCCGGCTTCAAACTGCGGCTTGACCAGGGCCACGATCTGGCCGTGGGCGGCAAGCAAACGACGGATGGGAGGGAGCACGAGTCGCAGCGAGATGAAGGAGGCGTCGATGGTCGCCAGGTCGATGAGTTCGGGCAATCCAGCCAGATACCGGGCATTGGTGCGCTCCATCACCACCACGCGGGGATCCTGCCGCAATCGCCAGTGAAGTTGACCATAGCCCACATCGATGGCAAAAACCCGAGCCGCGCCCTGCTGGAGCAGGACATCGGTGAAGCCACCGGTGGATGCCCCGATGTCGGCGCAGATCCAGCCGGAGGGGTCGATGGCGAAGGCCCGCAGCGCTGCCGCCAGCTTCTCGCCGCCTCGGCTCACGTAAGGAAGGGTTTCGCGCAGGCGCAGAACAACATCGTCCGCCACCAGGTGCCCCGGTTTGGTGGCCGGCCGGTCGTCGACGAGGACAGCGCCGCCGAGGATCAGGCGCTGGGCCTGCTCCCGGCTCTCGCACAAAGCCCTGGCGACGAGCAACTGATCGAGGCGAACCTTTGGCATGTAGAAACTTGACCCCCCTTGTAGCTGCGGGCTAAGATGCGTGTTCACGCCCAGGAAGGGCCGCAGCCAGAAAAATCAGGCCGGCCGTCAGGAGTCGCTTCTCACCTGTATGAAAACGTTGGCAGCGCTGTTCAAAGCCATGCGCCCGCGGCAGTGGACCAAGAACGTTGTGGTCTTTGCCGCCCTGATTTTCGATGTCAAGTTCACGCAACTGAACCCACTCCTGCGGTCGGTTGTGGCCTTCATCCTGTTCTGTCTGGTGTCCAGCGCCGTCTACCTGCTCAACGACCTGGCGGACATGGAGAAAGACCGGGCGCATCCGACCAAGCGCAACCGGCCGCTGGCGGCAGGCATGCTGTCGCCATGGGTGGCGATAGTAGCGATCGGGCTCTTGCTGGGGGTTTCGCTGCCCATTGCCTTTGCCGTGGACACCGGTCTTGGCGTCATTCTGGTCGGCTATTTCCTGCTCAATGTCGCCTATTCGTTCCGCCTCAAGCATATCGTCATTATCGACGCAATTGTGGTTGCAGCCGGGTTTGTCATGCGTGTGAGTGCGGGCGCCGTGGTCGTGAAGGTCGAGCGGTTCTCGCCCTGGCTGTACGTTTGCATCACGATGCTGGCCTTGCTGATTGCGCTGGGGAAACGGCGGCACGAGCTTACAGCGCTGGAGGATGGCGCCGGGAATCATCGCGCCATCCTGGACGAGTACACGGTGCCTTTCATCGACCACCTCATCAGCATCATCACGGCGGCGACCCTGGTTGCCTATTCGTTCTACACCTTCTCGGCGGCGAACCTCCCGGCCAATCACCTGATGATGTTGACGATTCCGTTTGTGCTCTACTTTCTCTTCCGATATCTCTATTTGCTGCACGTGAAGGGTTTGGGCGGGGCGCCAGACGAGCTCTTGTTTGAGGATCGGCCCCTGCTTGTATCGGCGGTGGCATGGGGTGCGGCGGCGGCGGCGATTCTCTACTTTTCGAATCATCGCTAAGCAACGTCGTCGCGCATCGTGCGCACGGTGTGTCGGGCACTACTGGCCGGCGTCTGCTGGCGACGGTGGGGGAGTCTCTTCACCCTCCTCAGCCAGCCCGGCTTCTCCCGGCGACACTGCCTGCCGGTCGGATTCAACGGCGTCGAGGCCAGGAGGCGGGGGCTGTGTCACCTCGTTGCACAGCGCCAGGGCCCAGACGTCATCGACGGAATGAGCAAAGTGGAACGTGATCTGTTCGGCGACATTGGCGGGGACGTCTTCCAGATCGACTTCGTTATGCTCGGGTAGGATGATGGTGGTGATGCCGTAACGGTGCGCCGCCAGCACCTTCTCGCGCACCCCACCGATGCGGGTTACCCTTCCGCGCAGCGTGATCTCTCCGGTCATGGCCAGGCCCTCGGCGACACGCCGGCCGGTCACAAGTGAGAGCAGGGACGTGGCAATGGCGATCCCGGCCGACGGGCCGTCCTTTGGTTGGGCTCCGGAAGGGACGTGGATGTGCAGGTCATGCTGCTCGAACCACTGTGTGGGGACGTTGTAGCGATCGGCGGCGCTGCGTACATAGCTGAGCGCCGCCATCGCCGACTCCTTCATCACACTGCCCAATTGCCCCGTCAGCGTGAGCCGTCCCTTGCCCGGCATGGCCGTCGATTCGACGTAGAGCACCTGTCCGCCGAAAGGCGTCCAGGCAAGACCGGTGGCGACCCCCGGCACTTCCACAGCTTCGCGGGCCTCGTCGAAGTACTTGGGCTTGCCCAGCCAGCTCACAACCGTCTCCGGAGTCACCACCACCGGCTGGGCGCTGGCACTGTGGGTCACGGCTGAACGACCACCTAGCGACCCGTCTTCCGACGCCGCAGGCCCGCCCTGAGGCGCAAGCGTGGGTTCAGAAGCCGCCACGTTGGTTGCCACCTTGCGACAGATGGCGCCGATCCGTCGCTCCAATCCGCGCACGCCCGCTTCCGCTGTGTAGTCGTGTACGATCTTGAACAAGGCGGCGTCGGTGAAGCGAATTTCCTCCGGCCGCAGCCCGTTCTCACGCACCTGGCGGAGTAGAAGGTGCCGCTGGGCGATCAGGACTTTCTCCTGATCGGTGTAGCTGGAAAGCTGGATGATCTCCATGCGGTCGCGCAGCG
>CAZHTZ010000087.1:0-16529 GCA_964535455.1 uncultured Caldilineales bacterium
TCCGTGACTACACGGAGCGTCTGGGTTTGGCCCTGGGCGTGCGTGGTCTGATGAACATCCAGTACGCCATCAAGGATGACGTCGTCTACGTGCTAGAGGTCAATCCACGCGCCAGCCGCACTGTGCCATTCGTCTCGAAAGCGACCGGCGTACCGCTGGCGCGTATCGCCACGCAGGTGATGATGGGCAAGTCGCTGGCCGAGCTGGGGTTTGTCGCCGAACCGCGGATCGACGGCTTCTTCGTCAAAGAGGCAGTGCTGCCTTTCATCAAATTCCCGGAAGTCGACACCGTGCTCGGCCCGGAAATGCGCTCGACCGGCGAGGTGATGGGTCACGCCAGTCACTTTGGCCACGCCTTTGCCAAGGCGCAGATGGCGGCTGGGATGCCCCTGCCGCTCAAGGGAGGTGTTCTGATCACGGTCAACGACTACGACAAGAGCGCCGCCCTGAAGCTGGGACGCGACCTGCACCGCATGGGCTTCGATCTGTACGCCACATCCGGTACGGCTGCCTTCTTCCATCGCGCCGGCATTCCCGCCACCGTGCTTGCCAAGGCAGTTGCCGGTGAGACGGCCTACACCACGCTCGACGCCATGCGTGAGGACAGAATCCACCTGATCGTCAACACGCCGCTGGGGCCGGAAAGCCGCGACGACGGCGACCGCATCCGGCGCTTGGCCACCCGGCTTGACATCCCACTGATCACCACGCTGTCGGCGGCACAGGCCGCGGTCAACGGCATCCGCGCCCTGCGCGAGAAAGAACTCCGTGTGCGGTCGTTGCAGACACATCACAGGACTTAGGGGTAAGTAGACAGCAAATCACTTGTCGCTTACAATGGGATAGTAACAATCTTTCCCCTTTCCTTTCGTACTCACAGGAGAAAGTGACATGGAACAACCCTGGCTCAAGAACTATGATCAGGGGGTGCGGGAAACACTCAAGCCCTATCCCGAGACCACGCTCGCCGACGTTGTGCACGAGACGGCGGTGGAGCGGCCCGACCATGTGGCGCTGTGGTTCAAGGGCAATACGATGTCGTACAGCCAGCTCGATCGCTTGAGCGACGCCTTTGCCGCCGCCCTTGTCGCCCAAGGGTTGAAGAAAGGCGACCACGTGGCCGTGTTGATGGCCAATACTCCCCAGTATGTGCTGGCTGAACTGGGAATTTGGAAGGCGGGCGGTATCGTAGCATCGATCAATCCCCTCTACACCGGCAAAGAGCTGCAGCACCTGCTCTTGGAGTGTGAAGCCGAAACCGCCATCGTGATGTCGCTCTTCTATGACAAGGTAAAAGATGTTCAGGCGAAGACAAAGCTCAAAAAAGTCATCGTCACAAACATCAAAGAATACCTTCCGGCCGTGAAGATGCTCCTCTTCACCCTGGTCAAGGAGAAAAAAGACGGCCATCGGGTCACTTTGCAGGCGGGTGATCTCTGGTTCCAGGATCTCATGAGCCAGCATCGGGGCGCCGCCCGACCGGACGTCGCCATTGATCCCAATGATCCGGCGCTGATTCTGTTCACGGGTGGAACCACCGGCCACGCCAAGGCAGCCCTGGGTTCGCACATCGCCCTGGTCAAGTCGGGACTGCAGATCAAGGAGTGGTTCAAGAACGTACTGCACGACTGGGATGACGCTTTCCTGGCAAGCCTTCCTCTGTTCCATGTGTTCGCCGCCGCAGGCGTGCAGACCGCCGCCCTGATGGGCCACAATGCGATGGCCTTGGTGCCGAACCCGCGCGACCTTACCGACGTGCTTGACACCATCGAGAAGGCCAAGACCTCGTTTGTACCCGGCGTACCTACGTTCTACGTGGGCTTGCTCGACCACCCGAAGGTGAAATCCGGCAAGGCTGACTTGAGTTCCATCAAGCTATGCATCTCCGGAGCCTCTGCACTGCTGCGCGATACCAAGGAGCGCTTCGAGGCCCAAGCCAACTGCCGCATCGTCGAAGGCTACGCGCTAACTGAATCGATGATGGCCATTGTCTGCACGCCTGTCGACGGCAAGTACAAGGTGGGCTCGGTGGGCATGCCTGTCTCGGATGTGGCCGTGCGCATCGTCGACAGCGAGACGGGCGAGCGGGATCTGCCACTGGGACAAGAGAACGTCGGCGAGATTCTGATCAAAGCCGAGCAGTTGATGCTGGGCTACTACAACCGCGACGACGACACCGCGGTGATGCTCAAAGACGGTTGGCTGTACACGGGAGACCTCGGCTATATGGACGAGGACGGCTACATCTTCATCGTCGACCGCAAGAAGGATGTCATCAAACCCAGCGGCTTCCAGGTCTGGCCGCGTGAGGTAGAAGAGGCTATTGCTTCCAATCCGAAGGTGAAGGAAGTCGGCGTGGCTGGCGTCCCCGATGAGCGGACGAGCGAGGCCGTCAAAGCCTGGATCGTCCTGGAACAAGGGCAGACGGCAACGGCTGACGAGATCAAGACTTGGTGCCGTGAACACCTGGCCGCCTACAAGGTGCCCAAGTATGTTGAGTTCCGGACCGCCCTTCCCAAAAGCGCTGTGGGCAAGGTGCTGCGCCGCGAGCTGGTGAAGGAAGGCTGAGATGCTGTGCGGCAAGAAAAGGATAAGGGCGGTCAAGCCATGGCTTGACCGCCCTCATCGTGTGCGAACACCCCAGTTCAGCCTATTGCTTGGGCGTCAGTTTCACCGCAGCCAGTTGGGCCTGGCGGGCATAATCGATGGCGTTGGCCAGAATGCGGGCCGCCTCCTGGGGACTGTGGAAACCCGTGCTGTTCTCGGAGGCGACAAAATCCCAACGCATCGAGGCCTTGCGGTGGAACTGCAGGGCGTCGGCCAGGTCGGCGTCGGTGGCGCCGGCCGCCTTGGCGGCGTTGATGGCGTCGATCGCATCGACCAATGCCTGCTCGGTGTCGCGCAGGAGCTTGGCGGTCCGGTCCTGGGTGGTCGGGACGCGATTGATCAGCTCTTGTTCCTCCTCGCGGTGACAGGTCTGGCACGCCTCGTTGACATGCGTAAGAGGGCTGCGCACCCAGTGGTCGGAAACTTTGACCGCGCCCTCGCGAATGTAGGGCATATGGCAATCAGCGCAGGCGACGCCTGAGCGGGCGTGGATGCCGCTGCTGTACATCTCGAACTCGGGGTGTTGGATCTTGATCATGGGCGCGCCGGTTTCCTTGTGCGTCCAATCCTTGAAACCCGCCTCTTCGTAGTAGGCATCGATGTCGTCGATGGAGAGGCCTTTCGTCCAGGGGAAGGTCAGGAGCTTTTTGTCGCCGGCGAAGTAGTACTCGACGTGGCATTGGGCGCAGACATAAGTCCGCATCTCCTGGCGTGACGCCTTCGTCACATCAATGCCGCGCGCGTTCATGGCGTTGACGAAGGCCGGGCGGGTGATGCGCAGCGCCATGGTTTCAGGGTCGTGGCAGTCATGACACGAAGAACCGGTGTGCAGTGTGCCCGATATCTCTTTGTAAGGCGTGCTGTTGAATGCCTCCCAGCCCATTTGCTCGATCAGCAAGGGCGCTTCGGCGGCATGGCAATTGGCGCAGGCGCCCGGTTGCTTGACCGCATCCTGCCGCTTCGTGTCCTTCTGGTCGGTGAGGGCGTAGAAGTGGCCGCGTTCCTCGTTATAGTCGATGCTGAATGCATTGCCGGCCCAGATTCGCTTGAGGGCCGGGACCTTCTCCAGCTTATCGTAAGGCACCGAGCCGCCGTACGGCGTCTGGATCGTACTGTCCTCGGTCTTGAGGAACGAGGCATACTCGCGCGGGAAGTTCTGGCCCCAGACGGCCGGATCCAGTGTGTTGGGAGGGATCGCCGTGATCATGAGGGGGGCCTTAGCCGCCTCGCTCTTACGCGTCTGGATATTGGCCAGCAGCGCCGCGAGAACGGCCATCAGCATAGCGCCTATTACGAAAGCCACGATCAGCAAGATCCAATTGCGCCGTGAGGGTTTGGTTGATTCAGTCATCGCTGTTTCCTCCTTCAGGGTTATCGCCGCAGCGTGCAGAGGTGAATGGTACTCTGGCGGTGGTTGACCACGGTCGTTGGCAGGGTAAAGACTACCGCGCCGACAACTTGCCGTGACCGACGCCTTTATGACAGGTCAGGCAGTCGGTGGGATCGTCGCTGCCTTCATGGCTGATAGCCGAAACCAGGTCGCCATGGCAGTACAGACAGGCGTTCTCGGTCACCCTACGATTAAGTGACCTGATGCGAATGGGCTCGGGGAAGGCGCCGCTGGTGAAAGCGACGCTGTGCCGGAGACCGTTCAGTCCTTTGACAGCGTACTTGGCGGCGATGTTGTCATGCGGTGTGTGACAATCGTTGCACGCCGCCACCGCCTTGTGACTGCTGTGGTTCCAACCGTCATAGACTTCCTGCATGATATGGCAGTTGGCGCAGGCCCTTGGGTCATTGGAGAAGTAGGAGAGACCCTGGGCGTAGCTGAAGGTGAAACCACCCAGTCCGATGACACCGCCCAGCGTCGCCGAGAACGCCAGCCAGATCCAGAGGGGGAATAGGGCAGAAAAAGCTCCGGCGCGCTTGAGTTTGGGGTTCTTTTCGGGGGGAGCTTGTTGCATGCAATACCTCCTTAGGACAAAGCGGTCATTTGCGTATTCTGGCACAAGTCACATGGTTGTGCTGTGACAATTGTCACATTCCTCTCCGGAACGCTGTTGTACCGGTCAAACGCATCAGCTTGACACCGGTTGCGAAAGCAGTTAGAGTTCAGCCAGGTTTTAGTCGTGCCTAAACCCGTATTGGGCGCCGGTCATGCAAACACAAGCTGTCGAAGACTACCTGAAGACCATCTTTGAAACCGGGGGTGAACGCGGCGCTGTGGCGCCCACAGTGCTTGCCGAAGGCCTGGGCGTCACCCCAGCCTCAGTGACGGGCATGATCAAGAAACTGGCCGACATGCGCCTGGTGGACTACGAACGCTACCAGGGTCTGGTGCTCACTGCCGCCGGACGGAAGATTGCACTCGAGGTGATCCGGCATCACCGCCTGCTCGAGGTCTATCTGGCCGAAGCGCTAGGGGTGCCGTGGGATCGAGTGCACGAGGAAGCGGATAAGTGGGAGCACATCCTCTCGGAAGATCTCGAGGATCGCATGGATGCACTGCTGGGCTTTCCCACCACCGACCCGCACGGTGCTCCAATTCCGTCACGTAGTGGCGACATCGCCATGCCGGCGCACAGGCGGTTGGTGGACCTCGTGCCAGGACAGACGGCCACGCTGATGGAGGTCAGTGACCATGACCCCGCCCTACTTCGTCATCTTGGCGAGGTAGGCCTCTATCCAGAAACGAGCATCCAGGTGCTAGCTCATCTAGCCGGGGAAATGACCGTGAGCGTGGGTGAGACGCATTACATTGTCAGCGACGACAATGCCGCGCACATGTTTGTGCGTGATGTCAGAGAGGAACCGATGAGAAAGAAAACGTAGGGGCGATCGGGCTGCAATCCCCCCTACGTTCTCGGTGTGCAGCGGTTGGTCGAGCGTCAGGCGATGTTCACACTGGCGTCGAGATAGACATCCTGGATGGTGTTGAGCAGGGAAACGCCCTCGTGCATGGGGCGTTGGAAGGCCTTGCGGCCGGAAATGAGGCCCATGCCACCGGCGCGCTTGTTGATCACGGCAGTGCGCACGGCCTCGGCAAAGTCGTTCTGGCCAGAGGCGCCGCCGGAGTTGATAAGGCCGATGCGTCCCATGTAGCAGCCCACAAGCTGGTAGCGCACCAGGTCGATCGGGTGATCGCTGGTGAGGTTCTCGTAGACCTTTTTGTTGGTATGGCCGAACTTGACCTCGGTGTAGCCACGGTTGGTCTCCGCCATCTTCTGCTTGACGATGTCGGCCTCGATGGTGACCGCCAGGTGATTGGCCTGATTGGTCAGGTCCGCGGCCAGATGGTAGTCGACGCCGTCCTTCTTGAAAGCCGGATTGCGCAGGTAAGCCCAGAGGACGGTGACCAGACCCAGTTCGTGGGCGCGGGCAAAGGCTTCGCTGACTTCCTGGATCTGGCGCCGCGATTCGGGCGAGCCGTAGTAGATGGTCGCGCCCACGGCGACCGCGCCGAGATCGAAAGCCTGATCGACGCTGGCAAACATGTTCTGGTCATAGGCCAGCGGCAGGCTCAAGGTCTCGTTATGATTGAGCTTGACGATGAAGGGGATCTTGTGGGCGTACATGCGCGAGACAGCGCCCAGGACGCCCAGGGTGGACGCCACGGCGTTGCACCCGCCTTCGATGGCCAGCTTGACGATGTTTGCCGGATCGTAGTAGGCGGGGTTGGGCGCGAAGGAAGCGCTGGCCGAGTGCTCGATGCCCTGATCCACGGGCAGGATCGAGACGTAGCCGGTGCCGGCCAAACGACCCTGGTTGAAGATAGTCGCCAGATTGCGCATGACCACAGGCGAGCGGTCCATAAACGAAAAAACGCGGTCGATGTAGTCCGGGCCGGGCAGGTGCAGTGACTCTTTGGAAATAAGGGGTTGGTAGGTCAGGAGACTATCGGCCTCGGCGCCGAGCATCTCGACAATTTTGCTAGCCATAGAAATACCTCAGATGATGTTTGGAATGGTTCGATAGGCTGCCACAAGCAAACCCAGGCTATTCTACCACCGTGATGACGTCTTTACCATGACGGGCGTCATAAGACCGACGTCCTGAAACGGGCGTCATCCTGGCAACCTTCATGGTGACCAGCATCCTATTTCCCGGCCCTACGTCTCTCCGGCGGCCTGCTTCCAGGCGCGGGCCAGGCGGTGGATGCCTGCGGCCGTGACGGTGGGAGGATGCAGCGTGAAGTTGAGGCGCACATGATGAGAACCACCCGTTCCCATTGTGGCCAATGGAAAGGAGAGGTGGCCGGGCGCAAAGGCGACGCCGAGATCGAGGGCGTGGAGGTAGACGGTAGTGGCGCTCGGTCCGTCCACCGGGAGCTGGAGCCAGCAATAGAGACCACCCCCAGGCCGGGTCCAGGTGGCGCCAGCGGGCATTTCCCCGGCCAGGGCTTCCAGCATGGCCTGGCGCCGCTGGCGGTAGGCGCCTCGCAAACGCGTCAAGTGGCTGGCAAAGCGACCTTCCCCCAGATAGGTCTCCAGGGCGCGCTGGTGCAGCTCGCTGGCGCTGATGTCAAGCGTCTGGTGAGCGGCGGCCAGGAGGCCATGAAGACGGGCGGGGGCCAAGAGGTAGCCGATGCGGGCGCCGGGCAGCAGGCATTTCGAATAGCCGTTGGTGTAAATGACGTTGTCGGACGGGTCAAGCGCCCGCAAGGAGGGCGGGGGCGGGGCATCCAGCCACAGATGGGCGTAGACATCATCTTCGAGCAGGAATAGATCGTGCTCGGCGGCCAGGGCCAGGAGATGATGGCGGCGCGCCAGAGGCATGCAGGCGCCGGTAGGATTCTGGAAGGTGGGGGTGAGGTAGAGCAGCCGGGGACGGCAGCGGGTGATCAGATCGGGGAGAGCCTCAGGTATGACGCCATTCTCATCACAGGGCACAGGTTGGATGACGACGCCTGTTCCTCCCAACACATCGAGGACAAGGGCATAGGTAGGTTGCTCGATCAGCACCGTGTCGCCTGGATGGAGGAGGGTGCGCAGTACCAGCGCCAGAGCCTGTTCTGTCCCACTGGTGATCAGCAGTTGATCTGGCTCGACCCGCATCCCCATCCCGGCCAGTTCGGTGGCGATGGCAGCGAGAAGCGGTGGATATCCCTCGATGAGACCGTACTGCAGGACTTCTGGCCCATCGCGGCGCAGGACGGTGTTGAGCGCCAGGCGGTAAGCGTCGACGGGAAGCAAATCCGTGGCGGGCATACCCGGTGCAAAAGAGATGATGTCGGGGCGCCGGGCCAGCCGCATCATCTCCCGGTTCAGGTTGTGCGCCGTCCAATCGGCAGGGGCGCGCAGGCTGGGCGGTGGTGATGCCAGGCCCGCGCGTCCGGCGGTTGCCCGGTCCAAGACAAAGCTACCCCGGCCCACATGAGCGCTGATGTAGCCCTCGGCGGCCAGTTCGTTGTAGGCCGTGACCACGGTCACGCGGTCCACCCCGAGCTGGTGGGCCAGGGTCCGCGTCGGCGGCAACCTGGTCAGGGGTGGCAGGCTCCCGGCCTCGATGGCCGCCGCTACTGCCTCCTTGATCTGCTGATAGAGCGGCCTGCGCCCCGATCGTTCGAGAGGGAGTGTGGTCCAGTCATTCATGCTGTCAGCCAGTAAAGCACAGATTCTGCCCCACGTCTACGGGTGCACAGGGGCGACAAACAGAAGGCCGTCGGGACTGGCTGCCCGACGGCCTTGTAACTTCAGATCATCATTCCTGGGTCACCTGCGGCGGCCAAACAAGATGAAGGCGTAGTAGAGGAACTGGCCGATGGCGGCGATGGCAGCGGCAACGTAGGTCAGGGCCGCCGCGCCCAGCATCTTGCTCACGCCTTCCATTTCACTCTGGCCAAGGATGTTCATGGCCACTAACTCGCGCTTGGCGCGATTGCTGGCGTCGAACTCGACCGGCAGCGTGATGATGGTGAACAGGGCCGTGATCCCGAAGAGGATCAGACCGCCAAGGGCGATGTAGAAGCCCAGCTCGCCGAACGCCCGGGTGAACGCCTGCATCATGAAGCCGGCAAAGAAAAGCAGCGGGCCCAGGTAGGAGCCGAACCGCACTGCCGGAACGATGGCCGTGCGCAACTGCAAAGGGGCATAGTGCTGCGCATGCTGCAGGGCGTGGCCCGTCTCGTGGGCAGCGACGCTGACCGCCGCAATCGAAGTACCGCGACCGACATCGGGAGAAAGCCGCAACGTGCGGTGCCGTGGATCGTAGTGGTCGGTGAGAAAGCCTGAGGATTCTTCGACGCTGACATCGGGCAGATCGTGATAATCGAGCATCATGCGTGCAGCCTGCGCACCTGTCAGCCCGCGCGAGTTCGGAACGCGGCTGTACTTGCTGAAGGCGCTGCGCACACGCAGTTGGGCCCAGATGCCAAGCACAAGCCCAGGGATTGCAAGAAGTAGCCAAAGCATAGGAACGGAACCTCCGTGTTGTGTCAGGAAGGATAGGGGAGAGGTCAAAGGCAGAACGCACTGTCACCTTTGATCAAAGCATAACTTTATCAGAAATGTGTTAGCAAACTCTCAAGGTGACGAAACTAGGCCCGGCTGCCGCCGGCAAAAGCGGCGCGACGCTGCTTTCCTAGGGTGTAGGGGTCGCAAACCAGTCAAAAGCCTGCGAGGCAAAAATGACCAGCATGATGACGCCAAGCGTGAACTTGAACATCATCGACAGCAGATAGCCACACAGAAGTCCGCCACTGCTGCGACCGGCTGCGCGCCAGTCGCCGTGTTGGCGGTAGGTTTCCCATGCCAACATGCCGATGACGGCGCCGATGAGCGCGCCAGGCAGATTGGCAATCAACAACCCGGCCACAGCCCCAATCCCGCCAAAGAGCAGACCGCGCCAGGAAGCGCCGCCGCGCCGCGCACCAAGCGCCGCCAGGAGCAGATCAATGATCACGGACGTGAGCACGATCAGCGCCAGCACGATAAGTGTGAGCCAGCCAACGTGTTCGAACCCATCTGCCCAGGCCCAAGCCAGCACGCTGAGCCAGATGAGGATAGCGCCGGGCAGCAGCGGCGCCACGGTGCCGATCATGCCCAGCGCCATGCCGATAAAAGCCAGCATCTGCACGAGGTCCTGCCAGTTCGCAACCATGGAGGATGAGCGGCTATGTCGCGGGCGTGAGATGCAGAAGCGGTCCGTCTGCAAACAAAGGCGGCGCCTCGATGCCCAGGCCGGCATACAGACCGGAGGGCACGCTGATATCGGCAAGGAAGAGATCGCCGACGATGTCCCGCGAACCGGCAAGCAGCCCGGTCTTGGGTAAAGCCAACGTCAGTGTCGCCGCCGCACGGATGCACGGTGCGAACGCCTGCCCCGTATCAGCATCGAGGCCGGAGGGTACGTCGAGCGCCAGAATGGCAGCCGGATGACTGTTGGCCAGGCGTATGAGATCCGCCACCTCTCCGCGCGGGGCCCCGTCCAGGCTGTAGCCGATCAGGGCGTCCAGCACCAGATCGGCGCTCGGCAGTTCCCAACCGTCGCCAGCGGGCGTCACCGATACACCCATGGACAGCAGCGACTGGAGCTGATGGGCGGGAACATCACCGAAGGCATCGATGGGCGACGCCGTCACTACCTGCACCTCGGCGCCGCGGTTGGCCAGGTGTCTGGCCGCGACCAAACCGCCGCCGCCGTTGTTGCCCTTGCCTGCCAATACCAGCACTGGGATGCCTGCGATGCTGCCCCCCAACCAGGCCTGGGCCAGGTCGGCCAGGCTGCGACCGGCATTCTCCATCATCTGCACCAGCAGGATGCCGTATTCCTCCTCCATTTGCCTGTCCACTTCGCGCATCTGGGCCACGGAGAGGACGGGTAGAGAAAACAACGGGACGGCGGGAAAAGGTGCAAACATGTGCGAACAGTCGATGCTCAGTCGAACCTGTTCACCATGATACCGCCAACAGCGTCGGGAACACAACGCCAACGTGCCAACGTGCTAACGTGCAACGCACCTACCAGCCGAAGCGCTCTTCCCGCCAGGGATCGCCTTCCATGTGGTAGCCGTTCATCTCCCAGAATCCGGCGCGGTCGCCGGCCATGAACTCAACGCCGCGAATCCACTTTGCGCTCTTCCAGAAGTAGCGCTTGGGCACCAGGGCGCGCAGGGGCCAGCCATGTTCGAGTGGCAGCGGCTTACCGTCATAGCTCCAGGCAAACATCGTGTCATCGTCATCGAGCACGTCCAGAGCCACGTTGGTGGTGTAGTCGTACTCGCAGTGGAACATGACGTGCGTCGCTTCCGGCTGCGGCTGGATGTCCAGCATGCGCAAGAAGTCGCGCCACAGCACGCCCGACCAGGTGGTGTCGAACTTGCTCCAGCGGGTGACGCAGTGGATATCGCGGGTAAGGGTCGTTTCGGGCAGGCCGCGAAATCCCGGCCAGTCCAGGGTGACAGGTTTCTCAACCAGGCCGAACACCCGAAAGGTCCAGTTGGCCAGATCGACCTTGGGCACGGGCCCGTAGTGCAGGACCGGGAACTTGTCGGTGACGAACTGCCCGGCCGGCACACGCTGGTCCATCGTATCGGGTCGGCGAGTCACACGCTTAAGGCGCTCGACGCGCTTGAGAGGGTTTTCGAAAGGCATGTTCGCCTCACGTGGGGCAGCAAGAACGGGGGCGGCGGCAACAATCGTTCACACCCATAGACGGTGCGGCGCGCCCACACCTTTCCTCCTCTGATGGTCAGGCGGCAGAAAGGGCCTCAGAGCACGCGTGTCAACTCACGCAGCTCCATGAACCACTGTCGTTTGGGACGTTCGAGCGGCCAATCCATCTCGGCCAGCGCCTCTTCCAGGTCTAGCGTGATGACGCTTTTCCCCCGCAAACCGATGCTGCGGCAGAAGCAAGTCTCTTTATGCTCGCTCAAGTGCCTGACGGCGGCACGGCCGAGACGGGCCGCCAGAATGCGGTCGAAGGGCGTAGGTGACCCTCCGCGCTGGACGTGCCCCAGCACGACTGAACGCACGTCGAAGAAGTCGCCGCCCTCCGCGTCCATGATCCGGCGGATGATGTCCTGGGTGTAGGTTGGGGAGGCGTACTCGCTGAAGATGAGGATCGAGAGCAGTTTGCCGCGCTCAAAACCGCGACGCATCTCCGCCACATCCTCGGTGATCTGCTGCAGGGTGATGCCCTCTTCGGGAAGGTAAACCTGCTCGGCGCCGCTGGCCAACGCCGCCATAAGCGCCAGGTAACCGCAGTGGTAGCCCATGACTTCAACCACAAACGCCCGCTTATTGGCGCCGGCGGTGTCCTTGATCTTGTCCACCGCCGAGATGATGTTGTTCAGGGCGGTGTCGGCCCCGATGGAAAAGTCAGTGCCGGGTAAATTGTTGTTGATGCTGGCCGGGATGACGAGGATGGGAATGTAGAGCCCCGGGTGATGGTGGCGGTGCCGGGCGATCAGCTCGGCGCTGAGGTAGGCGTCCAGACCGCCAATGACGATCAAGGCCGTGATGTTCTTTTCTTCCAGGGCCGAAGCCAGCCGCTGCATGTGCTCTGGCCGCAGCTCCATGCGCCCGGCGCCCAACTCCGAGCCGCCCCGCGCGGTCCAGCCGCTGACGTCCATCCAGCTCAGCTCGGTGATGTGTCCTTCCAGCAGTCCACCCAGCCCGTAGCGGGCGCCGAATACGTTGAAGCCCTTCTCGCGCGCCGTGCGCGTCACAACGCGCACGCATGCATTCATGCCTGGCGAGTCGTGGCCAGCGGTGACGATAAGGATATTTCCCACCGACTCTTCGTGTTTAGGAGGAGGACCGGTCAGTGTTTCCAATAGTTGAAGCTGGTTCTGGAAGCTGGCGCCACGCAGCGCCAGGGCGCCCTCATAGTCCCCGGCTTCGATGCGCTTGCCCACCTCCCGGCTCTTGTCAACCATCTCGTCCAGACGGGTGGCATGCACCTTGTTATCGACAATGCCCAGCATGCGCGGCGGCACGTCCGCCCCATTGGCAATGAGATCCTGTACAGCAGCAGCGCCGAGACGCGTGGCGAGCACCCGGTCGAAGGCACTGGGCGCTCCTCCGCGCTGGACGTGACCCAACACCGTCACGCGTGTCTCGGCGTTGAGCTGCTTGGTCAGCATGTCGGCCACCGTCTTGGCTTCCAGAGGCAGGCCGTCGGGATGGCGGGCGCCTTCTGCCTGCATGATGATGGCGTGCTTGCGCCCCAACTCGCGGCCCCGCAAGAGAGAGGCGACCATGGCCTGATGCCAGCGGGGCTTGAGCTCTTCTTCGGGGATGAGCACCCAATGGGCGCCGGAAGCAATTGCCCCGGCCAGGGCCAGGTAGCCGCAGTTCCGCCCCATAACCTCCATCACGAAGGTGCGCTGGTGGGCGGAAGCAGTACTGATGAGCTGGTCGGCGGCATCGACGATACGATGCAAAGCCGTATCGGCGCCGATCGACATATCGGTGCCATAGGTATCGTTGTCGATCGAGCCTGGCAGCCCGACCACGGCCAGCGTCGGTCTGGCCCCGGTTGGCAGGATGACCTTCCCCAACCCCGCCGCTTCTTGCAGCAGTTCCGGCCACTCCTCCGACAGAATGCGCGCCCCGGTCAATGAGCCATCACCACCGATGACAATAATGCCGTCGATGCCCTTGCTGTAGAGATGGGCGGCGGCCTGGCGCCGGCCTTCGCGCGTGCGGAATTCCTGGCAGCGGGCGGTGCCGAGGAAGGTTCCACCGCGCTGCATGCTTCCGCCAACCGAGTGCCAGTTCATCTCCTCGATGGCGCTGCCGCCATCCACCGTCCCCTGCCAACCGTTGTGGATACCAAACACCTTAAGGCCATTATGCAACCCCATACGTACGGCAGCGCGGATGGCGGCGTTCATCCCCGGTGAATCCCCCCCACTGGTCATCACGGCAATAGCATGAACCTTGGCTTCAGCCATGGTTGCGGTCTCCTCAAGCGAAAAGCACACAAGCGAAAAAACATCTGGTGAGCGGGCGCACAGGGTTCAATCGGCGCGCCCATCTTTGATTCTAGTGCAGGAATCGGCGGCAGAGCAAAGGACGCCCAAGCCCCTGCAACCTCGCGGAACTGGTGACCACAGTCACATAGGGTAATGACGCCAGACACTACCGTCGCCGGAGCCGGTCTGTCAAGATGTGGGCATCACTCAGCCCTGCGCCCGGCTCCGCGGCCCGCTCTGCGCGCCGCTCTGGCAGCCCGACAGAAGCAATCGAACCTCTTTTGGAGCCACTGACCGAGCGGGAACTGGCCATCCTGCAAGAGATGGTCCAGGGCAAGACGAACAAGGAAATCGCCGAAACGATGTTTTTGGCCGAAGGAACGGTCAAGAACTACGTCAGCGCCATCATCGAGAAGCTCCAGGCCAACGACCGCACGCAGGCCGCCATCCTGGCGCTCAAACGGGGTCTGGCGCGGCTGGAATAGGGGCGAGGGACCGGTAGACCAGGGACCAGTGGGCCAGGGACCTGGGGCAGTAGGCCGGTAACCCGGAATAACGCGGGATACCCTGGTTTCCCGGTCTCCGGGTTTTCTGGTTTCCCGGTTTCCCGGTTTCCCAGCCTCCCCCTCCCGATTTTGCATTCCTGCGCAGGTCGTGGTATTCTCCCGCCGTTCTGACCTTATTCCAAGGACGCGTCTTGAATGAAGAACACACCTAACTTTTGCATCCGCATGCGTGCCGCCGGAGACCTCGGTGGAGCCAACCATGCGCGGAGCGCGCCCTCTGACGGTTAGGTGTTGTAAACTAGACTGACCGCAGGCCACGGGTGTGCTTCCAACCCCGTGGCCTTTTTATTTGCCTTCGCTCCCGGCAGCCACTGCCGGCACTGCAACGGCCACGGGAACCCCTCCTGTGGCCGTTGTTCTTTTTTCTGCCTTGTTGCTCGTCGAGGATGAACTCTCCCTCATGAACACGCCGATAACCCTCCCGCAACCCCCGCACCTGCCGGGCGTCACCTGGCGCGCCGCCAGCATTGCCGACGCTCCGGCGCTCCACCGCCTCCTGCTGGCCATCGACGCCGCCGACGACCGCCACTGGGCCGGTACGCTGGTCGAGACCGAGCAGATGTTCAGCGACCCCGACAGCCACCCGCCCACCGACACGCTGCTGGCCGTCAACGGCGGCGGCGAGATCATCGCCTCGGCCTGGGCCTTCACGCCCAAGCTGGCCGAAACGGAGTGGCGCAGCTTCCTGCGCGGCAACGTGCACCCGCAGTATCGAGGGCGCGGCATAGGCAGCTTCATTCTCAGTTGGCTGGAGGCCCGCAGCCGCCAGATTCTGCTGGAGCGGCCCGGCGACATGCCCCGCCTTCTGCGCACCTACTGCCAGGACAGCGAGCACGACCGCAAAGTCCTGTTCGCCCAACACGGCTTCGAGCCCATCCGCTACTTCTTCGAGATGACCCGCGACCTGAGCCAGCCCATCGCCCCCGCCGTCCTTCCCGACAGCCTGTCGGTTCAACCCTGGACTCCCGCCTTCGATGAGGACGGCTTCGACGCCTTCAACGACGCCTTTCGCGACCATTGGGGCTATGAGCCGCTCCCGCCGGAGACCTGGAATATGTGGTTCGTCGGCAACGAATCGTTCCGTCGCGACCTGAGCTACGTCGTCCTGAACGGCGACCGGGTAATTGGGCTCTCGCTCAACGTGGTCGAGGCGGAGACGAATGCCCGCAGCGGCCACAACGAAGGCTGGATCGGCGACCTGGCGGTGAGGCGCCCCTGGCGCAAGCGCGGGGTAGCCACCGCCTTGCTCAACCATTCAATGGGAGCCTTTGCCGCTGCCGGACTGAGCTACGCCACGCTGGGCGTCGACACCGAGAACCCCACCGGCGCCCTGGGCGTCTACGAGCGGGTGGGCTTCACCCCCCGCAAGCGCACCATCGCCTTCGGCAAGTATATGGACGGTGTGACGCCTGCGACCGCGGGTGAAGACAGCCTGGCCGTTCTCGCTTAGAGGGTCACAGCTTGCGCGCAAGCAAGGAGGAAGCCGATGATACACGGCTTCCTCCTTGCTGGTAGGCAGGGGATTGATCTCGTTTTACTCAAACGAAGTTCAACACCATCTCGTGCTGGCGGAAGATGACGCGGTAGGTCAACGCCGCAAACAGATGGTTCAGGACGGAATCGACCGGCTCATTGGCAAGCCGGGTAGTCGTGTCAAGGAAACGGAGGTGGAGCGCCTGGATCAAGGGGCGGCCGGCGCTGCGGATGCCGTAGGCGGGATCGACCACCACGTCCACGAGGGTCATCTGCCCCTCGTGCGGAGAAAAGCCCAGGACGTACCCCGCGGGCCGGTCGTTGCGGAGGAGGGTCCATCCCCGCAAGCCCGCCGCCGCGAAAGAACCCAGGGTGGTGTGTTCGCGTTGCCAGCAGGGCGGCTGGTCGTGCCAGCGAAAACCGGCATCGAGCAGGGCAAGCGGGTCCATTTCCACCAGCAGTTCAGCCGGGATGGGCAGCGGCCCCTGGTCTGCAGGGCGGCTCCAGGTCAGCAGCTCGCGCTCGATGCGCCAACCCAGATTCTGGTAAAGAGCCAGAGCCGCCTCATTCTGCTGCAAGACCTCGAGTTGGAGTCGTTCCAGGCCCGCTGCGCGGGCGTTGGCGATGAGCGCCTCCATCATGGCCCGGGCAATGCCCTGCCGGCGGCGCCCCGGTTCAACCCCCACGCCTGCCACCCAACCGCGGCTGCCGCGCCGCGCCAGTTGCGCCAACCCGATCGGTTTGCCCGCGGCTTCCGCCACGACCGACAGGCCCAGGTCGATGTCGTGCGAGCTGACAAAGAACTCATATTGGTCGGTGGTGAACTGAATGGGGGCGGCGTAGTCGCGATAGCTGGCATTCAGGACGTCAGCCAAAGCGCAAGAGTCAAAGCCGGAGGCCTGACGGAGTGAGAACGGCATGGAGGAGGCCAGGAACGGGTTGAAAGTTGCAGGTTGCAGCTTTCC
>CAZHTZ010000088.1:0-2716 GCA_964535455.1 uncultured Caldilineales bacterium
CGCCCGCGGCGGGGCGGCGAACTGGGAGTCGCCATTGGCGAGGAACCCGCACGGGCCGCGCTCGCAGGGATTTTCTAAGCAACGGTGTAAAGACTAACTCTTCGGTCGGAGGTTAAGCATGATTCGACGCAATCGACGGTCGACGCCCGTGCGACGTCTGGTGGTCATGGGCGAATCGAACGCTTACGGGATGTGCGCGGGCGATCCGGCCAACGAGTGGGTGCAAACCCTGGCCGATTGCCTGCGCCGGTTTCAGGGTGAGCCAGTGCAGGTGTTCAACAATGCCATTCCCGCCAACGTCATCAGCCCCGATGCTCCGGGTTACGAACCGGGCGACGCCTACCGCACGGCGCCCTCAGCGTTGGAGCGCTTCGAGCAGGACATGATCGCCTACACACCCGACCTGGCTATCTACGCCTACGGGTTGAACGACTCCCGCTGCGGCCACAGTGTTGCCAGCTTCGTCGCTGCTTACCGGACCATCGTAACCAGGACCAGAGCGGCGCTGCCAGACTCGCTCATCGTCCTGGTCGGACCGTACTGGAACCTGCAGTACGATGCCGGTACATGGGCGCAGCCTCAGTACCGGGATTGGGGGTTTGGAAAGTTTGGGCTGCCCGGCGACGAGCTGGTAACGGCTTACAACCGGGAGATCGCCAGCCTGGCCGACGAGTTCGACGCCCTCTTCGTTGACGTCTACCACCTTCTTGAAGGCGCCACCTGGCTGCTCAACGCCGACGCTTGCCATTTCCACGATGCCGGTCAGGCCATCATCGGCTTCAAGGTGTTCTGTGAGATCGCGACCAACTGCTCGTTCGCGACCTCTCACAGCAAAGAGATCGAGAATCGCCTGCAACTGAACATCTGGAACACGGGTGGCACGCAGGCGTTGCCGCATGTAGTGACGACCTGGCGAACGGCCGATCGCTGGCAGCGACGATTCAGTCCCGAGGAGCGACCTTGGGATCTTGACCGCGCCCCCCACCCCGTCGCAGGGGATGCGTCTTAGCTTGAAGGCGGAATTCCCAGCGCCGACGCCAGTTCTGCCAGCAGAGCCGCTTCCTCCGCACTGATGCGCTTGCCGCCAATCCCCAGGAACCCGCCCTCACGCGCTGACGCAGCCACCCGACGAGCGATCTCCAAGAGCCAACGCTTGTAGCCCTCGGCCTCATCCAGCGCCCTGACAGCCAGCAGTTCGGCAAGCTGATGGCACGTTTCCAGCGCCGCGACTCGGGCAGGCGTGACCCCTTCCGCGCCCACAGGCGCCTGTTGCCAGACGGCTTCATCATCGAACGAGCCGGTGCGAGGCTGATGCAGGTCGTGCAGCACCGCCTGCACCAGTGCGTTAGGCGCCTGCTCGGATCCAGCCCCGCCGATGGCATCGGCCAGAGCAAGAGATTCGCTGACGATCTGACCCATGCTGCCCTTCCCGGCCTGCATCATGGCAGACCCCACACGGGAGGGAGCCGCAGTCAACACGTACCATTCCTCCGCCATAAAGTTGTTTCGAATCGTCATCGCACGTTTCCTTGTATCGATCAATCACAGCGGCCTTGAGTTGCCCGGCGCGATCGGATTGTAGAACAAGGTCACACGACCACCCAAACCGGTTTGCCATGACCAAGATCGATGACTACCGCCAACGCTTGCGCGCCTCTGCGGACTGGGACACCCTCCTGCTCGCCGAATCCGGGCTGCCAGGACCCCGAGGCAACTTGGAGCAGGCCAAAGCGGCATTGGAAAGATGAGAAGCCGGCGGCGCACCTCCGAAAAGCCCATGTTCCCAAATGGGCCTCCCGGAGGTCTGTCCCTTCGACGACCTGACCCTTATCGAGGGCATCGGTCCCAAGCTGTCGGCCATTCTGAATGGAGCGGGCATCACGACCTTTGTCCAGCTTGCCAGAACCAGCCCCCAGGACATACAGTCCATTTTGCGCGCGGCCGGGCACCGTATCGCCGACCCCACTTCCTGGCCCGATCAGGCCCGTCTCCTGGTTGCGGGCGACAGGGAAGGGTTTCAGGCGCTCACCGCGCGCCTCAAGGGCGGCCGCTATACCCAATAGGTAGTTCCTTCTGGCCCGTCGACGCACGCTGCCAGGAATCACACCCTCCCTCCCTCCACCGCTCGTGTCTGTTCGCGCTCACAGGAAACGAGAATGATTGAGACAACTAGTTTGGGCCACAGCGAGGCACAGAAAGCCATCCAGGCGATCCAGGCGGAACTGGAACGCCGTGGCAAAGCCGCGGTCATCGCTGTCGCCGACACACATGGCGAGTTGATCGCTCTTTTGCGGCTCGACGGTGCGCCGCTCGCTTCGATTCTGATTGCGACCAACAAGGCCTGGACGGCGGCGCGCGAGCGCCAGCCGACCCGCCAGTTGGGCCAGGCTGCCCGCCACCCCGAGACCGGATTCGACCTGGCCTATTATGGCGATTCGCGCTATATCGGGTGGGGAGGCGGTCTGCCCGTCGTCAGCAATGGCAAGGTCGTCGGGGCCGTAGCCGTCAGCGGCGTGCCCGAGATGGAAGACATCGAGCTGGCGCAGATAGGGGTGGCAGCCATCCTCGGCTGAGCGAGCGGGCATCCCCATGCCTGAAAAAGCGTTCCAGGACTACTATCCCGACCATCTCGCCCGGTGCTATGGCTGCGGGCGTCTCAACGAGCATGGCTATCAGATCAAAACCTACTGGGATGGCGATGAGACGGTGACGACTT
>CAZHTZ010000088.1:2816-16518 GCA_964535455.1 uncultured Caldilineales bacterium
GAGCATGGCTATCAGATCAAAACCTACTGGGATGGCGATGAGACGGTGACGACTTGGCGTTCCTCTGAGGCTGCGCGGTCGCGTTCTGGAAGTCAAAGGCCGGAAAGTCGTCGTAGGCATCGCGGTCTACGCCAACCCCGAGGCCTTCACCAAGGGGGATGCGGAGGCGTATGCCCAGGGCGAGGTCATTGCTGTGCAGGTTCCGGAGCGCTACGTTCTCGACTTGTTGTAGTATTCTACACTACATCGACCTGGCAACCAAGCTACAGAAAGCCTGAGGACCCCCGCTCACAAACGAAAACGCCAACCCTTTGCAGGATTGGCGTTCTTGTCAACCGGACGTCTTGGACATCGTCTTCAGACAGTTGGCGCAGATCTTGACCTGGCGCACCTGCTTGCCGACCACAACCCGTCGTGACTGCACGTTCGGGTTCCAGCGGCGTTTGACGTGACGCTGCGAGAAGCTCACATTGTTGCCGAATTGCGGGCCTTTGCCGCAGATTTCACATTTCGACATTGTTCTTTGACTCCGAAAGATCGCTGGTGGAATTGGGCGGTGTGGTTGGTCAGGTTTTGCTCAGCGGGTAGACAACCTTGCCTCCACCGGCAGGGAACAACCCGCAAACCATGATCAAAAAGAAACCCCCGGTTCGGGAGCACAGCTGATTCTACCAGACCCGGCCGCCGTCCGCAAGCTGCCGCTCTCCATTTTTCTCATTCAAACTCCACCAGGAGACGCATCGTGTCCGAACGCGCAACTCCTCTCGGCAAAATCGAAATCTCCCGGAATGCCGTCGCCACCCTGGTGGCCGAAACCGTGCTGCAATGCTACGGGGTGGTCGGTATGGCAGGAAAGACAAAGTTCGAGGATTGGCGGACGGGGCTGCTGAACACTGCCGATGCCCACAAAGGGGTCGACGTTTCTCTGGTCGACGGCAGCATCACGGTCAATCTGTACATCATCATCGAGTACGGCACCCGCATCTCGGAAGTGGCCCGCAGTGTCATGCAACGGGTAGAGTACGTCCTCAACCAGAACGTGGGCCTGCCCGTCACGGCTGTCAACGTTCATGTTCAGGGCCTACGCGTCAGCCCACCCTCCTAGCGTGGACCCAACCCCACGTCACGATCGCAGCGGATACCCCTTGACGACACCCATGCCCTCGGACAGCCTTCACACCAAACACCCTGCCGGCCAACCGATCCTGGCCTTTGACGGGAGCGACCTCCTGGGCATGGCCGGCGCCGGCCATACGTGGCTGCGTCACCACATGCACACGGTGAACACGCTCAACGTGTATCCCGTCCCTGACGGCGACACCGGCACCAATATGGTGCTGACAATGCAGGCAGCCTGCAAAGCAGCCAACGAAGCCTCAGCGGGGGCTTCAGCCGGGGCCGGCGTGATCGCACAGGTGCTGGCCGGAGGCGCCGTTCGTGGCGCTCGCGGCAACAGCGGCGTGATCCTCTCACAGATCTTGCGTGGCTTTGCCGAGAGTTCACGCAACGTGACGACGCTCGACAGCCCCCACTTCGCAGCGGCCATGCGCCAGGCCAAGGAAACAGCTTACAAAGGGGTGCTCAAGCCCGTGGAAGGGACCATCTTGACGGTGATCCGCGAGGCTGCCGAAGCCAGTGGCCACGCCGCCGCCATCAACCCCGATCTGCGGTTCATTCTTGAGGCCACACTCAGCAAGGCCCAACAGGCGCTAGCGTCCACTCCCGACTTGCTGCCAGTGCTCAAGCAAGCGGGCGTGGTTGATGCTGGCGGCCAAGGTCTGGTCTATGTGCTGGAGGGGATGGTCAAGTATCTGCGCGGCGAGGCTCTGGTGGTGTCCGAGCAAGAACCTGCCGCAACGACGCCGATGTTCCAGCCCAATCTGGAAGCGTTCGGCGATGAATGGGGATATGACATCCAGTACCTCGTCTATGGCGACAATCTGAATGAGGACGCCATAGCCCAGCGTCTGCTGGAGCTGGGCGGCGACAGCGTGGTGGTGGGCAGGGCGGGCGCGGTCATCAAGGTGCACGTACACGGTGACGACCCCGGACCCTTTGTCACCTTCGGCGCCTCCCTGGGTCATCTCGACGACATCGTTCTCGAAAACATGACCCTGCAGACGCTGCGCCGAAAGGGCAAATGGTCGGAACCGGTGTCAGCGATCGACCTGTCCTCGGCAGGCGGCACGGAGCCATACGGTCCTGAGTGCCTCGGCATCGTGACTGTAGTGGCCGGAGATGGGCTGCGCAAGGTCTTCGAGAGCCTGGGTGTCTGCGCCTTTGTCTCCGGCGGCCAAACCATGAACCCGTCTACCGAGGAGCTGCTCCAGGCCGCCGAACGCCTTCCCCACGAAGACGTCATCGTCTTGCCCAACAACAAGAACATCATCCTGGCCGCCAAACAGGCAGCCGCCCTGGTCGCCGAACAGCGCGCCGAGGGCCGCGCCACCAGGCGCCTGCACGTGGTGGAAAGGCGCTCCATTCCTCAGGGCATTGCGGCGATGCTGGGCTACAGCTCGGCCGCCACCGTTGAGGAGAATCTGCGCGCCATGACCAGGTCGGCGCAGACGGTGCGGAGCGGCGAGATCACCACGGCCGTGCGCCAGGCAACCTTCGATGGCGTCGATGTGCAGCCTGGCGATATAATCGGCCTGATCGAAGGACAGTTGCAGTGCAAAGGCGACAACCCGGATGCGGTGGTGATGGAGGTCCTGGCACAAATGGACCCGGACGGCGACGCAGAGCTATTCACGCTCTTCTACGGCGAGCCGGTGACGGCCGCTGCGGCCAGCGCCTTGTGCGAAGAAATCGGAACTGCCTATCCTGATCACACCATCGAGCTGCTACCAGGCGGCCAACCGCACTACCACTATTTGATCTCAGTCGAGTAGCAGCCGGCGCCGGGCTAACGGCTTTATGAGCCGGGATCCAGAGGGGGCCTTGTCACACCGATTGAAAACATGAAGGACTACACCGGCGTTGCCCGCAAGATCACGGCCACTCTTTTCGCCGCGCAGAGCCTGGGCTCGGCCGGTTTCATCACTGTGGCCACGGTTAGCACGATTGCCGGCGCCCAGTTGAGCGGGCACGCCACCTGGGCCGGCTTGCCTTCGGCGGTGTATCAGCTTGGCGGCGCCTTTGCCGCGTTCGGTTGGGGTTACGGCATGGACCGGCTGGGGCGTCGCGGGGCGCTGGCGTTGGGTCTGACTCTGGGCGTGATTGGCGCCGGTGTTGCCGGCGGTGGCATCGTAAACGCCGCCTTTCTGCTGTTCCTGGGCGGTATGGTGTTGATGGGCGCAGCCAATGCGGCGCTTCAGCTTGGACGGTTTGCCGCAGCGGAAGTGCACATGCCAAGCAAGCGCGGACGCGCCATCTCTAATGTCGTCATTGGCGGCACTGTGGGCGCCATCCTGGGTCCGTTGTTGGTGGGGCCCGTGGGCCGGTGGGCTGAAAGCCGTGGCCTGGATGAATTGTCAGGACCGTTTCTTGCCAGCATGATTCTTTTCCTGGTGGCCGCCGGCGTCATCTTCGCCTTCCTGCGCCCGGACCCCCGCGACATCGGTCGTGAGATCGCCCTCCTGCACCCAGAGGAGGCGCCTCACACCGGCCCAGCCCGCCCACTGAGCGCGATTCTACGTGAACCGGCCGTCATGGTGGCAATGACCACCATGGTCGTCGGCCAGGCCGTGATGGTCATGATCATGGTGATCACGTCGCTGCACATGAAGAGCAACCATCACGAACTGACCGATATCTCGTTGGTCATCTCCTCGCACACTTTCGGCATGTACGCCTTCTCCATCGTGTCGGGCCGGCTCGCCGACCATTGGGGTCGCCGGCCTGTGATCCTCGTCGGCGCCGCCACCCTCATCCTGGCCTGCCTGACGGCGCCCCTTTCACCCCACGTGCTGCCCATCGCCGTCTCGCTCTTCTTGCTGGGTCTGGGCTGGAACTTCTGCTACGTTGGCGGGTCGTCGCTGCTCTCGGATCAGCTCTTGCCCGCCGAACGAGCCCGCACCCAGGGGTTCAATGACCTGCTCATTGGGCTGACTTCGGCTGCGGGGAGTCTCGCCAGTGGCATCGTCTTCGCCACCCTGGGCTACGCCACGATGGGGCTGGTAGGAGCACTCCTGGCGCTTGTACCGTTGGGACTGGCGTTGGGGCTGCGGTCGCAGCCATTGGCAGTACAGACAGAAAAATAACGCAGGATTGGCCTTGCACAAAGCCCAAAACACGTTCCGCTTGTGCTACAATAGCGCCAATAGTGGTTGTCTGGCCGCCGTGAATCGCCTCTGGCGCAGCGGTCTATCACGCCATTTCGCCCTCTGAGGTCTAGTGTGAAACCGATCCGCATCGTTACCGACAGCAGCGCCCACCTCACTCGTGCCGAGATCGAGCAATTCCGCATCGAGGTCGTGCCCATGCGGCTGCGGATCGGCCGCCGCACGTACGGTGAAGGAAACGAAGTCAACACAGAGAACTACTTGCGCAGGTTGAGCGGCATCAAGTCACTTCCGGCCTCGCAACCTCCCCGGTTACAGGATTTCGTCGACGTCTATCACCGCTTGAGCAAGGAAACCGACCAGATTCTGTCGCTTCATCTCTCTGGCAAACTCAGTGAGACCTACCAGATGGCGCGGACCGCGGCGGCAGCCCGGCGCGGGCACACGCAGATCGCCGTCATCGACAGCGAGACCATCAGCCGTGGACTGGGAATGATCGTACGCTGCGCGGCCGAAGCCTCGGCCCAGGGCGCCAACCTCAGTGAGGTCTCCCGTGTGGTGCGCGGCATCATCCCCAGCGTGTTCTTCAGCTTCTTTGTCGAAGACCTTGCCTACCCGGAGCGGGACATTCGCATTCGGAAGTCACAGTCCACCCTGGGCAGCATGTTCCGTATCAAGCCATTGATGGAAATCCGCGAGGGCGATCTCGTCGTGATGGAGAAGGTGCGCACCCACTTTGACGTCATCGAGAAGCTGTTTACCTTTATCAGCGAGTTTGCGTATCTCGAAGAAATCGCCCTGCTGCACAATAACAACACGCAGGACGCGACCCTTTTGCTGGAACGGCTCGAAGTCGCCTACCCCGACCTTCCCATCTTCACCGACACCTACGGCCCCACCCTGGCGACCTTCATTGGATCGACGGCGCTGGGCGTCGTCGTGCGCGAGGACGTGCACGCGCATCTCTAGGCTGGCATGTCCGACCCTTTTCGGCAACTGCAAAGCGTTCTGGACCTGGAAGCGCGGCGCGGCTACAACAACGATGCGGTAGTAGGTGGGTTGGACGAATTTGCCCGCCAGTGGAATCTCGACGTCCTTCCTGCCTTGGACAGCAGAGAGACGGCGGAACGGGTTGGCCACATCGTCCAGCTTCTATCTGACTACCCGGCCCTACCTCGGGAGGTGCGGCCCAGCACCATCCGCCACCTGCAGGAGAGCGCGGCCATCTTGACGCGGGCCGACAGAAACGTGGGGAGTCCGGCGGTAACGGTGGGGAAAACGAGCAAAGAGAAACCCAGGGCCACAGCAGCGCCAAAGGGCACAAGCCAAGGCAAGCCACAGGCTGCCACCTGGACGCCTCCTCCTGCTCGCAATCTCCCTGTCGTTCGCGCCGCTACGAGCGCAGCGCCAACCAGCAGTCTACACGCCCCTCTCAGCACGCTCCCCGGCATTGGCTCCAGTCTGGCCCAGACCCTTGCGCGCCTCGGCCTGCATCAGGTCGGTGACCTGCTCTGGCATCTGCCTTTTCGCTACAACGACTACAGCAATCTGGTGACCATCGACCAGGTGCGCATCGGTGAGGACGTCAGTATCCTTGCCACTGTCAAGCGGCTGGACTCGCGGCGCACACAAGGCCGCCGCACCCTGACGACGGCGGTGCTGGCCGACGTCAGCGGCAGCATCGAGGCGACGTTCTGGAACCCCTACATCGACCGGGCGCTGCGGCCGGGCCAGACCTACTACTTCAGCGGCAAGGCGGGCAGCCACCTGGGTAAGCGTGTGCTGGAATCACCGGAGTTCGAGCCTGCGAGCGACGACCCGACCCACACTGCCCGCATCGTACCTGTGTACCCGCTCACCGAGGGGCTTTCTGCCCGCGTCCTGCGCAAGCACATCCGCCAGGTGGTAGAGACCTGGGCTCCGCGCCTGCCCGAACCGCTACCGGCTGCCACGCGCAAGCGCCTGGATTTTCCGGGTGTGGGCGCTGCCCTCCAGCAGGTGCACTTTCCCGATAGCGCCGGCGCCCTTGACCTTGCGCGGCGGCGCCTTGCTTTCGACGAACTGCTGGTCATCCAGCTCGGCGTCCTCGGCCAGCACCGCGCCTGGCAGAGCAAGCCCGCCCGGCCCCTGGCGCTCAGCGATGCCCAGCTCAACGCTTTTCTGGCCGTCCAACCATTCCGCCTCACCGGTGCGCAACAGAAAGTACTGCGAGACATCCGCCGCGACCTGACTCACTCCTATCCGATGACCCGGCTGCTGCAGGGCGACGTGGGCAGCGGCAAGACGGTCATCGCCGCCGCCGCCATGTGGGCCGCGGTCTGCCACGGCGCCCAGGCGGCGCTGATGGCGCCGACCGAGATTCTGGCCGAGCAGCACAGCCGTAAGCTGGCCGAGCTCTTTGCCAAGCTGCTGCACCCGCTGACGGGCTGGTCTTTGCGCGTCGAGCTGCTCACCGGCAGCGTGACGGGCAAGCGCCGCGAGGCAGTGCTGGACGCGCTGGCAGCAGGCGACGTCGACCTCCTTATCGGCACTCATGCCCTGATCCAGGAGGGGGTGAACTTCAACAACCTGGGCGTGGTGGTCGTAGACGAGCAGCACCGCTTTGGCGTCAACCAGCGGGCGGCGCTGCGCGACAAGATCGCCGAGCCGACGCCGCACACCCTTGTGATGTCGGCCACGCCCATTCCCCGGACGTTGGCGCTTACCATCTACGGGGATATGGATGTGAGTGCCATCGACGAGCTGCCGCCGGGGCGGCAGCCGATCAAGACCTACTGGATCAAGCCTGATCGCCGCGAGCGCGTCTATGGCTTCATCAGGAGCCAGGTCGCCGAGGGGCGGCAGGCGTTCATCATCTATCCCCTGGTCGATCAAAGCGACGCCCTGGAGGACGTGGGCGCCGCCACCGCCGAGCACAAGCGTCTACAGTCCAAGGTCTTTACCGGCCTCAAGGTTGGGTTATTGCACGGCCGCCTGAGCGGTCGTGAGAAGGACGCCGTGATGCGGGCCTTTGCCGCCGGCGACTTTCACGTTTTGGTCAGCACAGCAGTGGTCGAGGTGGGCATCGACGTGCCCAACGCGACCGTGATGCTGATCGAGAACGCCGAGCGTTTCGGCCTGGCCCAACTCCACCAGTTTCGAGGACGCGTGGGTCGGGGCGAGCATGCCTCCTACTGCATCCTTGTCAGCGAACCCAACAGCGACGTGGGCAACGAGCGCCTGCGGGCCATGGAGAACACGCAGGACGGCTTCGTCCTGGCCGAGATCGACCTGCGCCTGCGCGGCCCAGGTGAGTTTTTCGGCACAAGGCAGTCAGGGCTGCCCGATTTGAAGCTCGCCCGGCTCAGTGACACCCGCATTCTGGAGTTGGCCCGGCGTGAAGCCGAGACCATTCTGTCCGACGATCCCACCCTCAGCCTGCCCCAGCACCACCTTCTGGCGCAAAGGATGAGCGAATTCTGGTCTCAGGAGCTTGACCTGTCATGAGCGTTATCGCCCTCTATCCCGGCACCTTTGACCCCGTGCACAACGGCCACATTGACATCGCCATGCGCGCCTCACAACTGTGGGACCGTCTCATCATCGCCGTGTATGACCGGCCCAACAAGAAGCTGATGTTCGATGCCTCGGAACGCGTCGCCTTGTTCGAAACGGCCATCCGCCACCTGCCCAACGTGGAGGTGGTCCCCTACTCGGGCCTGACGGTGGCGTTCGCCCGCAAGGTGGGCGCCAAAGTAATGGTGCGCGGGCTGCGCGCCATCTCTGACTTCGAGTATGAGCTGCAGATTGCGCACACGAACAAGGCGCTGGCGCCCGACATCGAATTCTGTGCTCTGATGACCAGTTTGGAACAGGCCTACCTATCTGCCAGCATCATCAAGGAAGTGGCATTGTTGGGCGGCGACATCAACAAGCTTGTCCCTCCCCATGTGGCGACGGCACTACAACGCCGTATCGTCGAACGCAATGGGGAAGGCGGCAGCGAGACAATCGACCGGATCTAGGAGGATCCCAAACATGAGTGAACTGCCCATTACCCACATGACCCTCTACAAGCACGGCGTCGGGTTCTTCCAGCGCCGGGCCAGGTTTGGCGGTGACAAGGTCGATCTGACCTTTCGCGCCGAAGAAATGAATGACGTGCTCAAGAGCCTGACTGCCATCGACTGGGGTGCAGGGCAGGTGCTGGGCGTGGAGTATGCCACGCCGCAGAGCCAGGAGGAACGGCTACAAGGCTGTTCCATTCACCTGCGCGAAGAAGAGAGCTTGACGGACCTGCTGACAGGCCTGCGCGGGCGGCGGGTGACGCTGCGGCTTGACCAGGCCGAGACGACCACCGGCCTTCTCATCGGCATCGACCGCCCCGAAGGCGACCAGCCCCTGACCTCGATCCTCGTCTCGCTGCTAGCCGAAGGAGACCGGGTCCAGGCCTTCCCCATGGGCCGGGTCCAGGGCGTCGACATTCTCGATGAACGCGGAGCAGCCGATCTGCGCTTCTTTCTGGATACTTCGCTCAGTCCGGAAACCCACCGCCTCGTCACCATCCGCCTGAGCCCCGGCGAGCACGATCTCATGGTCAGTTATGTGGCGCCCGCGCCCACATGGCGAGTGAGCTATCGTCTGGTGCTGGACGACAAGCAGGCGCTGCTGCAGGGCTGGGGCATTTTCGACAACCGCCTGGAGGAAGACCTGAACGGCGTGTCCCTGGCGTTGGTGGCAGGTATGCCCATTTCCTTCGTCTATGACCTCTACACGCCGTTCACACCGGCGCGACCCGAGGTCAAAGAGGAAGGTCGCGTGGCCTCAGGGCCGGTTGTGTTCGAAGCCGCTGTTTCTTACGACATGGCACCCCCTACGGGCAAACGGGCCCTGCGCGAGATGGCAGCGCCCGCTATGTTGGCCGCCGCCCCCATCGCCGCCGATGCCATGGGGGCAAGCACTTCGGTCAGCACCAGCGGCAAGGATCTGGGCGAGCTTTTCCAGTACACTATCCAGACCCCGGTCAGCGTGGGCCGCGGGCAATCAGCCATGGCGCCGATCCTGTCGTCGCGCCTGGAATACCGCAAAGACCTGCTCTACAATGCCAACAAGTTGCCCGACCATCCCGTCGCCACGCTCCGCCTGCGCAACGAGACCGGTCTCACCCTGGAGCGAGGACCGGCCACCGTGCTGGAGAGCGCCGGCTACCTGGGCGAGGCCGTGCTTCCCTTTACCGCCGTCGACGGTGAGATCGTGGCGCCGTATGCCGTCGAACTGGGTCTTAAGGTGCGCGAGGATGCCGGCAGCCGTCGCGAAACGCACGCCGTCAGCTTGAGCAAGGCCTACCTCCTGATCGAGGAGTGGGATATCCGGTGGCGAGAGTATCGGATTCGCAGCAGCATGAGCGACGCGGCTACGGTGCTGATCGAGCACCCGCGCAGCATGCACTATGAGCTGTTCGATACGCCCGCGTCGCAGGAACAGACCGGCGATCACCTGCGCTTCGCCGTTCCGGTCGAGGGACACAAGGAAGCGATGCTACGTGTGCAAGAACGCCGTCTGGACCGGCGCCGCGAGGAGCTTTACAAACAGTCCTACGACAGCCTGGCGCGCTACATGCAGCGCGGGCTGCTTGACCCCAAGGCCCATGAACAGGCAGCAGCCCTCCTGCGCCTGTGGGAACAGATCGAGCCGAATCGCAAAGGCCTGACCGAGGCCAACGCCGAGCGCGAGCGCATCTTCAAGGCACAGCAACAGATCCAAGGTAATATGCAGGCGCTAAGCGCCACCGGCAAAGAGGGTGACCTGCGTTCGCGCTACGTCGATGAGTTGCAGGCGAGCGAACGACGGCTCAAGGAACTGGACCAGAGCGAGTCCAATCTCAAGGCTGCGATCGAGAAGCTGGAGCGTGAGATCGAGAAACGATTGGCGGCGCTGGCGTGACGTAGAGTCCGCCGTCACCCATATCGCTCACGCACAAACGCCCACCAGTCCTGCTTGAATCGCTCATAGGAAAGCATGAACGCGGTCTCGACTGCTTCCGACCACGAATGGTGAGAGCGAGCAGCCAGGGCCAGAGCACCAAAACCCTTGGCGCCATAGTGGTCGGCCATGAATTCGCCCACGGTGCTGCACTGGTAGTAGCGCTCCTGCCAGTCCCCGGAGTCGACGAGAAGGTAGCGTGAGTCCACAGATGGGCCGGTTGCGGCGGCAATGGCCCCTTCGAGATAACGCTTTCGTGCAAATTCCCAGGCCGGGTCGCGCGGCGCCCAACCGTTGACCGCGGTTTCCCCCACGCAGTAGAGCATGAAGCCGAAAAGCCGCGCCGTCGTGTTGGTCAAGTTGGCGCGTTGGTATAGGAGACGGGAAACCACCCAGCCTCCAACCTGGCGGGCCAGTACATCACGGTTGGTGAGCGAATCGGCAACCGGCCGCAGATAGGGTGAGCCGACCTGCAGCCAGGACTTGCCAACCAGAGTCAACGCCGGCATGGACTCCGGCAGCACCTCCACCACGAATTGAGTATCGTCGGGCGTCTCCGTGAGGTCGAATTTTTCCACAGTGTCGCCGTAAAGGGTTTCGACCTGGCCGGCGAAGACCTCGACGGCTTCAGCGTCAAGATCGCCATAGAGAAACCGGAAGTGCGCGGTGGTGAGCTCCCGCTACGGTCCCCAAAGGGCCGCAGGCGGCTCGGTGCGAAGCCACTGCGCGTTCACCAAACGGTAGAAACGGGTCTCGCGCCGAGCGGGCGCGCCTTCCCCGGCGCCGGGCAACAACACAGGCACCATGGCCACGTCGCCGAACAGCTTCGCTTTTTCGACGGCGATGGGCAGTGGCGGCGGTGAGGCGGTGACACGGCGCTCCTGGGCAGCATACCACTCTTGGCGGGCGGCACTGTCCAATACGCTGGCCAGGGCAGAGCGATCGCCCGAAGCCATCACCAGCGACTCCTCCTGGACGGCGGCTGCCAGGTCACGCTGGAGTCGGGCACCATTCCAGCGGTACCAGCCCCAAACACCGCCTGCCACCAGACCAACCAGCACGACCACGACCACAAGGAGCCATCGCCAGTGTCGCGCCCACCAGCCCGGTTCCGGTGGCATTGACCGGCCTCCGTCACGCCAGGCATGTTCGCCGACTTCCCACTGCAAGCTGGTCATGTGCGCTGTTTCTCCTGAGGTGCGAGCGATGCTACGATTCTAGGCAACTCTCAGCAGCGCGACTGTTGACACCCTCACGTTCTCACCATCCCCTCATGATCTATACCACCCTGATTGCCACTCTACAGCTCGCTTTGCACCTGGGCGATCCTGACTGGACCCTCGTGGACTGCCGCTTCGCGCTCGCCGACACCGGGCTGGGACGCCGCGCCTATCTCGAGGCCCACATCCCAGGGGCGATCTACGGCCACCTGGATGAAGACCTCTCCGGTCCGATCGTGCCCGGGATCACAGGCCGCCATCCGCTGCCTGATCCTGCGGTGCTGGCGGCGCGGCTGAGTCAGTGGGGCATCGGGCCCGGCGTCGTGCTCTTCTCCGGCAGCCTGTACCTGCAGGCGCTGACTGGCAGGCGCTGGTTGGGAGCGATCACCCCCCTTGGCGGGCTGGCGTTCATTGCCGGTTGGTTGTGTCTGACCCTGGCGGCAGTGGAGTCGCCGCATTAGCGGACTTTCGGTCATCGCCAGTAGACATCCACTTCAAAAACCTGTATAATCCAGATAAGAACTTTTGTTCTACTTGCAGTTGGCAGGTAGCAGACAGCCGGTGGGTGTTCGTGCGCAGGGTTTCGCCAGGGCGTGGCGACCACGCCCCTACCCACCGCCTCCCGTTTTGCAATTCGCGATCCGAAATTCGCAATTCGCAATTCGCAATTCCCTACTCGCAACCCGTCACCCGCTTCTCGCCTCTCGTTTCTCGCCTCTCCCATGCTCTCATTCCGCGTCTCCTCTGAATATCAACCCACAGGCGACCAGCCTGGGGCTATCAGCATGCTTGTCGACGGCCTGCAACACGGCATGGTTCACCAGACCCTGCTGGGCGCTACGGGCACAGGCAAGACGTTCGTCATGGCGAAGATCGTCGAAGCCGTGCAGCAGCCGACGCTGGTCATGGTCCATAACAAGACACTGGCAGCGCAGCTTTACGCCGAGTTCCACGAGTTCTTCCCGGAGAACGCGGTCGAGTACTTCGTCAGCTACTACGACTATTACCAGCCGGAAGCCTACATCCCGCGCACTGACACTTACATCGAGAAGGACTCGCAGATCAACGAAGAGATCGACCGCCTGCGCCTGGCTGCCACGTCGTCCCTCTTCAGCCGGCGGGACGTGATCATCGTGGCGTCGGTGTCGGCCATCTACGGTCTTGGCAGCCCGGAGGACTACGGTCGCGTGGCGCTGACCCTGAATGTCGGGGAGATGCGGAGGCGCCACCTCTTGCTTCGGCACCTGGTCGACATTCACTATACCCGCAACGACACTGCGCTGCAGCCGGGGAAGTTCCGGGTGCGCGGGGACACACTTGAGATCATGCCCGCCTACGCCAGGACCGCCTACCGGATTGAGTTCTGGGGCGACGACGTCGAGCGCATCACCGAGATTGACGCCCTCACCGGCGAGATCATGGTGGAGCACCAGAGCATCGACGTCTTCCCGGCCAAACACTTCATCACACCGCAGGACAAGCTGTCAGAAGCCCTGACCGATATCGAGGAAGAGCTGTCCGAGCAGGTGGGCGTCTTCCAGTCACAAGGCAAGCTATTGGAAGCGCAGCGCGTCCAGCAGCGCGTGAACTATGACCTTGAGATGCTGCGCGAGGTCGGGTACTGCTCTGGCATCGAGAACTACTCGCGACCTCTGGCCCGGCGACCGGCAGGGTCCCGGCCCTGGACACTGCTCGACTACTTCCCCGACGACTACCTCATCTTCATCGACGAGTCACACATGACCCTGCCGCAGTTGCGGGGCATGTACAACGGCGACCTGGCCCGCAAACAGGTGCTGGTCGAGCACGGCTTCCGCCTCCCCTCGGCCCTCGACAATCGTCCTCTGCGCTTTCAGGAGTTCACCGATCTCGTCCACCAGGTGATTTACGTGTCGGCCACACCGGGACCCTACGAGCGCGAGGTTTCCGAACAGATCGCCCAGCAGATCATCCGCCCAACCGGCCTGCTCGATCCTCAAATCGTCATCCGTCCCACCAAGGGTCAGGTCGATGACCTGGTCAAGGAAGTCAACGCCCGCATCAAGAACGGCCAACGCACCCTCGTTACGACCCTGACCAAACGCATGGCCGAGGACCTGGCCGATTATCTGGCCGAGTTGGACTTCAAGGTCCACTACCTGCACTCCGAAGTCCACACCCTGGAGCGGGTTGAGATTCTGCGCGATCTGCGGCTGCGTGTGTTCGACGTGGTGGTGGGGATCCAGGGGGGGTCCAGCAGCTTGGGCCTGAACCGGGCCGGGCTGGCAGCCCTGCGCAACATCCAACTCCAGGCACGGG
>CAZHTZ010000089.1:0-16517 GCA_964535455.1 uncultured Caldilineales bacterium
TCAGAAGGCCTGCGATCAGCCCAACGATGGCAATGAGCCAGGTGTAGTCTCGTCTTGGTTTCATGGGGGGTGGTTGGGGGGAGTGAGGGTTTCCTGACAGAGCCTGTGTTCCACAGGGGCCGTGTTCCACAGGGGCTGTGTTCCGCAAGGGGGCAGGAGACACAAAAAGAGGGAAATTCGCGGCAGTTCCTGCTTACTGCCGTTGAGTTTCCCTCTTGCAATGCCCGTCAGCTATAATTTGAACGCAACCTGCGATTGCCTCCGAAACGACACGTGGCGGCTGTGGTTGCGCACTTGGTTATCTAACAGTGCCGAAGGTGGGACTTGAACCCACATGGAGCTATCTCCAACGGTGTTTGAGACCGTCGCGTCTGCCTATTCCGCCACTTCGGCGCCAGCCGCAGAGTATAGCCCAGCCGTATGGCCTCGTCAAATTGCCCGACGTTTTCAGACCTGATTGTCTTGTCACCCTTTTTTTGGAAGTGAAACGCCCTCGTCATTTTCCGGCGCCTTGGATGATCAGGCCGTCAGGCCCACAGCATACGGTGGGGAACGGGCGTGATAGATGAAACGCGGTTGGTAACTGCTGCCCGCAACGGGGAAGTGACAGCCTTCAACCAGTTGGTCCTTCAGTACCAGGGTCTTGCCTACAACGTGGCGTATCGCGTCCTCGGCGATTCGGACGCCGCCGCCGATGCCACACAGGACGCTTTCATCAAGGCCTACAAGGCCCTCGATGGTCTGCGGGGGGAATCTTTCAAGGCCTGGTTGCTGCGCATTGTCACCAACACCTGTTACGACCAACTGCGCGCCGCCAAACGCCGGCCGACGCACAACCTGGACGATGTGTTGACCGAGCCCGAACATACCTGGCGGTTGGTGGAACCGGGAGAGCGGCCGGAGGAGACTGCCGAACGCCTGGAGTTGAGCCGCATGCTGCAATGGGCGATCAACCAGCTCCCCGAAGAACAGCGCCTCGTCGTGATTCTTTCCGATGTCGAGGGACTGTCCTATGAGGAGATTGCCGTATCGATGGGCACCTCGTTGGGAACGGTCAAGTCCCGTCTAAGCCGGGCCCGCGCCAAGCTGCGCGACCTGTTGCAGCAGCGCCAGGAACTTTTGCCCCGACGCTATCGTCTGATTGGCGAAGAACCCCATTGATCCTCCTTTCGTGACCTATCCTTCATGACCACTCGTTATTCTCCCGGCTCCGGCCTTCCTCCCATCAGCGACGATCTGCTGTCCGCCTACCTTGACGGACAGGTGACGCCGGCTGAGCGCCAGCGCGTCGAGAAAGCGCTCGCCGAGGACCCGGCTGTGCGGGAGCGCTACATGATGCTGCGGCAAACCGTACTGCTGCTGCGCCAGACGCCGCGCGTTGCCGTGCCGCGCAGCTTTGTTCTTTCTGAGGCACAGGTGTTGGCCGCCGGCGGGCGTGTGGCCGGGGTCGAGCGGCCGGGTTTGTTTGCCCGTCTTCTGGCCGGCATGTCCATGGCTTTGCCGGTGGCGACGGCGGCAGTCGCCGTTGCCTTCTTCCTCGTGGTAGGCGTGGATGTCTGGCGCACTCAGTTTGGCGCGCCCGCAGCGAGCGCGCCCGCTGCTCTGTCAGCGTCGCAACCGAACAGCCAACCCGAGGCAGCCGCTCCCGTGTCGCCGGCTCAGGAGAAGGCAGCGGTGCAGGGAGCCAAGCGGCAGCCCGAACCCACCCAGGCTCCTGCTGCTGCGCCTGCCACAGAAACCCAGCCAAGCGTCGATCAACCCCCGGCGGAGAGCGTCGCTGGTGAACCCCTGGCGGCGCAGGCGCAGGCCGAAGCGCCAACTGTCGCCGCTGCCGTCGCGGAGGCGACCGCAGCCCTCGCCGATGTAGGCCAGGCTCTTGCCGGCGCTGGCGATTCCGGCGCCGCCGCCACGATGGTCGCAGAGCCCACGCCGGAAGCAGCAGTCGAGGGAGCGCTCGAGCCGGCGCCACAGGCGGTGCGGGAAGCAGCGCCAGAAGCGGCTGCCGCGGCCAAAATGGCTGGAGAAGAGCCCCCAGGCGTTGCGGCGGCCGCCGCCCTTGCACCTGAGCCCATGCCCGAGATGACGTCTGCGGTCGCCCCGGCCCAGATGGGACCGGCAGTTCTGACCGAGACGGTGACGGTGTCGCCAACGATGGCTGTGGATACCTTTGCGCTGGAAACGGAGACGCCCAAGTCGGCGTCAAAACAGGAGCCGGTTGCCACGCTCGAGGCTGAGGCAATGCCGGCGCTACAGGCAGCGCCACCGGAATCGGCATCCGCCCAGTCTGAATCTGCGCTTGCAGCCGCCAATGCCGTTGCGATCACGGCGACGGCCCAACTCGACATGGAACCCACACCGCTGCCCACCGCGACCCCGGCCGAAGCGATGCAGGCGGTAGAACCGACCGTTATCCCCACACAATCTCCGGCGATACGAGTGCAGGAGCCGGCGACACCCACTCCCATACCGACACCGGAGCCGGCGGCGGCGGTCATTGCTCAACCAGAGCAGTCACCCACTGAGCCGCCAGCGGCCAAAGTGGTGGCGCAGCCAACGGCAGTCGTCATTGCCGCCGCCGGCGACCAGAATGCTCAGGCAGCCGGGCAGGCGCCCGCTGCACCGGCCACAGCAGCCTCACTCCCTGCGCCCAGGGTGAGCCTACGCACAGTTGAGGCGGGGCTGGTGGCGCTTTTGGTGGTGCTTGTGGGCGCCACATTGCTTGTGCACCGGCGACGCGCCTGGAGATGACACGCTCGCCATCTGAATCCTTCCCAAAGCGGCCCGCTGGCTTGCCTGCGCCCGCAGGCCCACCTGCGGCCCGCACCCGAAAAGCGCCGAGATTTGACAGCCTCGCGCGGCGCGCATACAATGCCCGCCAGATGTCAATCCCCGACAGTTCGACCACGGGTAGGACCGGTCGCAAACCGGTGGGCCCTGACTGAGAGGAGGATTGGCTGCTATCATTCCGGCGTAGCTCAATTGGCAGAGCATCCGGCTGTTAACCGGAGTGTTCCTGGTTCGAGTCCAGGCGCCGGAGCCTTGAGCAACTGGCCGTAAGGCCAATGACCCCAACTAAGCCGCCCCTCAAGGCGGCTTTTTTCTTGAGTGGGCCAGGCTGTCCTCACCCTATGGCCCGCGTGTGACACAAACCCCTCTGTTCTGACATGACCCCCCTTCCTGTTGAAGTGCGACCCGCGCAGACCGTTGACCTGGACCCTATCCAGGATCTGCAGCGTCGCGCCGGTCATGCCTTCATGCGGTCGGGTTATGAGGACCTGGTTCGGATGGTTGCACACGACTACTGCCTGGTCGCTGGCATGGTCACCGATCCCCACCAGCACTTGTGGGGGTATGTCTGTGCCAGCGTGCGCCAGCCGGGCCTGGCCCAGCTTCGCGGTCTGGGGCTGATCGACGGCTGGCGGATCGATGTCGGTGTCGAATCGCTTTTGACCTCATTGGAGACGGCGTTGGCTCAGGACGACGTCCGGCATCTGATGCATGTTGGTGTGGAGGAGTGGGTCGTGGCGCCGTTGCAGCGGCGCGGTTTCGCCACCCCCGACCACATTCTCAACTTCGAGCGTGGCGCCCCCACCCGGCCTCTCGTGCCTGAGCACAAGATAGACGTGGCCTCCCTTCGGCCCCTCGCGCCTCATGAGATCGACGACCTGGCAGCGTTGGACCAGCGTGCGTTTCCCTGGCCCTGGCAATTATCTAGTGGCGAGCTGATCCAACTGCTGCTGACCACGAGCCGTCTGGCCATCCTCGAATCTCAGAGCCTGCTCATCGGCTATGCCTGCACCGATGTCGTGGGCGAACACGCCCAGATCATCCGTCTGGCGGTCGATCCGGTGTATCAGGGCATGGGTTTTGGCCGCTTCCTTCTGGCGGACGCACTGGATTTTGCGGCGGCAACGGGGGCGCAGCGCATCTCGCTCAATACGCAGGCGCAGAACCTGTCCTCACAGCGACTGTATCAGGGGTTTGGCTTCCGGACGGTGGGCAGGCGCGTGCCCATTCTGCTCAAGCCGCTCGATCCTCACCGGAATGGGCAGCCATGATCGAGGCCATCATCTTCGATTTTGGCGGCGTCCTGCTGACCGATTCCTACGTGCGCTGCCGGCTTGCCGGGTTCGATGCCGTCCTGGGCTGGCCTGAGGGCTCGCTCTTCGAGCGTCTATACAGCGGTGCAGCCTGGGAAGCCGTGTCCACGGGCCGATGGTCGCTGGACGAGTTCTGGAATGAGGTGGGCGTCCCTGTCGCCGGCCGCCTGCCCGCCGACTTTGGCAGCTTCCGGAATAGCTTCCATGGTGAGTCGATGGATGAAGCGGTGCTGCGACTGGCATGGCGACTGCGAACACGCTATCGCATCGCTCTGCTATCCAACGCCACGATCCTGCTCCCTCGACGTCTGCAAAGCGCGACCGAACTGGCGGGTCTGTTCGACGTCACCGTGATCAGCGCCCTCGAAGGGATGCGCAAACCCAACCCCGACATCTATCGTCTGACCTGCCAACGCCTCAACCTGGCGCCCGAGGCCTGCGTCTTCATCGACGACAAAACGCGCAACACCGACGTGGCGCTGACATTGGGTATGAAAGCCATCGAACACAGAGACGCCACCACCACTGCGGCCGTCCTCCGTTCGTTGGGTGTGATGTTCTAGGCCAGGTAGTCGCGCAGCTTGCGGCTGCGGATGGGGTGCCGGAGCTTGCGCAGGGCCTTGGCTTCGATCTGGCGGATGCGCTCGCGCGTGACGCCGAACTCCTGTCCCACCTCTTCCAGGGTGTGGCTTATCCCGTCGTTCAAACCAAAGCGCATCTCCAGCACTTTGCGTTCGCGCTCGCTAAGCTGCTCGAGGATTTCCTGCATCTGCTCCTTGAGAAGCTGATGCGAAGCCGCATCGGCAGGAGCCGGCAGGCTGTCGTCTTCGATGAAGTCGCCCAGCGAACTGCTGTCCTCGTTTCCAACGGGCATCTCCAACGACATCGGTTCCTGGGAGACGCGGGTGATCCGGCGAACCTTGGCGGCGGCGCGTTTCAGCGTCCGTTTCTGCATCGCGTCCAATGGCCGGTTTTCCACCAGCGCCTTCTTGATGGCCAGCCGCTCCTCTTCGGGCTCGACAAAGTCCATCTCGATCGCCATCTCTTCGGCTGTCGGCTCGCGCCCCAGCTCCTGCGTCAACCGTCGCTGGACGCGCAGAAGACGATTGATGTTCTCCACCATGTGCACCGGGATGCGGATGGTGCGCGCCTGATCGGCGATGGCCCGGGTGATGGACTGGCGGATCCACCAGGTGGCATACGTGCTGAATTTGAACCCCAACTCGTAGTCGAATTTCTCGACCGCACGCATCAGGCCCAGGTTGCCTTCCTGGATCAAGTCCAGGAAGTTCATCCCCCGGCCGATGTAGCGCTTGGCGACGCTCACCACCAGGCGCAAATTGCTGCGGCTCAGCTCCCGCTGAGCCTCGCGGCCAGCGGTAGCCAGCCCTTTCAGGGCCGCGACCTCCTCTGCAGGTAAGTCGATGCCCTCACGCAGTTTGATCTCGGCCTCTTGCCCGGCGCGGATGCGCTTGGCAATAGCGACTTCTTGCTCACCCGTCAGCAGGGCGTGCTGCCCGATCTCGCGTAAGTACTGGCGCACGGGATCGTTGATGCTGACATCGTCGACGATGCGCTCAACCGGCAGGGTGGCTTCGGCCTCGACCGCGGCTTCCAGATCACGGTCGCGCTCGAAGAAGGGGAGAACCTCGGTATCTTCTTCGGCTTCGAGCTCCAGGAGGGGAATGTCGACGAGCTCGTCTTCGTCTTCGGCCAGCTCGTCCTCTTCTTCGTCCTCTTCTTCGAACTCCTCACTCTCACGCTCTTCGTCGCTTTCGTAGGACGCGAACTCGAAGTCGTCGTATTCGCTTAGGTTCCTGGCGGTGCGGGAAGAGCTCATAGGTCGAAGTTTGCCAACATCATCGCGCTACCAGGTGACGCGCTGCTGGTCTTTGATCCAGCGGCCCGTGTGCGATCGGGCGTGCAGAGCGCGCTCGACCATTTTCTGCTGCTGAGCGGAGTAAACCAGTTGCCTGCCCAATTCGCCCTGGTCGGGATCGGCGGCATCGACACTGCGCAGGAGCAACTCCAAGTCCCGGCAGGACTTGCGCAGGCGTTGGCGGCGGAGCCGCAGAATGCTGTCGACCAGGTCTTTCCGGCGTTGTTCGTCGCCTAGATCTTCAAACTGGGTGATGATGGTCTGCAATTCTGTCACGCGAACCTGCAGGACAGCGTCTAGACGCTGGGGAAGACCAGCAGGTGCATGGGCCGGGTCACTGTACAAGAATTCCTGTTGGGCGTCAAAGATCGCCCGGTTGGCAGCCTCTTCGAAATCATCGGCGCTGATCGGGTCGAGTTGGTGCTCGGCCAAGTCGCTATCCGCCCAGGACAGGAGGTCGTGGCGGGCCACAAGATGCGCCAGTACATGCGCTTCGAGCATGCCTGCTGATCCAGACGGGGCGGTTAGGCCGGGTCTTACCACGCGGGTGGGGCTACTGGCAGGGTCACCGGCGGGATCACCAGTGGGGCCGGTGGGCTCTACCGCCGGCAGGGTCGCATCCGCAGTTCGCGCCTGGCTGCGCTGGCGCGACCGCTGGCGGACGAATGTCTCTAGCTCGGAATCGATCTCGCGCTCGGTGACGCCGGCCAGGGTTGCCAACCGGCCCACATAGTGCCGGCGCTCCACCGTGCCGTCGATCTCGCTGATGGTGGGCACCAATTGCCGCACAAGCTGGGCCTTGCCATGAGCGGTTTTCAGGTCAACCGCCTCTCCAGCCTGGGCGAAATAGAAGTCGAGTAGGGGCACCGCCTCGGCAATCAGCCGCTTCCATTCGCCGGGGTCGCGGCGCAGCACATCGTCCGGGTCCTGGCCCGCGGGCATGATGGCGATCTTGATCACCGCGGCCAGGCGCGTCTCGTACCGCACATTGCCGCTGGCCATGGGTACGGGGACCGAGACATCGGCAAGCGTCTCGCGCGCGGTCTGGATGCTGCGCAATGTCGCGCTCATGCCGGCGGCGTCGGCATCCAGGGCGAAGACGAAGTTGTGGGTGTAGCGGCTGAGACGATGGAGATGCTGTGACGTGACGGCGGTGCCCATGGCCGCCACCACGTTCTTGAATCCGGCCTGGTGGGCGCTGATGACGTCCATATAGCCTTCGACGATGACGGTCTGATCGCCGGAGAGGATGGCGCGCTTGGCCTGGTCGAGGGCAAAGATGACGCTGCTCTTATCGAACAGGGGCGTCTGCGAGGTATTGAGGTATTTGGGCTCGCCTGCATCCAGGATGCGGGCGCCGAAACCGATCACGCGACCCTGGGTGTCGCGGATAGGGATCATCACCCGGTGACGGAAGCGATCGTAGACGCCTCCCTCCTCGCGTCGCACCACCAGCCCGGCGATTTCCAACTGTTCGGGGGTGAAATTGCGGCTGCGCAGATAGGTGAGCAAGCTGTCCCAGTTGTTCGGCGCGTAGCCAAGGCGGAACTGGGCAAGAGTCTCGGCGGTGAACTGGCGGCCTTCCAGATAGGCGCGGGCCGGAGCCCCGTCGGGCGTATTCAGGAGCTGATGCTGGAAAAAGCTTGCGGCCAGCTCGTTGATCTCGCGCAGCGTGTTCAACAGGCTGGTGACATGCGGGTCGCGATCCCTCTCCAGGTCCACACCGGCGCGACGGGCAAGCAGCTCCAGCGCGTCACGGAAGTCGAGGTTCTCCTTCTTCTGGACGAAGCTGATGACATCGCCGCCGGTGCTGCAGGCGCCAAAGCAGTGCCAGGCGCCGCGATCCGGAAAGACGTAGAAGGAAGGAGTCTTTTCGCTGTGGAACGGGCATACGGCCCTGAAATTGCGCCCGGCCTTCTGCAGCGGAATGTAGCCGCCGATGACATCGACGATGTCTAGCCGTTCTTTGATCTCGTCAATGACCGAAGCGGACATAATGATCAGGTCTGAGGGTACTCAGGAAATGGAAAGGCGATCTGAGGGTGGAACTCCGGTTGTCAAGCGCCAGGCAACCGGCTGCTCAATCCTGAGCCGGCTGCTTTCCCCTGTGTTTCTGCACCTGGGCAATCATTATAGGGACGGGGATGGGCCGTGTCAAAGCGTTCGCCGACCTCCCGGAGGTTGATCGTCATTGGCAAGATAGCGACGCCCTCCGCTATAATCTTATCGATGCTTCATCCGCCGGCAGGGCAAGACGCCCTGCTTCACCGTACGGGCACCATCATGCAAACGTATCCCGTAGCAGTTCTGGCAGGTTTCTCCACCCAGCGTCCCGATCCGCTGGCGGTGGCAATGGGTGGTACGCGTAAGGCCTTGCTCGAGATCAACGGCCGGCCAATGGTGCAGTGGGTGGTTTCGGCGCTGCGCCGCAGCCCTCGGGTGGGGCGGATCGCGATTGTGGGCGTGGGCCCTGAGGATGGCATCGATTTCGGCCCGAACGTGATCTATGTTCCCAACCAGTCGCGCCAGTTCGACAATGCCTTGGCCGGTGTGCATGCCCTGCAGGAAGTCGAGCCAGGCCTGGACTACATGCTCGTGTGCTCTGGCGATATTCCCTTGCTCAAGCCGGAGTCCGTCGACTGGTTCGTGGGCGCAGCCGAGGCAAAGAAGGTCGATTTCGTCTACTCCATCGTGCGTAAAGAGATCATGGAAGGCCAGTTTCCCGGCGCTGCCCGTTCGTATGTGTGGATGCGGGAGGGACAGTTCTGTGGCGGTGACCTCTTCCTGGTGCGGGCGGCGGTGGCGAGCAATAATGAAGACCTGGTGCGAAAGCTGATCGAACGGCGGAAGAGCGCCTTCCAGCAGATGCGGCTGGCAGGCTTCGGCACCGTGCTCAAGTTCGTCCTGCGCCGGTTGACCCTCCCCGACGCCGAGGCGGTCGCCACGCGCTTGTTGGGGTGCCAGGCCCGCACCCTCGACGCTCCCTACGCCGACCTGGGCATGGACGTGGACAAGCCGCACCAACTGGAGATGGTGCGGCGCTTGCTGGGGGCGCAGGCGTGAGGGATTGGACGACACAGCTTGACGTCCGCGACCAGCGCTGGAGCCAGCGCCTGCGCGTGGACGAGAAGCCGGTTTGGAAACGAGTTGCGACGGTGGCCGCCCATTTTGGCGATGGGCCGCTGTGGCTGGTGCTGTGGGTGGCAGGTATTCTGCTCCTGCCGGCGCCGGGCCGCTGGCGGGTTCTGGTCTGGCTGCTGGCCTCGATTGCCGCCGCGGTCGTGACCTATACGATCAAGTTTGCGCTTAAACGCCCCCGGCCCTCCGCGATCGATGGCTTCTACAGCAAGAGCTATGACCGCCATGCCTTTCCCAGCGGCCATGCCACGCGCATGGGCACCTTGCCGGTGATGGGGGCATGGGTGTTGCCGCCGTTGGCGCCGCTGTTCTGGGTGATCTCGCTGGCGTGCATCTGGGCGCGTGTGGCGTTGGGCATTCACTTCCTGGGGGATGTGGTGGTGGGTTGGCTGATCGGCGCCATCGTCAGCCTGCTGACCCTGGCAGTGCTGGCGTGGGCCGGTTGGCCCTATTGACGGGCGTCGATAGAAGGCGTAGAATCGAGGCATCGAATCATCCCCTGAGGTCGCCCGCCGCCGGTCGACCTGGCGGCGGCGGGCGCATTGGTGAAGCACCCGGTATTCGCTCCGGGTGCAGGAGGACAGCATGAGACCCTGGGCAATTGCCGTGATTCTGGTGGTCGTGGTTCTGGCGTTGGTGCTTGGCGCCATCATCTTCGCGCCTGCAGCAGGCTCAACGACGGGCGGCGGCGGGCGCGTCGTGCCCGCGACCATGCATCTCGATGCCGCACAGGCCGCCTTGTTGGCGCAACGCGCGCCCATCCGCCAGCCGCTGGTGGTGGCAGGTTGGGGCAACCTGTTGACCGAGGACTTCGAGAGCACGTTTCCGGGCAGCAGATGGCAGTTGGACGGAAACCCGACCTGGGGCAAGGTCACCTACCGCAAACGCGCCGGCAGCTACAGCGCCTACGCCGTGGGCGGCGGCAGCGCCAAAGTCACCCCGCCCGGCCCCTACCCACCCAACAAGACAACCTGGATGGTCAGCGGTCCCTACGACCTGACCCAGGCTTCGGACGCCGAGCTGACCTTCTACCACTGGACCCGCACGGAGTACACGAGCGACTTTAAGCACGACGGCCTGTGCACGTTGGCCTCGATCGATGGCCAGAAGTTCTACGGTGTGTGCTACTACGGCGATTTTACCCAGCAGCCAGGCAATGTCCAGGGGTGGAATCCTGGGACCTTCGACCTGACCGATGTGAACCAACTGGGCAACCTGACCGGCAAGCCGTCCGTATGGGTTGCCTTCACCTTTGCCAGCGACGCCAGCATCCAATACGAGGAGACCTACGTGGACGATGTGGCGCTGCGCGTCTACACCGGTCCCACGCCCACGCCCACCGCCACGCCCACGCCGGCCTCGTCGTGCCCGGGCGCCAGCAAGAGCAGCTACCTGACCACCGACGACAACGAGAACAATGCCCTCAGCGGCCAGCCTGACAATGACATGTACTCGACGGAGAATCAGCTCTGTTTCTTTCGCAGCGACGCCAAGGTGCCCATCGAGTTCCGCATCATCGCCAACAATCCGCCGGGTCTGATCAACAAGGCGTAGTTGAACCTGCGGGTCTACGATGTGGACGAGCAAGACGCGACTTGCGCCGAGGTGGACACGGTCCTCTTCAACAACACCAACGTCGGCAAGCTCACCGGCGCCGACATGCAGTGGAGCACGACCGCGCTCGACCTCACACCCAGTCTGATCCAGGCGGGCAGCAACCTGGTGCAGGTGCAGATCAACACTCTGAATTGCCCCAATCCCCTGGAGCCGACCAATCCACAGGGGCGCTGGTGCACCTCGGTGGATTGGGGAGAACTGGCGCTGGAAGGGGGACAGGGCGCCGCTTCCATCCGGTCTGCTGTCACGGATGCGGCCTGCTACACACCAGGCGGCGCCGTTCACCTCCAGGTCGAGGTGGACAGCACCCTGGCGAGCCAGGAAGTGCGCACAGAGGTCAACATTCTCGACCCCAACGACATCAACCTGGTGGGCCAGACACAGGTCAAGACCCTCCACAGCGCCCAGAACGATGCCTTCAGCTTCGATTTGCCGCTGCCGGCGGGCGCAGCCACGAACAACTACCGCGCCCAGATCATCGTGACCGACAAGTGCAGCGAGACCCAGAACGCCTATCTCGAGCTACCGCTGCGCATCGACCCGGCCTGCGGTACGGCCACGGCCACGCCGACGCCCACCCGTACGCTGACGCCAACGCATACGCCAACCGCGACGCCAAGCGCCACTGCCACGACCCCTGCGGCGCAGCCGGTGTTCATGCCCCTGATTGTCCACTCCTAACGGCGAGAACCGGGCCGGAAGGAGGTGACCCCTCTCCCGGCCCGTTCACGGTTGTCAGCTCTTCTGGCCGGCTTCCAGCTTCGCTTTCTCTTCCTCTACAAGCACCCGGCGCAAGAACTTACCCACCAGTTCACCGTCTCTCCGCGCCGGGCGTCGGGGATGCCAGCTACTACCGCTTTGTCCTGTAGCTGGCGATAGGTGAACGTGACGCCGATCCTGAGGCCTAGCGGCAGGTAGCGCAGCGTCATCGTCAACGCCTTGTTGCCGGGATATTCCTCGAACGAGGTGCGCAGCAGCCCCCAGATCGACGTGTTCGGGTAAACAAGCGTCGCCGGTACGCCGGGTTCGTAATGTTCCAGCCAGGGCTTGTCCATGGTGTCCTCCGCGTGCAACGTTTGTACCTGTTGCGTTCATTATATGTATCCGTGACACGGCGCGTCAAAGGACGCGTGACTTGCGGCGTTGGCGTGCAGTCGGGGTCAGTTCCTACCCCGGCGCACATGTGCTAAAATCCCTTCGCGCTACCCGATGGGGCAATTCGTGAATTGCCCTTACCCGCCACCCATGGGGCAATTCGTGGATTGCCCTTACCCGCCACCCATGGGGCAATTCGTGAATTGCCCTTACCCGCCACCGATGGGGCAATTCGTGAATTGCCCCTACCCGCCACCCATGGGGCAATTCGTGAATTGCCCCTACCCACCACCCGCCATCCGTATCTCGCCACCTGCTACCTGCTACCTGCTACCTGCTACTCCCATGCGCCTGATCGACCAGTTGGACGCCCTGCAGGCCATCGACAGCCAGTTGGATGCTGATCGCCAGCACTATACCGAGATCCAGGCGGCTTTGCAGGAGCCGGAGTCGCTGCGCCAGGCGCGGGCCGCACGAAACGATGCCCAGGCGCAGTTGGAGCACTGGTTGAGGGAGCGCAAACAGCGGGAGACGGCGGACAGCGACCAGCAGGCGCGTATCAAGGCCCAGGAAAACCAGCTTTACAAGGGGAAATCCAAGGACCCGCGCGAACAGGTGGCGTTGCAGAAGAATGTGGAGTCGTTGAAAAAGCACCTGGGTGCGCTCGAGGACGCGGTGCTGGAGGCCATGGAGGAGGTCGAAAGCTGGCAGGCCAGGCTGGAGCAGGTCGAGGCCGGTCTGGCCGCGGCCGAAGCGAGCTGGCAGCAGACGCAGGCCGGCCTGCAAGGCGAGCGCCAGGCGTTGGTAGGCCGGGCTCGCCAGACCAAAGCGCAGCGTGAGGCTGGCGCCGCCCACCTGGACGCAGCCCTGCTGCAGCGTTACGAGGGGCTGCGCCAAAAGAAGGCCGGGGTAGCCGTGGCGCACCTGCAGGGTGGTAACTGCGGAAGCTGCGGCGCCTCGGTCCCCACCGCCGCGCGCCAGCAGGCCCACGGCGACGGCTTGATCGCCTGTCAGATTTGCGGCCGGCTGCTCTGCGGTTGAGGCAGTGGGGCGGGTAAACCATCGGCGCCTTGCAGATTTGTGCGCCGCCGAGTACACTCACCAACCTCAAGGTATCAAACAACAGGCCATGCTGCCAGTTGTTGCTGGTGGCGTGGGATTGCCGGTCGACTGGGAAGGAGTCGCCCACCCTCGCCGTGTACAGCAAGGAGGCGCTTAGCGGTAGACTGTTCGTTTCACGCATCCGGTCACGTCACATCCAACTGTCACACACTGTCTTTTTATTTGTGGCACCTGAAGTATCTGGAGGGTTCCCATGAGACGTCGTTTTTCTCTTCTGATGGTCCTGATGCTGGTGCTCAGCGTCCTGGTGACGCCGGGCGTGACCAGCGCCCGCGAGATCGGCGCCGACAGCCAGCCTGAAACAGGCGTGCGCTATTCGCACCGCTTGATTGTCGAACTACAGTCTCCCTCGCTGTCTGAGTATTGGGCTTCGGGCGCCGTTCCTTCTGCCAGTTCGGCTGATGGACAGCTCGACGTGGCTTCGGCCACGGCGCAGCAGTACGTCCAGCAGCTGCAGTCCGAGCAGCAGAGCTTTGTGGCCGCCATGCAGGCTGCCATTCCCAATGCCCAGGTGGCCTCGTTCATCAACGAATCCGGCCAGGCCCGGCCTGAGACTGTGCAGATCGTGCTCAATGCCGTGGTGGTGGATGCGGGCCAGAACGCCGACGTGAACGCCCTGGAGCGGCGTTTGAGCCGGCTGCCGGGCGTCAAGCGCGTCTCCCGCGACCGCGCCATCGAACCCGACCTCTATGCCAGCTTGCCGCTGATCAACGCCGCCGCCGCCTGGAACAACGCTGCCGTCGGCGGCAAGGGCAATGCCGGCGCCGGCATCAAGTTCGCCTCTGTGGATGGCGGCGCCCACCATGCGGCGCCGATGTTCGACGGCACGGGCTATACGTATCCGGCCGGCTATCCCAAGGGTGACCCCAAGAACAACAATGGCAAGATCATCGTCAGCCGCGCCTACTTCCGTCCCTGGGACCCACCTTCAGCCGGCGATGAGAACACCTGGCCGGGCGCGAACGGCACCCCGCACGGCACCCACACGTCCTCGACCGCGGCCGGCAACGAGGTCGTTGCCAACTACCGCGGCGTGACCGAGACGATCAGCGGCGTGGCGCCCAGGGCCTATATTCAGAGCTACCGCGTGTTCTACGCCAGCGTCAACGGTCTCGCCAGCTTCTTCGAGGCCGAGGGCCTGGCGGCGCTGGAAGACGTGGTGAAGGACGACGCCGACGTGCTGAACAACTCCTGGGGCTCCGGTCCGGTTCCGTCCAACAGCACGTACGACCCCATCCAGCATGCCCTCGTCAATACCTGGCAGGCCGGCGTGTTTGTCAGCATGTCGGCTGGCAATTCCGGTCCGGGTCTGGGGACAGGCGACCACCCGGCGGACGAGTACATCAACGTGGCCGCCAGCACCACAACCGGCACGCTTGCCTCAGGCCGCTTCAACGTGACGGCGCCGGAGCCTGTGACCGACACCTTAAAGGGCCTGTCTTACGCTGCGGCGTCGTTCGGCGCTCAGATTCCCGTGGGTACAGTCGTCGGACCGTATGACTACCTGCCTGCGGCTGCCGTCGATGCGGCCAACGCCAACGGCTGCGTCGCCTTCCCCGAGGGCGCCTTTACCGGCAAGGCGGCGGTGATCATCCGCGGGACGTGCGAGTTCGGCGTGAAGGCGCTGAATGCGCAGAATGCCGGCGCCACCTTTGTCGTGATCTACAACCATACCACCGGCGGCGACGGTCTCATCAACATGGCTCCCGGCGCTGTGGGCAACCAGGTGACGATCGGCGCCGTCTTCATCGGCAACACCAACGGCACCAACGTCGTGAACTGGTACAACACCAACGGCAGCGGCGCCTTCGCCATCGATACCACGGCCTACCAAGCCGGCAACACGCCCGACCGCATCGTCAGCTTCAGCAGCCGCGGCCCCAGCGTGAACCTTACCCTCAAGCCCGACATCGCCGCGCCTGGCGTCAACATCCTGGCCCAGGGCTATGCAGATGGCACCGGCGAAGCCCGGCATCTGGGTTACGGGCAGGTTTCGGGCACCAGCATGGCCTCGCCGCACGTGGCCGGCTCCGCCGCCCTGCTCAGGCAGATTCACCCGAACTGGGGCAACGCCTGGATCAAGTCGGCGTTGATGAGCACCTCCAAGTACCTGGACATCTACAACTTCGACGAGACCCCGGCCCAACCGCTGGACATGGGCGCCGGCCGCCTTGATCTGACCAAGGCCGCCGACCCGGGTGTCATCCTCACTCCACCCAGCCTCAGCTTCGGCATGGTGGTGAGCGGCACCGTCGGCAGCCTGAACGTGCAGGTGGCCAGCGTCGCCGCCGCCGCCGAGACCTACAGCCTGAGCACGGTCTACACCGGAAACGGCTTCGACCAGTTGGCGCCAGTCGCCGGCATGACCGTCACGCCCGCCAGCCTGACCCTGGCCCCGGGTGAGACCAAGACCGTGACGGTGATGTGGGACACGGCGCAGTCGCTGGGCTACGGCGACAATCAGGGCTTCGTGGTGCTCGACGGCAGCAGCCACGATGCGCATATGCCCGCCTGGATGCGCGTGAGCTATGAGACGCCCGGCGCCGACGTGCTGATCATCGACAACGACGGCAGCAGCAACGGCCGCGGGGATGACTACACCGGCTACTACACCACGACGCTGGAGGCGCTGGGCCGCAGCTACGAGATATGGGACGCCGACGCCCATGCCGGCGAGGCCAATGCGATCCCGGATGCCACCGTGCTCGCCCGCTATCCCAACATCGTCTACCAGACCGGCGACAACTTCCGGTCCAACCCGGTGACCCAGCTCGATCTCGATCGGCTGAACGAGTACTTCAACGGCGGCGGTCACTTCATCGCCCTCGGCCAGGACCTGTCGAGTGTGACCGGCGGTGCCGTGACTGACCCCAACGCCTACACTCAGTTCTACAACCGCCTGCTGGGCGCCACGTACCTGCAGGATAGCGTCAACGCCGAAACGATCTACACGGACACGGCGCAGCTGATCACGGGCGCGCCGGGGCAGCCCTTCCGCAACATGAGCTTCGATATTAGCGCTCGGGGCGACGGCGCCGGCAACCAGGGCTACGTCGACGAGATCGACCGCGGCTTCGTGCAGGACGCCGAATACCTGGCCCACACCTCCTACGCCATCCTGAAGTACGCTGAGGGTGGCAACAACGTCGAGGACGGCTTCGTGGCGGTGTCCAACCGTGATCAGCCCACGCTGGAGCGCCCCGGCACCACGATGGCCGGACGCTCGCTCTACTTCTCCTTCGGCCTCGAAGGCGTCAACAGCGACACCGGCTACAACACCCGCACGGACTTGCTGGGCGCGGCCCTGGCTTGGGTCAATGACAGCGCCAGCGTTGCCATCGACGCCCAAGCCAACGGTCTCAACGCCGTGACCTACTTCACGGCCACGGTCACGTCGACCCTGGGCGGCGATGGCGTCAGCTACCGCTGGGACTTCGGCGACGGCTCGGACTTCACAGAGGCGACCCCAAGTCATTTCGGCGGTCACACCTACACCACCGCCGGCGCCTACACCGTGCGGGTAGAAGCGACCAACGAGCTGGGCACCCGCGTCCTGGGCGAGGCGC
>CAZHTZ010000090.1:0-16492 GCA_964535455.1 uncultured Caldilineales bacterium
CCGAGGGAGGCGAATTTCTGCGGTTCCTTGAGGAACTCGACCACCTCGGCCAGCTCTTGCTTGGCCTCGTCGCAGCCTGCCACATCATCGAAGGTGATGGTGGGCTTGTCGCCCGTCATCATGCGGGCGCGGCTCTTGCCAAAGCTCATTGCCTGGCTGTTTGAGCCTTGCGCCTGACGCATCAGGAAGAAGAACAGGGCGCCTACGAACAAGAGGGGCAACAAGCTGCCTGCCAGCGCCAACCAGTTCCCGGTCTGGCTGGGTGCATCGACGATGAACTCGAAGCTGCGGAGCTGTTCCGGGGTGACCCCCACTGCCGCCAGGGTCTGCAACAGACTCACACCGCCATCCTTGCGCGAGACAAAGGTATCGCCGTTCTTCAACGTGACGCGCAGATCGTCGCCGCTGATGGTAATGGATTTCACATCGCCTTTCTTCACCAGTTCGGCAACCGCTGACAGGTCGCGTGACTCCGGCCGTTGGTTGGCGGAGGGAAGGATGCTCAGGAAAAGAGCAGCCGCAGCAACCAGGATGAGCAGGTAGACAAAGGCGTTGCGGGACCACTTCGGGTTCACAGGACGTTCTCCAATAGCGCGTTCTTTCTACAACCTATTATACCAAACGTTCAGTTCACTGCCTATAGGTAGACGCTCAAGAATTGTCGATGAGTACGCTCTCATTGCCATTACAGATGCCGCGAAGTATCGCAAGTCTTACCAGGGGGTCACCGCAACGTCGCTTCCACTCAAAGAAAGGGGAGGGCGAACGCCGCCACGAAACGACATGGCCTGAGCACACTGCCAGTGTGCTCAGGCCATGAACGAGCAAGAGGTGTCGGGCGCCAGACGGGGCGAGGAAAGACCTGGGACCCACGTTCACATCGAGCGATGGCGCTTGGCTTACTCCTCTTCCATGCCCGGTTCGGCGTCGAGGCCCCAGCGCGGTCGCTGGACGACAAGCCCACGCTTCAGCAGGCGTTCGACTTCAGCCTGGCAGGTGACGCACATCGTCGCCTCCGGTTTCACTTCCAGGCGTTCAGGGGGAATCGGCTTGCCACAGCGCTCGCAGATGCCGTAGGTGCCGCGTTCCATGGCTCGCAAGGCATCTTCGAAGGAGGCAAGCCGCGCATCCAACGCTGCCAGGAGGGCGACGCTCTTCTCGCGCTCCACGACGTCGGGATCTCCTTCATCGAGATCCACGTCAACTTCGCCCCGCAGTGATTCCTGCAAGAGGGCGATATCTTGCTGAAGCTCCTGGCGCTGGAGAAGGAGCTGTTCCCGTTCGAGGGCTTCCTGTGCTGTGTCCATGGGGAAGGTTGCGGTCTCTTAGAGCGTTATGACACCAGTTTGCACCAAACCAATCTGGTGCAAACGATCTGTGGGCGGGCATACGGTGCCGCCAATCGCGGCGCGACTTTTTACCACGTTTGTCTTGCTACGTCAATTCCACGGGGATCGCTTTGCAGTGGAGTGCGGAGAAGGTGCGGGCAACCGCTCATTCAGGGGCGGATGGTCACGATGGGCGCTGCCAGCCGCGCGGCCTTGGGCTGGCATCCAAGCGCGGCTATAATGCTCCCGCTATGGACGAACGCCCGCTTTCGTTGCAACCGCAACCTGGGGATAGCCTGGATGCGGCCCTTCGCATTAAACGACTGGCGGAGCTTCGCGGGCAGGAAAACGTCCGCAACAATCTCGACATTCTCATCGCCGCCGCCCGCCAGCGCGAGGAGACCCTCGACCACATCCTGCTCTATGGACCGCCCGGGCTGGGCAAGACGACGATCGCACACATCGTCGCCAACGAGATGGATGTCAACTTGAAGGTGACATCGGGACCGGCCATCGAACGCGCTGGGGACCTGGCAGCGATCCTGACCAACCTGCGCCGCGGCGACATCCTGTTCATTGACGAAATCCACCGCCTCGGACGCGCCATCGAGGAGATCCTTTACCCGGCTATGGAGGATTTCGCCCTCGACATCGTCATCGGCAAAGGTCCCAGCGCACGCAGCATTCGTCTGAAGCTGCCTCGCTTCACAGTGGTCGGCGCCACCACGCGCTTGGCCTTGATGACCTCGCCCCTGCGCTCACGTTTCGGTGTCGTCTTGCGTTTCGACTTCTACGACCTCGATGCCATTCAGCACATCATTCGCCGCGCTGCCGACTTGACCCAGACCCCCATCACACCCGAAGGCGTCGAAGCCATTGCCCGCCGCGCCCGTGGGACGCCGCGCGTTGCCTTGCGCTTGTTCCGTCGTGTCCGTGACTACGCCCAGGTGCGCGCGGCGGGCGCCATCACGGCGCCGGTGGCCGCGGACGCCTTGCAGCTTCTGGCCGTGGACGAGTTGGGTCTGGACATCCTCGACCGGACCATTCTGGAAGCCATTATCGTCAAATTTGGTGGCGGCCCGGTCGGCTTGGAAACCATCGCCGCCTCGGTCAGCGAGGAATCAGGCACCATCATGGACGTGGTGGAACCCTACCTTCTGCAATTGGGATTCATCGATCGAACCCCCCGCGGCCGTATGGCAACTCCGCGCGCCTATGAACATCTGGGCCTCCTCTATAGCCGTACTTCTGTGGCAGACATCGGCCAATCCTCGCTCTTCGATAGCAATGGCGGCGACGTCTCTCTTGAATGAGCCTGCGCCAGCACCTGCCGAGGCAGTGGCTGTCGCATCAGATGATGCGCCCGCATCCGCACGTGCTCTCGCCTCGGCTGGTGCTGTTGGCGGACAACCGCTGCGAACCGCCGACTTCGCCTATGACCTCCCGCCGGAGCTGATTGCTCAGACACCCATCGAGCCGCGCGACGCCGCCCGCCTGCTCGTGGTCGACCGGGCAACCGGGGACCTCGCCCATCAGCACGTCACCGATCTGCCGGCTTGCCTGCAACCGGGCGACCTCCTGGTTCTGAATGACACCCGCGTCATCCCCGCTCGATTGCCGGCGCGCAAAGAGAGCGGTGGCCAGGCGGAGGTCTTCCTTCTGCGCAAGCTCGAACACGGCTTATGGGAGGCGCTGGTAGGCGGACGAGGCCTGGGAGTGGGCAAGCGTGTGCGAGTGGGCAAACCTGACGGCCCGCAAGCCTGGGCGACCATCGTGGCCAGCCACGAAGGTCCGCTGCGCACGATGGCGTTCGACCCGCCCATCGACACACTTCTGGAAGAACTGGGCCAGGTGCCCCTGCCGCCTTACATTCATACGCCTCTGGCCGATCCCGAACGGTATCAGACTGTTTTTGCACGCCGGGATGGCTCGGTGGCGGCGCCCACGGCCGGGCTGCACTTCACCCCTGAGCTGCTGCTTGGCCTGCGTGAAAGGGACGTCCGCTTCGCCACCATGACCCTACACGTGGGTTTGGACACGTTCCGCCCGGTCACAGAAGAGGACCCACGCCATCATGTCATCCATCGCGAGTGGCTGCAAGTGCCGCCGGAAGCAGCCCGGCTGGTCAACGAGACGAGGTTGCAGGGCGGCCGCATTGTCGCAGTTGGCACCACCAGTGTGCGCGGACTCGAAAGCGCTGCCAAGATCGCTCTGGGCCTGGCGCCGTGTGATCCCGACCCTGCCGATCAGGTCTGCGGCTGGCAGACAGTGGCCGCCTGGACAGGCGAGACTGACCTCTTCATCCTGCCCGGTCACCGCTTCCGGGCCGTGGACGCGTTGCTCACGAACTTCCATCTGCCGCGTTCGACCTTGCTGATGCTGGTGGCGGCCTTCGCCGGCAAAGCCCTGGTCGACCGCGCCTACGCCGAAGCCATTGCTCAGCAGTACCGCTTTTTCTCCTTCGGCGACGCCATGCTCATTCTGTAAAGCTGGACCCCAAAGTCTGGAGTGATCCAGGCTCTCTCGGCCGAGGCAGCCAGTCTGCCGCTCCATGCGCATCTATTCAACCGCCATGAACACCCATCGCCCTGCCATCTCCATTGTGGCCCCTGTGTACAACGAGGAGCCGATCCTACACGAGCTCTATCGTCGCATCGCCGAGACGATGGATGCCATCGGCGAGGACTGGGAGCTCGTCTTGATCAATGATGGCAGCTTCGATCGCTCGTTCGAGATCATGCGTGAGCTGCATGAGGCAGATGCCCGCGTCCGCCTCGTCAACTTTTCGCGCAACTTCGGACATCAGCTTGCCATTACCGCCGGCCTGGATTACGCCCAGGGGGACGCGGTCGTCATCATCGACGCCGACCTGCAGGACCCCCCCAGCGTGATTGCCGAGATGGTGAAGAAGTGGCGCGAGGGGTATGAGGTGGTCTATGCCGTGCGCTCGCAGCGCAAAGGCGAGACCTGGTTCAAGCTCTTCACGGCCAGCTTGTTCTACCGTCTCATCAACGGGATTACCGGCGTCAACATTCCGGTCGACACCGGGGACTTCCGTCTGCTCGATCGACGGGCCGTGCTGGCTTTGCGGGCCGTGCGCGAGCATCACCGCTTCATGCGCGGCCTCGCGGTCTGGATAGGTTTCAAGCAGATCGGCATCGAGTACGTACGCGAAGAACGCTACGCCGGCGAAACCAAATATCCCTTCCGGAAAATGCTGCGTTTCGCCCTCGACGGCATTACCTCCTTCTCCCATCTGCCCTTGCAGCTTGCCACCTATCTGGGTTTCGTCATTGCCGGTCTGAGCGTGCTGGGCATTCTGACTACCGTCATCCTGCGCCTGTCAGGAAGCCATGCCTTCTTCGGGCAGGCGTCGACATTGGTTGCCGTGCTGTTCATCGGCGGCATCCAGCTCATCTCCCTGGGTATCGTGGGCGAGTACCTGGGCCGCATCTACAACGAGGTCAAGGCGCGTCCCCTCTATATCGTGCGTGACGCTATTGGCTTTGAGCCGTCGCACCAGATCGCGGGCATCGTCCAGCCGGAGATCAGCGGCCAAAGCGAATGACGCCGGCTCAAACCTGGCACGGCGGACCCCGCCGTGAGGAGTCAGACTGTAACCTTACGCGCCTCTATGGCCTGCCGAACGATCTCGGCGATCTGGCCCAAATGCTCATCGTCGTGAAAGAGTCCGGCCATGACACGGGTGATGCAGTTGGGCGGGGCTTTGTAAGGGGTATAGGTCATTTCGTAGTGGGGCGTGCGGGGCCAGGCGTTGAGATAGGCCAATCGGATGCGCCGGCTTTCCTCCAGGCGGTCGTGCAGGTCGGCAGCCGTCTGCATTTCTTCCCAGGGCACCTCATAGCGGCAGCGGCCATGGACCGTGACGCCGCGGGCTAGAATGGAAGCTTGTGCACAGGTCTCTTCGCCAGAGGCAGTAACGTGGACGATGACATGACCCAGCGTCCAGGCCAGGCTGGCTTGTTCGGGGTTGGTAGCGTAAGGGTCTTCGGCGTGGGGATCGGAAGGCACAAAGGTCACATCATCGGCCGCGATGCCTTCGATCAGCCGGAGTTGGGAGTCGATCATCTCGTTGGTCAGGCGAATCAGGTCCTCTCTGCGTAGTTGCGCCCGTTCGACAAGGTCAGGCAGGGTCAGCTCACGGCGGCGAATGGGATTGAAATCGAACATGAAGCGAGGCTCCTTGGCAATCGTATCGGACAATGAACAGTTGTTTGCTGAGATGGTGCAGGTGCAACAGATGTTACCTTGGACCTCGTATTGTACCGGTTAGGACGGGCAAACGCGATTGCCAAGCGTTTGATCTGCGCGCTATACTGTGCAGTGGGCGGCATTCCATCCAACCGCCGTCGCAAGGAGACATTGAGCCATGCTCGTCCGCGATGCTATGACACGCAATCCCATCACCGTCACCCCTGACACCAGGCTGCCCGAGATCGATAGCCTGATGCGCGAGCACAAGATCCGTCGCCTGCCGGTCGTCGAGGGTGGCAAGCTGGTAGGCATCATCTCCCTCGGCGATGTGATCGCGACAATGCCTTCGGCGGCGTCAACGCTGAGCCGGTGGGAGGCCAACTCGCTGCTCGACAAGCTGCAGGCGAGGGATTTCATGACCAGTCCGGTGTATGCCACGACGCCCGACTGCGCTTTGGAGGAAGTTGCCGGCTTCTTGCTTGAAAAGAAAATTGGCGCCCTGCCTGTGCTGGACGGGGAAGCACTGATTGGCATCGTAACCGAGAGTGACATCTTTCGCGTGTTCGTCGATATGCTCAGCGGCGGCGCCGAGGCGCCGGGGTTGCGCTTCGAGCTGCGTGGAGGACGGCAGCGGGCTGTGGTCGTCAAGGTCAGCCAGTTGGTCTACGAGCACGGTGGTCGCATTGTCACGATCGCCACAGTCAATGAGGCGGACGGCGAGCACAAACGCATTCTGGTCAAGGAGGAAGGCGCCGACGCCGAGCGCCTGACGGAGGCCCTTCGGGCTAGCGAAGTGGAAGTGCTGGACGTACGCCAGGGCCAGCAGTCCACCATTTGCATTGTGCCTTGAGGTCAACTTTCGTCACCATTTCCATTGGTCTGTTTGAAGGGGTTTCGCCATGTTCATGCGGCTGCTTTTTCTGGCTGCGATAGTGGTTTTGGTGGTGCTGTTGGCTGCGTGCGCCAACCCCAAGCACACGGGTGTGCAACCCAAGGGGGAGCCCATCAAGATCGGTGGCATCTTCGATCTCAGTGGTCCCACGGCAGACGTTGCCGGTCCCTATATGAAAGGCATCCAGGGCTACGTGCAGTGGGTTAATCACCACGGCGGTATCCACGATCGACCGCTGCAGTTGATTTATGACGACTACGCTTACAAGACGGATAAGGCGGAGCAGCTTTACAACAGGCTGGTGAACGAAGAAAAAGTTGTGGCTGTGCAGGGATGGGGCACCGGTGACACTGAGGCCTTGCGGAGCAAAGTCGCCACTGACAAGATACCCTTTATGTCGGCAGCCTATCCCCTGGAGCTCGCTGACCCACAGTACGCGCCTTACAACTTCCTGGTGGGGACCACCTATGCGGACCAGTTGATCATGGTCCTGCAATGGATCAAGGACGATGCCGCCAAAAAGGGTGTGGCGCCGAACGTGACCGTTTTCCATAGCGACAGCGCTTTTGGGACGAGTCCGTTGGCGGAAGGCAAGAAGTACGCCGATGCCAATGGTATTCCCTTCTCGGATATCCCGATGCCGCCGGTCGAAACGCAAGAGCTATCGGCGGTGCTGGCGAAAGCTTCGGCGCAAGGCGTAAACTACGCGATCATCCAGAACACGCCGTTGCCGGCTTCACAGTTGGTCAAGGCCGCGAAATTGCCTGATGCCAAAGGCAATATGCAGTTCATCTGTCTGAACTGGTGCGCCGACGAGCTGTTCATCAAACTGGCAGGTGGTGCAGGCGAGGGCGTCATGGGTCTGCAACCCTTTAGCCCGGACCTGGACGTGCCTGGCGCCAGCGACGTTGTAAGCTTCCTGCGGTCGAAAGGCAGTCTGGTCCAAGACGTTGGGCTTCGCTATCTTCAGGGCTGGTGGACGATGGCAGTCATGGTCGAAGGCATCAAACGGACCCTGGACGCCGGTCAGGGACTTACCGGGGAGAACATTCATGCGAGTCTCGAAGGGATCGAGGGGTTCAGCACCGGCAATGTAACCGGGCCACTGACCTTTAGCCCCGTCGATCATCGCGGTAACGACACCGGCAGGTTGTACCAGGTCCGGAGTGGCGTATGGGAGCCTGTGACCGAGTTCCTGACGAGCAGGATTCCCATCAACCAGTAGCCCGCCGGGTGAGCGGAGCGGCGCCGTCCACAGCGCCCTTGTTGCCTGCGCTCGCCAGCGTGATCAGGGCCAGCGGCCGGTCGTCGGCCGGAACCAGGGTCGGACAGGGGGTTGTTTAGTGGCAGTGTGTGCGCTACAATCAAGTTAGCCGGGGCGATGTTGCCCGGCACCGAGATTGCTCGGCCCTCTCCCTGGAGGCATCTTTACCCCCTGGAGGCTACCATGAAGACGATGGCTACTGACGTGTCCCACACGCCGCACACCTGGGAAGACCGCCTGTCTACCGGCCAGTTGAGGGAAGAAGAATGGCAGGTCTTGCATGACATGGTCGATTCGGGTGAGGTTGATACCGTGGAGGAAGGCGCGCGCCTGCTTGACTTCAAGGAGCGCGACCTAAACCAGAGCGACAGCTTTTACGGGTTCTGACCTCTCTGGATTTTGCGTTCCGCTCCATTGCATCCCTGCCCCCATCCATGCTCTGTTCGCACTATCGCATCCCTGCGACCCTCGCAGACGCCCTTTCCGCCCTGGCTGAACAGGTTCCACATGGTCCCACCCGTCTCATTGCCGGTGGGACAGATGTCCTCGTCGAACTCGAACACGGAGCCGCTGCACCCCAGACGCTCATCGATCTCTCCCGCCTATCCGGGCTGGACCAGATCACTCTGGGAGACGACCGGCGCCTCCATATTGGCCCGTTGGTGACGCACAACCAGGCGGTCGCCCATCCACTCATCCGCGAGCATGCCTGGCCGCTGTTGCGCGCCTGCTGGGAAGTGGGCGCGCCGCAGATCCGGAACCGGGGCACACTCGCCGGCAACCTGGCGACCGCGTCACCCGCCAACGACACCATCACCCCTTTGTGGGTGCTGGGAGCAAGCGTGACCCTGGCTTCTGTCCGCGGTCGTCGCACGCTCTCCTTTCCCGAGTTCTTCCACGGCGTCCGCAAGACCGCTTTGGCGCCGGACGAGATCATCGTCGACATCAGCTTCCCGCTGCCACCGCTCTCCGCCCGCGGTGCGTTCATCAAGGCCGGCTTGCGCCGTGCCCAGGCGATCAGCCTGGTAAACATCGCCGTCCTGCTTGACTTCGATGGAGACAACGTTGTCGCGGCCCGCATCGCCTTTGGTTCCGTGGCCCCCACTATCGTACGGGCTCCGGCAGCCGAAGCGGCTCTGGCGGGGAAGGGACCTCTCACGCCCCCACGCATCGAAGAAGCGGCCGGCCTCATCCAGGAGGCCATTCGCCCCATCGATGATGTGCGGGCTTCAGCCGTCTACCGCCGCCATCTGGCCAGCGTGATCACGCGGCGAGCGCTGGAGCAATTGGCGGCCGGCGCCGAGCGTGAAGGCTGGATCGAGCACCCGGTGATGCTCTGGGGAAAGACGGATGGCCATTTTCCTACCACGAATGCGGGCGCTGGCATCGCCGCGGGCGTCGAACTTTCGGCGGGCGCCGACGTGCGTTGCACGCTCAACGGCCAACCGGCTGTTCTGCCAGCGGCTGCTCACCTTTCGCTGCTGGATGCCCTGCGTGAGCGGGCGCTGCTGTCCGGCACCAAGGAGGGCTGCGCCGAGGGTGAGTGCGGCGCCTGCACTGTCTGGCTGGATGGGATCGCCGTGATGAGTTGCCTGGCGCCGGCTGCCCGCGCCCACGGCGCCCAGGTGGTGACGGTCGAGGGCCTGATCCAGGACGGCGTCCTACACCCGGTGCAGGCGGCGTTTGTGACCTCGGGTGGCGTCCAATGCGGCTATTGCACCCCCGGCCTGATCATGTCCGCTGCCAACCTGCTCGAGGAACGCGGCCACCCCGACCGCAGCGAGGCCGCTGAAGCCATCGCCGGGAACCTGTGTCGCTGCACAGGCTATGTAAAAGTGCTCGATGCCATCGTTGCCGCCGGTGCAACCCATTCTTGAGATGCTGCCGATCTTGTGAACATGCGTGCTGTTGGTTCCTCTGTTCCCCGACTTGACGGCCGTGAGAAAGTCACCGGCCAGGCTCCCTACCCGGCCGACCTCAACCTGCCTGGCCAGTTGTATACGAAGATCCTTTGGCCAGACCGGCCACACGCCCGCATCACGCGATTCGATGTGGCGCCGGCGTTGGCGGCGCCGGGCGTGGTGGCAGTCTTTGGCGCTGAGGACGTACCCGTGAATGAGTACGGCCTGATCATGCCCGACCAGGAGGTTCTGGTCGGACGCGTCGGCGGGGTCGTGCGCTGCATTCTCGACCAGGTGGCGTTGGTGGTGGCCGAGACCGAAGCGCAGGCTGAGGCGGCGCTCAAGCTGATCGACATCACCTATGAAGACCTTCCTTCAGTCTACAGCGTGGAAGAGGCGCTGGCGCCGGGTGCGCCACGCGTCCATTCTCAACGCGGCGAGGGCAACGTTCTCTTGAGCTACCGCATCCGCCACGGTGATGTCGAGGCGGGCTTCGACCGGGCTGACGTCATCGTCGAGCATGTCTATCATACGCATCCTCAGGAACATGCCTACTTACAGCCCGAAGCCGGGCTGGGGCAGGTTCTGCCCGATGGCCGCATCGAGGTCATCGTTGCCGGGCAGTGGTTGCACGAAGATCGCAAGCAGATTGCTCACGCCCTGGGCCTACCGGTTGACCAAGTCGTGGTCCGCTATGTGAGTGTGGGCGGGGCCTTTGGCGGTCGCGAGGATATGAGCGTGCAGATCGTCCTGGCCCTGGCCGCCTGGAAGCTGGGCCGTCCGGTGAAGACCCAGTGGAGTCGTGGCGAGTCGATCCGGGGGCACCACAAGCGCCACGGCATGGTGGCCCGCGCCCGTTGGGGGGCGACAGCGGATGGCAAACTGGTGGCCGTGCAGATCGATGTGAGTACTGACGCTGGCGCCTATGCCTACACTTCGACCAAGGTGCTGGGCAATCTCACGCTGGCCTGTCTGGGTCCCTACGCGTGCCCCAACGTTTCGGTCGACTCCCGCACCGTCTACACCAACAACATCGCTGCCGGCGCCTTTCGGGGCTTCGGCGGGCCTCAGGGTCACTGGATCGCCGAGATGCAGATGAGCCATCTGGCCGAGGCCCTGGGCATGGACCCGGTCGAGCTGCGCCTGCGCAATGTTTGGCGCCAAGACTCGATTCAGGCCACGGGCGCGCCCTTGCCCGCCGGGGTGACCATCACGCCCGTCCTGGAAGCCTGCGCCCGCGCCGCAGGGTGGACGCAAGCCGCAGACGGTTGGCGTCAAGGCGAGGTCGCCTCTCCTCCACGGTCGCCTCTCCATCACGCTTTTTCCCTGGACGCCGCGCCCGGTCGCCAGGCGCGCGGGGTCGGCATCGCCTGCTGTTACAAGAACGTAGGCTTCAGCCTCGGTTTTGTCGACGAATGCTGGGCGACGGTGGAATTGTATGGCAAGGGCGATATCGAGCGGGCGGTGGTGCACCACGCTGGGGCCGAGGTGGGCCAGGGAACGCACACGCTCATGGCCCAGTTCGCCGCCGATGCTCTGGATATCCCCCTCGACCGCGTCGAGATGGTCGTCTCCGACACTGACCAGACCCAGAACAGCGGCAGCACCAGTGCCAGCCGCATGTCCTTCATGGCGGGCAACGCCATCCGCGGGGCGGCCCTGCAGGCGAAAGCGATGTGGGAGAGTGAGGAAGACCGGCCTTGTGTCGCCACCTACCGGTACGTGCCCCGCCGCACCACACCCTATGACCATGACACGGGCGCGTCGGACCCGAACATCACCTATGGCTACTGCGCCCAGGCGGCGGAGGTCGAGGTCGATCTTGACACGGGTCGTATCCAGGTGCTGCGTCTCTGGTCGGTGAACGATGTGGGCCTGGCAGTCAACCCCCTGATGGTGCAGGGGCAGATAGAGGGGGGCGTCGCCCAGAGTGTGGGTTGGACGACGTTGGAGGATTTCAAGCAGGACAAGGGCCGGATTCTCACCGACCAGCTCAGCACCTATCTGATCCCCACCGTCCTCGACGTGCCCCTGGACGTGCAGTCCCTGATCCTGGAATTCCCCGATCCCCAGGGGCCGCTTGGCGCCCGCGGCATGGCGGAGATGCCCTTTGTTCCCACCGCCCCGGCCATCGCCGCTGCTGTCCACGCCGCCACCGGCCAGTGGTTTGACGATCTACCGCTGACGCCCGAACGGGTAGCGCTGCGCCTTGCAGGAATCTAGCTCCACCCGGTCACCTGTCAACGGGTCCAGAATAATGCTCTTTCCGACCACTCTCATTCTCGTCCGCGGGGCCGGCGACCTGGCCACCGGCGTCATTTATCGCCTGCACCAGGCCGGGTTCCCGGTCATCGCCACCGAAACGGCTCAGCCGCTGGTGGTGCGCCGGACGGTGGCCTTTGCCCAGGCGGTGTTTGACGGCAGCCACACCGTCGAAGGAGTGACGGCGACCCGGGTCGATGACGTGACCAGGGCGCTGGAGTTGGCAGGCGGCGGCGGGCTGCCGGTGCTGCCTGACCCGCGCGACGAGATCATCGCCGCCGCGCAACCGGTCGTGCTGGTCGATGCGCGCCTGCTGAAGCGTGATGACGCCGCCCGGCTCGACCAGGCGCCGCTGGTCATTGGCCTGGGTCCGGGCTTTGCGGCCGGGCGAAACTGTCATGCCGCCATCGAAACCAACCGGGGGCATTGGCTGGGTCGCGTGTTGTGGGAGGGCGAGACGGAGGCCAACACCGGCATTCCCGGAGCCATCGCCGGCTATCGCCAGGAGCGGCTACTGCGGGCGCCGGCCGCCGGTGTATTTCAAGCGCATGTGTCTATTGGCGACATTGTCGAACAGGGTCAAGTCATCGGTGAAATGGTGACGGCCGCGGGGGCTGCACCTCTGGTGGCGCCGTTAGCCGGCGTCGTCCGTGGCCTGCTGCATCCGGGTCTGGAGGTGGCGGCCAACACCAAGCTGGGCGACATCGACCCGCGGCCAGACCCAGCGGCCATTGACACTATCAGCGACAAATCCCTGGCCATTGGCGGCGCCGTGCTCGTGGCTGTTCTGACCTGGATGAATCGGCGATCCTTCGGCGCATCCCAGGCTGTTTCCTGGGAACGCGGCTAACCCGCCCAGTCCAGGCCTTCCTTGCGACAACCGGTGATGGGCGATTTCCTCATCCGACCTCTGACCATCGACGACTACGAAGCTGTGCTTGCCCTTTGGCAGGGAACCGAGGGCGTCGGGCTCAGCCGAGCGGATGAACGGCAGGCCATTGCCAGCTATCTCGACCGCAACCCGGACCTGAGTTTCGTCGCCGACGCCGACGAACAGCTGGTGGGAGCGGTCTTGTGCTGTCACGATGGGCGCCGGGGTTTCATCCATCACCTGGCCGTTCGGGCGTCACATCAGCGCCAGGGCGTGGGACAGGCGCTTGTGGAGCGCTGTGTCGATGCCCTGCGTCACGAAGGCATTGACAAGTGCCACCTGTTTGTCTACGCCACCAACGCCAACGCCCGCGCCTTTTGGCAGCGCCTGGGCTGGCAGCCGCGCGATGACCTCGTGTTGATGTCGAAGATCATCGCTTGAAGTTGCCGGCGCCCGTTTTGACATCGTGATCTTCTCATGAACTTTGCGCCCGCCCTTCGCCTCGTTCCTGACAGCGTCGTGACCTTTACCGGCGCTGGCGGCAAGACGACGGCCATGGTGCGGCTGGGTCAGGAACTGGCCGTCCAGGGGACGCGTGTGCTGGCCACGACCACCACCCGGCTTGGCCTTGATCAGCTCCGGCTCTTTCCGGCCTTTCTGGTGGACCCGCGACCGCAAGATGTGGTCGTCATGCTGGCGAAGTGGCGTTTTCTACTGATCGTCCGCAGCATCGACCGCCAGCAAGACAAAGCGCTGGGGTACCCACCCGAGCGGATCGCCGGGTTCCGCTCCCTTGCCGATATGATGCTGGTGGAAGGAGACGGGAGCCGGGGGCTGCCGGTGAAGGCGCCAGGGCCACACGAGCCGGTGGTGCCGGATTCGACGTCGCATCTGCTTAACGTCGTCAACCTGGCGGCGCTGGGCCAGACCATGGGGGCGGAGACCGTTCACCGCCTGGAGCGCTTCACGGCACTGACGGGAACCCGGCCCGGCGACCGCATTACGCTTGCTGTCCTTGCCCGTCTGCTGCTGCACCCCGACGGCCCTGCACGCGGCGCGCCGGTGGGGGCTGAGCGTTACTTCCTGCTAAATGGGGCCAGCGCGGCGCCGGATGCGGCCGAGCGCCTGGCGGTGCGTCTGGCGGGGGCGCCGCACACGACTGCCGCCCTGCTGGCCGAAGTCGCTCAGGAACCGCCTGTGCTGGCAAGCGTCGGCAAGGTAGCGGCCGTGGTCCTGGCGGCGGGAGCCAGCAGCCGCTTCGGCTCACCCAAGCAACTGCTCGATTGGCAAGGCCAGCCGCTCCTGCGGCACGTCGTCCTGCAGACGCTGGCCGCGCCTGTGCAGCAAGTGGTCGTCGTCGTGGGCGCTCATTTTGAAGAGGTGGCGATGACGTTGCAAGGGCTGCCCGTAACGATGGTGTACAACCCGGATTGGGAACAAGGCCAGAGCACGAGCATGCAGGCGGGCCTGCGGGCCTGTGCGCCCGAAACACAGGCGGTGCTCTTCGTACTCGGCGATCAACCGGCCTTACCCTCAGAGTTGTCTCAGCGCCTGGTCGCCGCTCATCGCCAAACCCTTGCCCCCATCGTCGCTCCCCGGCACCTGGGACGCCGCGGGAATCCTGTGCTATTCGATCGCACCTGCTTTGCCGAACTGCTCGCCGTAACCGGTGACTTAGGTGGTCGCTCGCTGTTCACGAAGCACGCCGATCAAGTGGTCTGGATCGAAACCGGCCCGGAGACGCTGGACGATATCGACCGGCCCGAAGATGTGGCTGGCGGGCCGGGCGCGAGCCGCACTCGCGAGGAACTGTTGCCTGGCTCATAAACGCCCGGCAGGGTTCGTGTTATCCTGCCAGCAGCAAGTTGAACAAGACCAGGGAGCCTCGTTATGAGACGATTGTCTATTCTCGTCGTCATTGTCATCATGGGCGCCACGCTGGTGGCATGCGGTGGTTCGGGCGCTGGCGGAACCCGCAAGCTAACGCTTTCCATGAGCGACTACGCCTTCAAGCCCGCCACCCTCGAGCTGAAAGTCGGTGAGACTGTCACCATCGAACTCAAGAACACCGGCCAACTGGACCATGAGGTCATGTTTGGTCGCGGCTTGCAGAAGGTGAATAACCGGCCCGGTGGGTATGAGACCGACATGTTCCAGGCGGGTGGGGTGACGCCAACGATCGTGACTCAGGCGGAGATGAAAATGCCGGACGGCCAACATGAGCATGGAACCGGCGTCATGGTTGCGCTCCCTCCGGGCGGTAAGACGGCGACCATCACCTTCCCCGTCACCGAAGGCATGGTCGGCGAGTGGGAGATGGGCTGCTTCCAACTCAGCGGGGTCCACTACGATTCCGGCATGTTGGGCAAAGTCATCGTCAGCAAATAGCTGATTAGACCTCCGCTTGACCTCCGGGAGGGGCTAGAAAAGCACTGCCAACTCGTAGGTCTGTCTCAGCCCCTCCCGGAGGTCTGGGGCAGGTCTGGGGCGTGTGAAGGTCTGGGTCGAGAACGAATTGACAGTGGTTTTTTGCTCGTGATAGAATGCACGGACTTTGGCATTGAATTGTTCCGTACTCTGTGCCGGTGGCATGATCATGGCTCTCGACTATCTGCCCATTCTCATCCTCATCCTGATCGCTGCAGCCTTCGCTGCCATTGCCATTATCGTGCCCAGCGTACTGGGGCCGCGCAACCCAAACAAGATGAAGCAGGAGCCGATCGAGTCGGGAATGATCCCGTTTTCGGGCGCCTGGCGGCGATTTCCGGTACAGTACTACATGGTGGCAATGCTCTTCATCATCTTCGATGTTGAGGTCATCTTTTTCTACCCCTGGGCAGTGATTCTCGGCCAACTGAAGGTTTTTGGCCTGATCGAGATGGCTATTTTTGGGGGAATTCTTCTTATCGGCTTCTTCTACGTTTGGAAAAAAGGCGCATTCGAGTGGGATTAAACGCATTACGCATTACGTAATTACGTAATGCGTAATAGAATTCAACCCTGGTTTCGGAGTTCGAGCACATGGGTCTTGAAAAGTACGCTTCTAACGCTGGCGTCATCACCACCTCCCTTGAATACACGGTCAACTGGAGTCGCCGGAACTCCGTTTGGCCTTTGCTGTTCGGTCTCGCCTGTTGCGCGATCGAGATGATCACCACGGGCACCGCCCGGCATGACATCGCCCGCTTTGGCAGCGAGCTTTTCCGCGGCTCCCCGCGGCAGGCTGACCTGATGATCGTGGCCGGCCGGGTGAGCAACAAGATGGCGCCCGTGATCAAGCGGCTCTACGACCAAATGGCCGAGCCCAAGTGGGTCATCGCCATGGGCATCTGCGCCAGTGCTGGCGGTCCGTTCAACAACTACGCCATCGTCCAGGGCGTGGACAAGATCATCCCCGTGGATGTCTACGTGGCCGGATGCCCTCCGCGGCCCGAAGCCCTGCTCTACGCGCTAACGGTGCTGCAAGCGAAAATCGGCAAAGAGAGACTGACCGACCATTATGTGACACCCGACGTGGTCAAGCCGGCGCCCTTGTTCGACCTGCCGCCGCTGCCTTGACCTCTGGTTTCATCTTCCTCGATCTGACTCATGACTGATCCCATTGCTGCGGTACGCGTGGCATTCCCGGATGCGGTGTTGGACAGCACCGTCTACAGGGATACACCCATCCTGACGCTCGCCCCCGAAAGCCTGCTCGACATCCCCCGCTTTCTGCGCGACCACCCGGGGCTGCGGTACAACCTGCTCAGCCACCTGCCG
>CAZHTZ010000091.1:0-16426 GCA_964535455.1 uncultured Caldilineales bacterium
GAGGAGGTCAGGCTCTTCTAGCAGCAGGCGGGCCAGCAAGGCCCGCGTGCGCTGGCCGCCGCTGAGCTGCACCAAGGGCTGGTCGAACTGGTCGGGCCGGAAGCCCAGGCCGGTGAGCGTCTGCTGGATGCGGAGTGCATAAGCGTAGCCACCCGCCACCTCAAACCGGTGTTGGCGCTCGGCGTAGGCTTCGAGCGCCGCCTCGCCGCGCATTGGGTCGGCCATCTGTGCTTCCAGCTCACGCAAGGCAGCCTCTTCGGCGCGGAGGCTGGCGAAGACGTCCAGCATGTCTTGCCAGAGGGTGGTGTCACCCGGAGCAGGCGGATCCTGGGGCAGGTAACCGGTGCGCAGCCCCCGCCGCCGGTGCACCATGCCGGCAGTGGGCTTCAACTCACCTGCCAGGATGCGCAGAAGCGTCGTCTTGCCCTCGCCGTTGGGTCCGACCAGGCCGACGCGATCGCCGTTGGCCACGGCAACAGAGACCCCCTCGAACACGTCGAGGGGACCGTAGGACATGGCAAGGTCGTGAGCGGTGAGCAGGGACATGGTATCGGCAACCCGGGTCTATCCGATCATTATATACCACGGACGCGACGTTGACCGAACGACCGCCGCCGCGCTGCTCTGGGTCGGCGAAATCTCAGGCCTCGGGGCTGTGCATGTCCCGAATGGGCGAAGCCACCAGCCAAACGCGGGCCAGCGTGTTGCCGGCAGCGCCCAGCAACAGCGTGGTGCGCATCCCCATCGCCTCGCCCAACAGCCCGCCGATGAGCAGGCCTGCCGTTCCCTTGGCTGCGACAGCATCCCAATTGCGACCCACTTGGGACCGCCCGCCAGAGGCGTCAGTACCGACAAAACGCCCGTGAGGCCGAGGGCGACGATGGTCTCAGCGGAAATAGAGGAAGTAGATCACCACCAGGTTCAACACGGTGGCGATCGCCAGCACGACCTTGAACATGGGGTGCTGGGTCTTATGACGAAAGGCAAACATCCCAATCCAGCCGCCCACGAATCCGCCCAACAGCGCCAACCCGTGCAACACGATTTCCGGCACCCGTCCCCCTCCCGCTTTCGCCTGGGCTTTGTCATAACCGTACAGCGCAAACAGAACGATGCTGGCTGCGATCAGCCAGGCGATATAGGCCGGCACATGCAGCCAGAGCACGAGGGCGAGAAACAGCACCAGGCTCAGGGCGATGGCGATGACGGTGTAGGTCCACTTGGGCGAACGATTGCGCATGAGTCAAACCTCCAAGTGCGGGCGGCGGGGTCGCGGGCCGCGAGCGGGGCCACAGGCGGAGCACTACTCTGGCAGTGCTCCGCCATTCTAGCATGGAAGCCTGGCCGCATGGCAGCGTGCCATCCTGGATCGCTAGCGATTGAGTGAGACCTGACCGGCCAGCCCGATGGCAAGCAGCAGGGCGCAGACTATGAAAACTTCCATCATGGGTCCTCCGCATTGGATTGGGCAGTGGCTCTAGGACGACCGTTGTCGCCGTCAGGTTCCGCAAGGGCGGGCTTTTTGCCGCACATTACCGGCGTCAAGTAAGATACCGTGTCATGGCCGAGGTCCTCCTGAACATCCTCAGTCGCCGGTTGCACACGCTTCTCGGCCCAGAGCGCGACATCGAGTCCGGGTTTGCGCTGGGTCGCCACATCCTGCGCTACTGGCCCCGCCACCTGGACACCTATGTTGAATTGGCTAAGGCGTCGCTCGGGGCCGGTCTTGTGGCTGATGCCGCCGACCTTTTGCGTCGCGCCCTGAGCGCCCATCCGGAAGATGCGGAGCTGTGGGCAGCGTTGCAGTCGGCAGCGACGCAGCTTGGACTGGAGGAAGAGGCAAGCCGGGCCGGTCAGCATGCGGCCGACCTGACGCCCGATGCCCAGTCCACCGGCTTGAGCCCGCTTGCCCGGGCCACGCTGGCGGCGAGTGAGAGCGCCTGGCTCGATGCGTTCCCCCTCTTCCATCAGGCGTATCGACAGACGCCCGCCCGCATGGATGCTGCTCTGGGCCTGGCCGGCGCCCTGATACACGTCGGCCGTTATGAAGCTTGCTGGACGGCGGCAGATGTCGTTCTGGCGCAACTGCCTTACTGTTTGAAGGCGCATCTGCTTGCTGCCTTCAGCGCCGGTCGCCTGGGCAACAGTGAGGCGGCGCTGAACCATGCCCGGGTGGCGCGCAGCCTTGACCCCGACAACGATTATGGTGCGCGCTGGTTCGGCGCCGCGGCCAACTTGTCCGAAACGACGCCGGCCATGCCGCCCGCCGCGCTTCCGGCCTGGGACGAAACAGAACGGTGGTCTTTCGTTTTTCCTCTCGTCGCGCCCACATCACCACAGCAAATCGCCGCCGGCTGATCTTGGCCAGCGGATACAGACAAAGCATTGCAGGAGAACACTCGCAAATGGAACGCACTTTCGTCATGATCAAACCGGATGGTGTGCAGCGCAGCCTGATCGGCGACATCATCGGCCGGTTCGAGCGCCGGGGTCTCAAGCTGGTGGCCATGAAGTTCATACACGTCCCCAGTTCGCTGGCTGAAGTGCATTATGCCGTTCACAAGGAACGCCCCTTCTACCCCGGTCTCATCCAATACATCACCTCGGGTCCCGTCGTGGCGATGGTGCTGGAAGGGCCGAACGCCATCGCTGCGGCGCGGGCGACCATGGGCGCAACCAACCCTGTGAACGCACAACCCGGCACGATCCGCGCCGACTATGGCATGGAAATCGGCCGCAACCTTGTCCACGGCTCGGACGGCCCCGAAACCGCAGCCTTCGAGATCAAGCTCTGGTTCGGCAACGACATCCGCTCCTGGGAGCGCAGCAACGATCATTGGATTCTGGAATGATACGGTTTCTTGCGCATTACGTATTACGCATTACGTATTTCGTAATGCGTAATACGTGAAATCTCGCTTCTCTCATGACCATCCCTCGCATCGCCGTCCTCACCGGAGCCGGCGTCTCGGCGGCAAGCGGCGTACCTACCTTTCGTGACTCCGGTGGCCTGTGGCGACAGCGCAGTCCCCAGGAGATGGCGACACCGGAGGCGTTTCACCGCGACCCGCAGTTGGTGTGGGAGTTCTACGACTGGCGTAGACAGCGGGTCGCCGGCTGTGCACCGAACGCCGCTCACCTTGCCCTGGCTGAGATGGACGCCTTGGTGCCCGACTTCACCCTGGCAACGCAGAACATCGATGGACTGCACCCCGCGGCCGGGAGCCGGCGCATCCTGTACTTGCACGGTGACATCTGGCGTTTGTGCTGCACCTCGTGTCGCTACCGCGGTGAGAGTCGCCAGGTTCCGCTTGACCCCTTGCCGCCTCTGTGCCCCGACTGTGGCGCCGTCCTGCGTCCGGACGTCGTGTGGTTCGGCGAGCCCTTGGACGGCATGGTCTTGAACAGAGCCGCACAGGCGTTCGCACTGGCCGACATTGCCCTTGTGGTGGGTACCTCGGCCCTGGTTTATCCGGCGGCGGAGCTGCCTCAGCTAACCCGGCGCCGTGGCGGCAAAGTCTACGAATTCAATACCGAGGCAACGCCGCTTTCACCACTGGTGACCCAGAGCTATTTGGGCCCTTGCGAAGAGACGTTGCCCGCCTGGTGGGCCGGATTCCGGCAATCCTATCTGACCGCTGGAGCGTAGCCTATGCGCCGTTTCGTCATCGACACCGACACTGCATCCGACGACGCCGTTGCTATCTTGATGGCGCTGCGCTGGCCCGGCGTGCACGTGGACGCCATCACCATCGTCTCGGGCAACATGCCAGTCGAACAGGGCAGCATCAATGCCCGCCATGTGGTCGAGCTCTGCGACAGGGACACGCCGGTGTATCATGGCTGCACCCGGCCGCTGATGCGCGACCCCTTCCATGCCTTCTATTTTCACGGCCCCGATGGCATGGGCAGCATGCACTATCCGCCGCCCCAACGTCCTCCGGCTTCCGGCCACGCCGCTTCCGAATTGGTGCGGCGCTGCGCCGAGGCGCCGGGTGAGATCACCCTGGTCACTTTGGGTCCGCTGACCAATATCGCCACGGCGCTACGTTTGGAGCCGCGACTGGCGGGATGGATCAAGCACTGCATCGTCATGGGGGGCGCTGCCTGCACGGTTGGCAACGTGACGCCTGCAGCCGAGTACAACATCTGGTGCGACCCCGAAGCCGCGCACGTCGTCTTCCATTCGGGTATGCCCATTCTGATGGTGGGTTGGGAGAACTGCCGGGGTGAGGCCACCTTGACCGAGGCCGAGATGGAGCACGTCTACGGCTTTGGCACCGCCCTGGCGCGCTTCGCCATCGACTGCAACAAGCACGCCCTCGATGCGTGCGTGAATCTGCAGGGCGACCCTGGACTAGGTCTGCCCGACCCGGTCACGATGGCGGTTGCCCTTGATCCGGATGTCTGCACGAAGCGCAGGCGGCACTTTGTCGAGATCGCCTGCGACGACGGCCTGACGCGCGGCATGACGATCGTCGACGAGCTCCACGTGACCAGCACTCCTCCCTATCGCGATCGAAACTGGGGTCCCCGCGATCCCAACGCCGAGGTTTGCTGGGCGATCAATCCCCAGCGCTGGAAGGAAGTCCTCTACCAGACGTTACGCTGAGGTCCAGCGTCCACGCCTCTGTTACTGCACGCGCACCACGACCTGAGCGTTTTTCCACAACTCTTCCAGCCGGTAGAAGTCGCGTTTCTCGGCCGAGAAGAGGTGCACGATAACCGCCCCATAGTCGATCAACTGCCAGCCGGAGACCCGCTCTCCCTCGACAAAGAGAGGACGGACGCCTTGTGAGCGCAGTTCCTCAACAAGCGTATCTGTCAGAGCCTGGCTCTGGCGTTCACTGGTGGCAGTGGCAATGACGAAATAGTCCGCCAGAGGAGAGATGCTGTTGATGTCCAAGAGCAGGATGTTCTCGGCCTGTTTGTCGTCGAGAAGGTTGACGATGGTGTGGGCCAGTTCGGATGCGTTCAGAAGCACCACCTCACGATGAAGAATTCGAATGGTTATGTGGTTATCTTAGCACAGGGGGTCGCAAAGGCGACAAACCCGTGTTCGGCTGCCCCCGCCGAGACGCCGCGTCCCTCACACCAGGAATGATATCATGCTTGCACATTTCGCCAACCTCTTGAGCGACCCCGAACGCGAGCTTTGGCTTGGACTTGACAGCCCGGCTGCCATTCAGGCTTTCCTCGACCGCACGCCCTACAGCCCGGAGGACGCCAACCGCTGCCCGCTGCAGGTGCTGGGCGATGGCCTGGCCCACTGTCTGGATGGAGCGCTTTTTGCGGCGGCGGCGCTGTGGCAGTTGGGTTATCCACCCCTGGTCATTGACCTGTTCCCCGAGCCGGAGACCGATGATGACCACGTCCTTGCCGTCTATCAGATCGACGGTCACTGGGGGGCCGTTGCCAAGTCCAACTATGTGGGCCTGCGTTTCCGCGAGGCCATCTACCGCGATCTACGGGAGCTGGCGCTGTCGTACTTCGAGGCGTTCTACAATCTCTACGGTGAGAAGACCCTGCGCGCCTACACGCGGCCACTCAACCTGACCCGCCACGACAAGACGGGTTGGCTGTGGCGTCAGGAGGGCGCCGACGTCGTCTACAAGCGCCTGTTGGCATCACGACCCATCCCCCTGCTGACGCCAGCCATGGCGGGTCGTCTGTCGCCTATGGACAAGCTCTCCTACGAGGCCATGATGCAGGGCGTCAACCTGGCAGGCGTGTACCAGCCGGGAAAACACGCGGGGTAGAAGAGTCAAGTTCTCAAACCTGGTGGACTGGGGAAGACCAGGCTGGTAAGTGGTGGTGAAAGACGGAGCCTTCACGCTATAATGATCCTAGCATGCTGAACATTGAGGCGGAGGTGCCACCATGTTGCACGTTGAACTGTCCGGACAACTTGTCAGCGTTTTGGATTCATTGGAGCCTGGCTCAGAGCCGGGGGAGCAAGTGATGCGTCTCGCCGAACTGGAGCTACGGCGACGCCTGGCGCGCTATCAGTTAAGCGATCGGCTCTTTCGGCAAAAGTACGGAATGACGCTGGACGAGTTCGAGTCGGCAGAGCGAGTCATGGCGCTTGGCTACTCCTTTGAAGCTGAAAATGACCATCAAGACTGGGACTTGGCTGTCGATGGCATCCGCATGATCGAACGCCAATTAGGAAGCCTGCGCGGTGAAGCGTGACTGCAGACGATGTCGAACGTGACGTACGACGCGCGGCAGCGGAATGGGTATTCATTCGAGAAGTGGAGACCGTAGACAAAACCGAGCATGCGGTCAAAATGCGTCTGCATGTCGACACAGACTGTTTCGTCCAAGTCTATGCCAACGTCCAGAAGGAACTCGTCAGCTATACCCTGGTACTCAATCGCTACCGCGTTCTCGGGCGTGATTGCGAAGGCGGTATCTGGCACCGCCACACCGCTCCCGATCAGCACGATTTCTCCCCTGAAGGGCAACGTACGGTCTCGCCAGACGAGTTTCTCAGCGAGGCTCAACAAGTACTGCAAGAAGAAGGACTTCTGTGAAGGCTTCTACAGGCATTTGAGATCGAGCGCGGGAATCGGGTCGGCACTCATCCACCGCCGCACGGAGTTGATCAGGTAGACGTTCTCGGCGCGGGTGAGGTCCGGCGTTCGCAGCACCTTCTCACGCAGCATCCCCTGCGCCAGCAGCTCCGCCCGGAAGGTGCCCGCCAGCAGACCGGAGGAAATGGGCGGGGTCAGAAGCTCGCCGTCGAGACGGAGCACCAGGTTGGCGCGGGTTGATTCTGTGAGCTCACCTCGCTCGTTCCACAACAGAACGTCGTCGCAGCCCGGCCGGGACGCCAGCGCCCGCTCATAGACCTCCCGGTGGGTGGTCTTGTGGTACAGGTAGGGATCGGTGGAGTCGACCGGCTGCTCCGCCAGGGCGACGCGCAAGGGGGACGACGAGGCGGCCTGGATGGGGGCGGCTTCGATCGAGCAGGCGCCATTGGAAGCGACGAGCAGGCGCACCTTGTGCGGGCGGGCGGGGAGGATGGCGGCAAACGTCGCAAGCTGACCCCGAACCGCCGCCAAGTCCAGAGGTGTGGCGAAGTAGGCGGCGGCATCGGCCAGGCGCTGAATGTGTCTCTCCAGCAGAAAGTAGCCGGCCTCGGGCTCCCAGAGCAGGGATTCCAATAGCTCGAATTCGGGCAGGGCGACGGTGAGGATGCGGGCTTTAGTCTGGCACTCGCGATACTCGTCGCCGGCGTCCGAGTCCCAGACGATCCCGCTGCCAACGCCGTATTCGGCGGTGGCCTGGACGCGATCGATGACCACAGTGCGGATGGCGACGTTAAATTGGCTGCGACGACCGGGCGCCAGATAGCCGATGGCGCCTGTGTAGACCCCGCGGGGCGCTGATTCCAGGTCTGCAATGATGCCCATGGTGCTGACCTTTGGGGCGCCGGTGACGGAAGCGCAAGGGAAGAGCGCGGCCAGGATATCGGCTACAGGAGCGTTGGTGGTGGCGCTGACGGTGGAGGTCATCTGCCACAGAGTGGGGTAGCGTGTGACGTCGAACAGCCGCTCGACCTGCACGCTGCCGGTGACGGCAATCCGCCCCAAGTCGTTGCGAATCATGTCCACGATCATCACGTTCTCGGCCCGGTTTTTTTCTGACTCACGCAGCCAGTGCGCTTGCGCCTCATCTTCCACCAGGGTGCGACCGCGGCGGGCGGTGCCTTTCATCGGCTGCGACACCACACGATCGTCCTCCAGATGGAAGAAAAGCTCTGGTGAGGCCGAGCAGAGAGCAAACGTATCGGTCTCCAAATAGGCGGCATAGGGGGCGTGCTGAGCTTGCCAAAGCCGCAGGAAAAGCGCCCAGGGGTTGCCGTGGAAAGAGGCGCGCAGCCGGAAGGTGTAGTTCACCTGATAGGTGTCGCCGCGGGCGATGCGTTCCTTGATCGTGGCGATGGCTTGTCGATAGGCGGCTGGCGCCACCGACGGCGTCCACTCACCAAGGGCGCACGAACTGACGTCGCCGGTCGGGAGGTCGGTCAGGTGGTCGGGCTCGTGATAGAGGCCGAACCAAAGCAAGGGCAGCGCACGGGTGGGTGGCTGCACGTGCAGGGCGCGATCGAAGGCAGGCGCGGCCTCGTAGGCCAGGTAGCCCATCGCCCATAACCCCTCTGTGTTGACTACCTTCTCGATTCGTTCGATCTGCTGGCGAACGGTCCCCGCGCCCCAGGCGGCGATAACTTCCACCGGGTCACGAAATCGTAGCCAGCGCCGTCGTTCGTGGTCCCGAAGGAGGCTGAGGTTGGACATGCACGGAGACGCCTGGCGAGAGTCTCCTCGCTAGGCGTAAACGCCCTCTGGGACAGACGGGATAGGGGCGTGGAACGCCATCGTGGCAGCGCCAGGCGCAAGACGGGCGAAAATCTCTTCCAGCCATTCGGCAATGTCCGCCCAGCCGTAGCAACTCGACATCTGCTCGGCCTGGTAGCCGAGGCGTTGGCGCAGGTCGTCTTGCCGGAGGATGCGCAGGATGCGGTCGGCCATCAGGGCATCATCGCCACCGGGCACCTGGAATCCTGTGATGCCTTCCACGACGGTGAAACTCAGCCCGCCCACGCGCGAAGCAATGACGGGTGTCCCGCACGACATTGCTTCCAAAGCCACAAGGCCAAAGGATTCATAGTAGCTGGGAATGACCACAACATCGGCGGCCGAGTAGTAGTAAGGCAGCATCTCCTGGCGACGCCGCCCCAGGAAGGCCGTTAGATTCTCCAGACCGAGATCGACGCTCAGATCGTGGAGCCGAACCATCTCGGCCGACATCTGTTCGCGGGGCACGTTGGCATCGCCGCCAATGACGGCCAGGTTGACGCTGTCAGCGGCATCCGGCCAGGCATCGAAGACCCGATGCATCGCCCTGAGCAGGGTGTCGACACCCTTGAGCGGCTCGATGCGTCCCACGTAGAGGACGATGTGCTTGTCGGTGGGGACGTCGATGAACGCCTTGGCTTGTTCCTGGGAAATCGGGTGGAACAAGTCCCGATCCACACCCAGCGGCACGACTGCTACCTTTCCGGGCGTGGCGCCATAACGGATCACCATTTGCGCCTTCTCCATCGGGCTGGCGGCCGTGATTGAGTCAGCGACCGCCATCAGGCCGGTCTCGGCCTTGATGCGCAGGTCGCTCACCAGTTCGCCCGTGTACTCATAGACGTCATTCTTCATGTGGCCCAGCGTGTGAAACATCTGGACGATGGGCGTCCCCCAGGCGGCGCGCAGGCGCTCGGCCACCACGCCCGACAGCCAATAGTGGCTGTGGATGATGTCGTAGCTGCGGTCGTTGGCTTGGGTGTAGGCGAGCACGCCTGTCACGAACTCATCCAGGTAGTTGTAGACCTGGTCGGTTTCCAGGGGGGACTCTGGGCCGGCGGGGATATGAACGACGCGGCAGTTGGGTCCCAACTCATGGCTGAGGCGGGGAGCACAGGCGTCTTGGACGCGGGTGAACACCTCGACAAAGTGGCCCCGGCGGGCGAACTCGCGGGCGAGATCACGCACGTAAACATTCATGCCCCCTGTTTTCTTGCCGCCAAGTGCAGCCAGGGGACAGGTATGGACGCTGAGCATGCAGATGCGCATGGGGTGATGGCTCCAGGGAGGGCTAACAGCAGGACCAAAGCGAGGTAAGCGCTGCCGCGCAAACGTGCTCGATCACACAAACGAGGCTACGAACAGGGCTGTTCTTACGTTGCCGCGCTCATCGGCGCAAGGTCACACGCATGACCCTGGCGTCGACGGCGCCCAAACGATACTTGTAGATCTCGTCGCCTTGCAAGAAATCGAAGACGCGATGACCGGTCTGAATGGCATCTTCGATCAGCAGAGAGTTGAGCACAATGCCGGGGCTCAGAGGACCATAGACATCGGGGTCAAAGCCGGAGTTGTAGACCCAGATGCGGTCATCGAAATCGAAGTCGAAGTAGGTCGAGGCCAGCTCACCGTTGATCTCGATAAACGCCAAGCGGAGCCAGCCGCGGGCGCTGGTGGCACGGGCAATACGCTGGAAGAAGGCGACCATGACTGGGGTCATGAACGACTCCTTGCCGGCCGAAGCCCGGCGGTGAAGAGCGATAAAGCGATCCACCCAGCTCTCCAGGTCATCTCCCCCCTGGACCTGGAACCAACGCCACGACCCGGCCTCTCGCTCGAGTTTGCTACGTTTGCGGCGCAATTCGTGACGCTGTTTCTTGTCCAGAGTGTCCAGGTAGGCGTCGAAAGTGGGTGGCAACATCAGGTAGGGTGCGACATCCTCCTGGCCGACCGCGGTCTGCCAGCCAACCGCCTCGGCCATTGCCGGCAGCAGCCGGTAGGTCGGTGAAGGCTCGTACAGGTTACAGAGGGTGATGCTGTCCCAGGCAGGCGCTTCCGGACCCATCAGAAAGTGCAAAAAGCCGGAGTAAACCTCCGGCTCGTGTCCCTGGGCGATGATGATGTCGAGGTAGTCAGCCACCTCGGTACAGCCGATGAGCTGCAATTCGCAGCCAGCGGCGTCACAGGTGAGAAAGAGCGGGGCGATGCCCACCAGCTCGCCGCCGGCGGTGCGAAAAGTGACCAGATGGAGCTCTCCAGCGCCCAGGCATTCCCACCAGGTTGTCTGCCACTCCCAGGTCAAGAAGAGGGAGTTGAAGGTGCTGCGTGCCAACAACGCGTTCCACTCCAGACGGAGGACGTCGAAGCCCGTCGGGTCGCGATAGACCGTGGTCTGGAGCATGTAAGACTTGTTACCACTCGTCCGGCGGTGTGGACTCGTCTGCTGGCGGTGGAACCTCTTCGGCCTCAGCCACTGCCGGCGGAGGCGCCGGCGGATTCCGGTTTTCGTTCACCGACACGAGCAGACGCCACGAAACCCAGATGATAAGGCCAATGACGACGAGAATCAGGAGCAGCAGGAAGCAATTGGCCGGCTGGCGCAGGAACGCCCAGAGGTCCGAGAGGAGGCCACCCTTGCCGGTGGTTCCTTTGTTTCCACCCGCAGACGGTGTGGGTGAGCGGCTGGCCTGGATCGTCGCCCAAACATCGGGTGAGGGCGAGGCGGTTGCCAGCAGGTCGACGACCGGCGGCAGCACGGTGGCGTCGGAAGGGGGCGGTGGTATGACCGTCACGGCGATCACCAGCGGGGCCGTCGTTGCCGTGACCGGCGGTATGGGCGGTACGACGGTGTCGACCGCGCCTGAACTGGATCCTGAGCCGGCGGGCGCGCAGATGCTGAGGGTGACATCGTCCAGATACATGGCGGCCGTGCCCGCACCGCCATTGTTGTAGACGTTGAAATAGACGATGATGTCTTTGCCCAGGTAGCGGGTCATGTCGATCTGCTGCATGACCCACGTGTTCTCGTTGAGGTTCTGTCGCCAGAGAACGTCGAGGGTCTGGCCGGTGTTGGCATTCAGGACGACGAACTCCTGATAATCACCCGCCTCGCCACTGGATTTGGTATAGCGCCAGAACTCGAGGAATGCGGTCTTGTACGAGCCACGCGGCAGGTTTACCCGCTGGCTGGCCGAGGAGTAGGAGATGTAATTGGGCTCGCCGGTGTTGCCCATGGCCAGGGCTCGTAGGCCCGAGTGGACGATGGTGCCCTGGTAATAGGGTTTCAGCAGGGTGTTGCCGAGCGTCCATCCTCCCCAATTCTCAAAGCCGGTGTTGACGATGCAGTTCTTGCAGCCCGTCGGCGGCACGACCGTGATGGGTGCTCCGGCCGTTGGCGTAGCGGTGACGACAATGGGGCCTGAGGTTGGGGTGGCAGTAACGACGATGGGCGTCGGCGTGTTGGTGACGACGATAGGGCCTGAGGTTGGGGTGGCGGTGACGACGATGGGCGTCGGCGTATTAGTGACGACGATAGGGCCCGAGGCGGGAGTGGCGGTAACGACGATGAGCGTCGGCGTGTTAGTGACGACGATAGGGCCCGAGGTTGGGGTGGCGGTGACGACGATGGGCGTCGGCGTGTTAGTGACCACGATAGGGCCGGTTGGGGTAGCGGTGACGACGATAGGTGTGGGCGTGGCGGTGACGATGAAAAGCGTTGGCGTGGCCGTGACGACAATGGGCGTCGGTGTGGCCGTGACGACGATAGGCGTTGGCGTAGCCGTGGCGCCGCCGTTGCAGACTTCGAGAGTGACGTTGTCCACAAACATGGCGGTGATGCCACCCGTGCCGTTGTTGAACACGTTGATGTAGACGACAATGTTCCTGCCCAGGAACTCGCTGAGGTCGAACTGCAGCGGCATCCAGACGGCGTTATTGCCGATGTAGCTCCACACCTGGCGCAGCGTAGCGCCGGAGACGGGGTCAAGGATGAGGATTTCCTGCCGATCGCCGGCGTCAACAGGTAGGCTGATCGGATACACCTGCAGGCTCAGGCGTAACTGCCCGCCGGCTGGGACCGCCACCTGCTGCCGCATGGAAGAGAAGCTGTTGACGTTGGCCCCGCTGGTGATGCCCAGGCGCACACTGCGGCTGGGGCTGGCGAACTGGGCCGTCGAGTAGGCGCCGGGAACAGCCGATGCGCCGAACAACCAGCCCGTGTTTGCTTCCATGTCGCTGTTCACCAGCTGATTGGTGCAGGTGAGCGCGGCCGCCCGATTTCCTGCCTGTGGCCCCGCCCGTGGCCCCGCCTGTGGCCCCGTGGCAGGGGCGGCCAGGGTGCTGCCTGCAAACACCACGAGAGCGAGCGCCATCACCAGGAGTAAGCTGAGTACCCAAACACGACGAGTCATAGACAAGACCTTTGGTCAAAGGGGGGGAAAACTCGCTATTAGCGCAAGTCTACTATAAGCGGTCGAAACGATCAATTGCATGGATCAAGACGAAGCGCCAGAGAAAACGTTTCGGCCTTTTGCGTTGAGGGGAGTAGAATGAAGCTGCCGATGGCAGATGTTTGTATCTTGTATCAGTTCATCCCGATCCGCCTATGAGACCCCCTGTCACGGTTATCGTGATCGACTTTGGTTCGCAGACGGCCCAACTCATTGCCCGTCGTGTGCGTGAGCTGGGCGTGTACAGCGAGCTGGTGCATTGGGATGCGCCGGCATCGCAGCTCGCCGGCGCTGATGCATTTATCCTCTCCGGCGGACCGAGCAGCATCTATGAGCCGGGAGCGCCGCAATTGCCCGCTGCCGTTCTTGCCGCCGATAAGCCTGTGCTGGGCATCTGCTACGGCATGCAGGCGCTGGCTCATGCCCTTGGTGGGCGCGTGGCGCCGGCCAGCGGTCGCGAATTCGGGCATGCCCAGGTGACACTCACCGCTTCGGCCCCGTTGCTGCAGGGATTGCCCGCCCGTCTGCCCGTGTGGATGAGCCACGGCGACCACGTCGTGCAGCTTCCGCCGGATTGGGTGGCATTGGGCAGCTCGGATGGCGACACCCTGGCGGCCATGGGCGACATCGGGCGGCGGCGCTATGCCGTCCAGTTTCATCCCGAAGTCCAGCACACGCCGCAAGGAATGGACCTGCTGCGCAACTTCCTGTCCGACGTCGCCGGTCTGCACGCCGACTGGACGCCCGCCAACTTCATCGAGGAGACCGTGGACCAGATTCGCAGCCGTGTCGGCAGCGACAGGGTCATCTGCGGGCTCAGCGGCGGCGTGGACTCCTCGGTGGCGGCGACGCTTCTCCAGCGTGCCATCGGCAATCAGCTCACTTGCGTCTTCGTCGACCATGGCCTGCTGCGTCAGGGCGAGGCCGGCGAGGTGATCGACACTTTTCAGGCTGGCCACGGCATGAAACTGGTCGCGGTCAATGCCAGCGAGCAGTTCCTGGCAGACCTGGAAGGCGTCACCGACCCGGAGGCCAAGCGCAAGCTCATCGGCAATCGCTTTGTGAGGGTGTTTGAGGCCGAGGCTGCCAGGCTGGTCAAGGAAGACCCCGGCGCACCCTACCGCTTTCTGGCCCAGGGCACCCTCTATCCCGACGTCATCGAAAGCGCGGCCTCGGGCCGGGAAAAGTCGGCGCGTACCATCAAGACCCATCACAACGTCGGCGGACTGCCCGAAGACATCGAGTTCGAGCTGCTGGAACCACTGCGCTTTCTGTTCAAGGACGAGGTGCGGCGGGTGGGCCTGGCTTTGGGGCTGCCGGAGCGCATCGTCTGGCGGCATCCTTTCCCCGGTCCTGGGCTGGCCATCCGCATCCTGGGCGAGGTGACCTGGGAACGGCTGGAAACGCTGCGCCAGGCCGATGCCGTGGTTATCCAGGAGCTGGAGCGGGCGGACCTGTACCGCAGCACCGCCCAGGCGTTTGCCGTGCTCCTGCCGGTGCGCAGCGTCGGGGTCATGGGCGACTTCCGCACGTATGCCGACGTGGTGGCCGTGCGCGTCGTTACCACCGATGACTTCATGACTGCGGATTGGGCCCGGCTCCCCTACGACGTGTTGGGCCGCATCGCCACCCGTATTGTCAACGAGGTGGCGGGCGTCAACCGCGTTGTGTATGATGTGACCTCGAAACCCCCTGCCACCATCGAGTGGGAATGAGTTCGACCCTTTCATGAAGCTCTTGCGTTTCTTCTTTCTGGTCGTGCTGGCTGCCGCCGTCGTTTTCGTCGGCCCCCAGCTTCGCAACTACGTCGCCGGCCGCGACGCCGTTCCGCCCGGTGTGACGCTGGCAGGCGCGAACATCGGCGGCGCCACGGCGGCGGCGGCGGCGGCTAACGTACGCAAGGTGTTCGAAGCGCCCGTGCTCGTCTATCACGGCGACAAGCGCCTGGTGTTGCGACCGGAACAGGTTGGTTTTGAGGTCGATGCCGAAGGCATGGTGACACAAGCGCGTGCCTACAGCATGGGGCTGCACTACGTCCGCGATTTCCTGTTCTATCTCTTGAACCGCCCGCCCCTGGGTCAGGATGTGCCGCTGCACTTCACCTACGATCGGGCCAAGCTGGGCGCGTGGCTGAAAGATCAGGCCGAGGCGTACGACAACGAGCCTACCGCCGCCTACGCCAACCTGGACGCGCTTTCCTTCGTCCCGGGCCAGCCGGGTCGTTCCACAGACCTCAACGAAAGCGCCATCCAGATCCTCAATGCCTTTACGCGCCCCACCAACCGCGAGGCCCGCCTGACGCTGCACGAGCGTCCCTCCCTGCCGCCCAACCGCGACACGCTGGACGCAGCGCTGCGCCAGCGGCTGGAACGCTTTGCAGGCATCTACAGCCTGTATTACCAGGACCTGACCACCGGCGAGGAAATCGATGTCGACGGCGACACGGCCTTTGCCGGCATGAGCACGGTCAAGATACCGATCTTGCTCAAGCTGTACCACGATTTCAATCTGCCGCTGGATGCCTCCACCAGCCGCTGGATCAGTGAGACGGTCAAATCCCCGACCGCCAGCAATGCCGGGGCCAACGCCCTCCTGTACCGCATCGGCGAAGGCGACACCCTGACCGGCACGCAGCGGGTGAACGAATTCGCCCGGCAGTTGGGGCTGAAGAACACATTCATTGCCGTACCGTACGACAGCGACATGCGTCCCCCGCCCATCCAGACGCCCGCCAACACGAACCCCCAGTACAACACGTTCCCGGACCCGGCCATGCAGACGACGCCCAAGGACATGGGCATCCTCCTGGCCGACATCGGGCGCTGCGCCGAGGGCCGCGGCGACCTGGTGGCGGCCTTTGCCGAGCGCATCAGCCCGGCAAAGTGCCAGGAGATCGTCAACTGGTTGGAGCAGAACCCGATGGGGTTCCTGATCAAGTACGGCGTACCGGAAGGCACACCTGTGGCCCACAAGCACGGCTATGGCGCCGACAGCCAGGGGGACGTCGCCTTGATCAACGGTCCCGAAGGCCCCTACACGTTGGCGATTTACGTCTTTCAGAAGGGCTGGGTGGTGTGGGATATGAGCAATCCGCTCATGAACGACCTCAGCCGCCTGGTGTGGAACTACTACCTGGCGCGGCAGGGCGAGGAGCAGCTTCCACCCTTCGATCGCACGGCGCCGCAGGCGCCGCAGCCGCCAGCGGAACAGTAGAGAACAGGTGCGACGCACTTCCAAAGTGCGTCGCACCTGATAGGTACACCACCTTAAAGTTGCTGTGCGATTTGCTGGTCTGTTGGGGATTTGGCCTTGTTCATGTCTCGAACGCATGCTAGAATGCGTTACGAACGGATGTGCTATACCACATGCAGTACCTGAACAACTCACAACCCCAATATGTCGTATTTGAAACCCACGAGTTTCATGGAGTTATCGGTGTCCAGGCAATCTCGAAGACAGCCAGCGCAACATGTAACACCACGATCTGACGGCAAATGGCAGCATAAGCAAGAGGGCAATGCCCGGGCTACTGCAGTGACCGACACCCAGGCAGGAGCGATCAGATGGGCCGTCAGTACGGCCAAGCAGAAAGGCGGCGAAGTAGTCGTCCACGGT
>CAZHTZ010000092.1:0-15840 GCA_964535455.1 uncultured Caldilineales bacterium
AACATACCCTATCTTACCACAGTTATACCTCTATTTCAGCCCACCTGTACTAGGGGGCAGGGATAACCCGAATGTATTAGTAAGATTGAATCCTATTGCGCCGTCTTGACGCCGGAAATAACCCGCAATCGCTATTGTTCCGCGGGCGCCGCCGCGCTAGACTGAGCACAGTTGGAGGCTGATACTGCCATCTGGCATGGCCACCAGTCTGCACAAAACGCTTGCATAACCCTCATCTTCTCGAAGGAGTCTGTACCATGACAAAGCGTCGTTTCTTTTCCGTTCTGACCCTCGTATTCGTTTTGGCGTTAGTCGCCCTGCCCGTTGCGGCCGACACTGCCGCGTATCCCGACCCCGGCACCGGCTCCACCACCACTGAGCTGGCCAACAAGACCGCCAATCAGGCCTCAGTCAGCATCTTCTACTATGACCAGGCCGGCAACTCGATCAACGGTCCGTCTCCCATTATCCCGGGCAACGGCTCCGTCATGATCGACCCCGCCAGCAGCCAGCTTCCCCAGGGCTTCAACGGCGCTGGTGTGGCCTCGTCCAACCAGCCGCTGGCCGCAGTCGTTCAGACCGACTACACCGGCGGGCCTGGCGATGGCTACCAGACTGGCTTCTACGCCGGCGTGGCGCAGGGCTCCTCCAAGATCTGCTTCCCCTCGCTGTGGAAGCAGCCCAGCCAGATCTCGTCCTTCGCCGTGCAGAACACCGGTACTTCGTCCGTCGCGGTTAAGATCAACTACAAAGGCCGCGATGGTGTAGACCAGGGCACGTTCGACGACAATATCCCCGTGGGCGCCCAGCACACCTATGACCTGGCCTCCCCCGGCGGCCCCATGCCGAACCTGCCCGATCCGTGGGCGGGTGCGGCCTCCGTGACTGTGAACGGCGCCGGCACCGTGGCAGGCGTGGGCACGACGGCCTATGCTGGCCGCTACACCGACTACAACGCCATCGACTGCGCCAATGTCAGCGGCGCCACTACCCTCGTGGTCCCCAGCCAGTTCCGCCAGTTCACCGGCGCCAACTTCACGCTGTGGTCGGCCATCAATATCCAGAACCTCTCCAACGACATGGCGACCGCCACCATCAAGTACATCAACCGTGCGAATCCCCTTGATGTCCTGACGATAGTCAAGACCATCCCCCCGCTGTCGGCTATCGGTCTGAACACCCGCACCGGCGGCGACTACCCTGCCAGCACGTTCGACCCGCTGAATGTCACCCCGACTTGGGCCGGCACAGCGGTGGTTGAATCTGACAAGCCGGTCGTGGGCACGGTCATCACGCAGTGGAACCGTGGCGGCGGTGAGAACGACGGCGCCTTCTACGGGGCAGTGAGCAACACGTTGGGCTCGACCAAGTGGTTTGTCCCCAACGAGAAGCGCATCCAGTCCGGCGCCACGTGGCAGAAGTTCAGCGCCACCATCATCCAGAACCTGGGGGCGAGCCCTGCTGATGTCACCATCACTTACTACAACCGCAGCGGCACGCAGGTCCTGCAGTTCGCGAACGAGATGATTGCCGCCGGCGCCGCCCTTGGTCTGAACACCCGCACTGGCGGCGACAAGCCGGCAGGCGACTTCAACCCCCTGGGCACCTCCTATGAAGGGCATGCCGTGGTCACCAGCAACAATGGCCAAGCGCTGGCTGTGGTGCTGAACGGCATCGTCAATTCCCCGACGAAGGGCTCTGGGTCCACGAACGGCGTGCCCCAGTAACCTCCAACCTCCCTCTCCTCTGCGACGAGCCGCCGCCAACACCGGCGGCTCGTCCTTTTCTGCGCATCGCCATCGCCTACATGCCCACTGACAATCTGGTCCAGGGACGCATCACCGAGGAATTGCAGGAGATCACGGCCGGCCATTTCAGCATCGAGTCCATCCGCTTTGGTGTGCCCCTGCTGCGCTTTCCTCATGCCACGCGCCTGGCCGGGCGTTTCCTTACCCCCACTGATGAGGCGTACGACATCATTGCCGATCGTGCTCGCGGCCAGGGCACGCTCATCTTCTTCCGCCGGGAAGGGGATGAGCAGGTTATCTACGCCGCCAACGGCGCCATGCCCACGGCGCCCATGCGCTACACCCTGGCGGCGGCGCTGTTTGTCGTCACGCTGGTTTCCGTCTTCATTACCGGCGGCTTGCAGCAGACAGGCCCCACTGGGGCCCTGACGCTCAATTGGCGCGAGGGCCTGGCTTACGCCCTGCCGCTGATGCTCATCCTGCTGGCGCACGAGCTTGGCCACTTCTTTGTGGCACGCCACCACCGCATGCCGGTAAGCCCGCCTTTCTTCATCCCCCTTCCCGTCGTCTCACTTGGCACCATGGGCGCCGTCATTGTCATGACCGCGCCCCCCAAGAACCGGAGACACTTGTTGGAAATGGGGGCAGCGGGTCCCCTGGCAGGGTTGCTGTTTGCGATCCCCATCCTGCTGATCGGGCTGTCGCAGTCAATCGTCGGTCCGGCGCCCACCCAGCCCTACATGCAGGAAGGCAACTCCTTTCTCTACGCGGGGCTGAAGTTCCTGATGTTCGGCCAGTTGTTGCCGTCCCACGGCGTCGATGTGCAGCTCAGCAGCCTGGCGTTCGCCGGTTGGGTGGGTCTGCTGATCACCGCCCTGAACCTCATCCCGGCAGGGCAGCTTGATGGCGGCCACGCTGCCTTCACGTTGTTTGGCCAGCGCATTCGGCCCCTGACGTGGGTGCTGATCACGGCGATGATCGGCCTGGCTGTGCTCACCCAGTTCTGGGGCTGGCTGCTCTGGGCGGCGCTCCTCTTCTTCTTCGGCCAGGTCTATGCCGTCCCCATGGATGACCTGACCCCGTTGGATGGCAAACACAAGGCGCTGGCCATCCTGATCCTGGCGCTGGCGGTGGCGCTCTTCATGGCCGTGCCTTTGCAGGCCATCACCCCCTGAGAACCTGCGACCGAGGTCGCAGGCTAGTGTAACAAGCCGGCTAAAGTCGGCTAGGCGAGTCCGTATGACTTGCACCCAGCCGGCTTCAGCCGGCTTTCGCTATTAGACTGGGGTTTCCAACCCCAGTCTCTCAGGACTTCTCGATGCCGCCCATCGTGAGCTTGACGGGGTCCAGAATGCGATCGAGCTCTTCGCGGCTGAGATCGGTCAGTTCGGCGGCAACGTCCTTCAAGCTGCGGTGTTCGGCATAGGCGGTCTTGGCCACCTTGGCGCCCAACTCATAGCCGATGACCGGGTTCAGCGCCGTGACAAGAATCGGATTCTTGTCGATCAAGCCGGCCATGTGCTCGACGTTGACGGTGAAACCGGCGATCGCTTTGTCGGCCAGGACCCGCGCCGCATTGCCCAGGAGTTTCTCCGACAGCAGCAAGTTGTGGGCCATGACCGGCAGCATGACGTTGAGCTGGAAAACGCCTGCCTGGCCGCCGATGGTGACGGCCACATCGCTGCCGATGACCTGTGCGCAGACCATGGTAACGGCTTCGGGAATAACCGGGTTGACCTTGCCGGGCATGATGCTTGATCCGGGCTGCAGGGCGGGAAGGGCGATCTCGCCCAAACCGGCGATAGGACCTGAGTTCATCCAGCGCAGGTCGTTGGCGATCTTCATCAGACTGACGGCGACGGTCTTGAGCTGGCCGCTCAGTTCCACCACCGCGTCCGCGGCTGCCAACGCCTCGAAGTAGTTCTCGTTGGCGCGGAAGGCGCACCCCGTCCACTCGGCGAGGATGGAAGCGACAAGGGGGCCAAAGCGCGCATCCGCATTGATCCCCGTGCCCACAGCCGTGCCACCCTGGGCAAGCTGGCCCACCCGCACCAGGGCGGCCTCGATGCGCTCGATGCCCTTGCGCAGCTGCATCGCCCAACCGCTCATCTCCTGAGCCAGCGTGATCGGCATGGCATCCATCAGGTGGGTGCGCCCGGTTTTGACCACGTCGCCCACCTCGCCAATCCGGGCAACGATGGCCGTCCGCAGATGCTGCAAACCGGGGATCAGCGTGTCCGTGGCCTCCAGGTAGGCGGCCACGTTGATGGCCGTGGGGATGACGTCGTTGGACGACTGGCTCATGTTGACGTGATCATTGGGGTGCACCTTGCGACCCAACGTCTGTGTCGCCAAGGTAGCGATCACTTCGTTGGCGTTCATGTTGGTGCTGGTGCCCGAGCCGGTCTGAAAGATGTCGATCGGGAACTGGCCATCGTACTTGCCATCGGCGACCGCCCGCGCGGCCTGCTGGATAGCCTTCGACATGTCCTCAGGCATCAATCCCATGCCAAGATTCGCCTGGGCGCAGGCGGCCTTGACCAGCCCCAGCGCCCGGATGAAACTGCGCGAGAAGGTGATACCGCTGATCGGGAAGTTCTCAACCGCGCGTTGAGTTTGGGCGCTGTAGAGAGCGTCGGCAGGGACGCGAATCTCGCCCATGGAGTCTTTTTCGATGCGATAGTCTGTCATGGTCCCTTTCTCCCATGATGGGTTTGGCGGAGGCGAAACAATGCGGCAGCAAGCTGCGAAGCCCGGCTTCGCTCAGAATCCATTGTAGCGCAACGGGTGCGACCGGTCATGATCGGGTGAGCGCGCCATCATAGGCTTTTGCTCAGTCGAACCACATGCGCTTGAAGGATTCGTAGTAATGCAGCTCATGGTCGGGACCTGCCTTGGCCCAACGCTCGCGCACCCATTTCTCCATTTCGTCCAGGTCATCGAACTGGCTGATGTGCTGGCGCAAGGCAGCGATCTTGACGTCCAGCAAATCGGTAATGTCGACCTCGTGGTTGGGCCCGTCCATCAGGCTCAACCACAGCTCACGGATCGAGTGAGGCTGCAACCCTTCGGCCAGCAGGTCAGGGAAAAACATCAGGTTGCCGGCGGCAGGAAAGATCGCTTCCAGGGTGGCAGCACCGGCATTGCGGTGGTCAGGGTGGTTGATATAGTTGTCGCCCCAGAAATAGGTTCCCGGGTTCTGGCAGATGACGATGTCGGGCCGAAACTGGCGAATGATGCGCACCAGCCGCTTGCGCAGCGCACGCGTCGGCTGCAGGAAACCGTCCTCTTCGCCCATGAAATGGATTTCGGTCACCCCTAATAGGGCGGCGGCGGCGCGTTGTTCCTGCATCCGGCGCTCCACCAGGTTGGGGATGGTGACGGAAAGGTCATGGTTGCCCTTATCGCCGCCGGTGAGGACCACATAGGCAACGCTAACGCCCTGGGACGTCCATTGCTTGACGGTGGCGCCGCAGGAAAACTCGGCATCGTCCGGGTGGGCCATCACCACCAGGACGCGCTCGATCGGTGCGCGGGTTGGTTGGGATTCTTCGGTCATGGTCGGTGTGTGTGCGTCGTATGCGGAGAAGCAAAGACCCTCGCCGGGGCAAGGGTCTTCAGACAATAGAGAGAGAAGGACCGTCAGGGTGCGGCGTTGTATCCGGGCCCACCGCTGAAAAACTTGGCGTTCAGGTCAACGGCTTTCTTGAACTCGCCGGGAACATCGGGCTCGGGGAAGATGGCCTCGACAGGGCACTCTGGCACACAGGCGCCGCAATCGATGCAGGTATCGGGGTCGATGAAGTACCAGGGCCAGTCATTCTCGGGAAAGCCAGCCACGATACATTCGACCGGACAGACTTCGGTGCAGGCGCCATCGCGAATGCAAGTGTCGACGATGACGTGGGTCATGGAAGCATAACCTCCAACAAGGAAAACCGGTAGCGCCGTTGATGAGAGCGAACATGGCCTTTGTGGCAAGGCGCAAGCGCATTGTAACGGGCGGAGCAAGCGCCTGTCAACACCCGTGCGTTTCTCGCATCCCGCCAACCCACCGGGGTTAGCCGGCCTCCCTACCGGTCAGGGCGGCGACAACCGCAGCCTTCACCCCAGGTTCGAGAGGACGGTCCGAGGCCATCGCCAGTGCGTCGCGACCGGCTCCCCCAGCCAGACGACCCAATGCCCAGGCTGCATGCATAGCCACCAGCGGCGGGCTCTGGTTCAGGTGCGCCGCCAGCGCTTCCCGAGCCGCCGGGTCGCCCCAATTGCCGGTGGCAACGCAGACATTGCGGAGGAAACCGTCCCACTTTGCCCGCGGGACGGGACTGCTGCGAAAACGTCCGGCAAAGCCCTCGCGGTCAAGCGCCAGCAGATCGAGTAGAGGCGGCGACAGGCGCGCAGGATGAGGCTGGAGCCGAGGATGGACGGTGCCTTGCGCACGCCGATTCCAGGGACAGACATCCTGGCAGACATCGCAACCGAACACCCAATTGCCTATGCCCGGTCGCAGCGGCTCCGGAATCTCTCCCCGCAGCTCGATGGTCAGGTAGGAGATGCACCGGCGCGCATCCAGCACGTAGGGCGAGACAAAGGCGCCGGTGGGACAGGCGTCCAGGCAGCGCCTGCAGCGGCCGCACGTCCCGATGGCGCCGCCGGTCATCCGCCACTGCACCTCGTGACCCGTCGCTCCCGCCGGTTCAGTGTCCAGGCGCGGCGGCGGCTCGTCAAAGGCCAGCCGCTCCGGCACGAGCAGCCCTCCCAGAAAGAGGTAGGAGCCGAGGCCGGGACGAATCAAACAGGTGTTCTTGCCGATGAAACCCAGGCCTGCTTGCTGCGCCCATGACCGCTCCAGCACCGGCGCGCTATCCACAAACACGCGCCCCTGACTGCTGCGCCCCGTCCGCACCCGCAGCCAGCCGTCCAACTCGATGAGCGCTGCCCGCATGACCTCGTGATAGTCGTCGCCCAGGGCATAGGCGGCGATCTGCCCACGGCTGGAGTCACTGCGCAGGGCCGGGTCAGCACGGTGGGCATAGTTCAGCCCGACAAGGATGACCGACTGCGCCTCCGCCAGCAAAGCGCGCGCATCGGTCTTCGTCTCAGTGTGCCGGACCAGATAGTCCATGGCGCCGCCGTAACCGGCCTCGACCCAGCGCACGTAGCGGTCGTGGTCGGGAGACGGACCGGCCGGGGCGATGGCGATGGTATCGAAACCTAAGCTGAGCGCTTGCTGAACAAGGCCAGCGGTGAGCAATAGCATGAACGCATTATTGCGGCCAAATGCACCTTGTGCAAGGGCAACAGGGAAGGATACGCCTGACAGACGAGCCTTGGGGGTGAACACAACCGCATGCTAGAATGAAATTGCCAGGCGCAATGATCGTTTAGCCACTGGGGCATGCACATCGTTCGCTCTCCATCCAGAACGAAACCCTCGCCATGAGTCAACTAACTTTGTTTCCAGAAGCGACGACGAAGCGGAAAAATGACCTGATTCGTGACAAGTTTTCACATGATGGCATCTGTCGAGACGATGCCAGGCTAGAGCTAGAACACCGCTATGGGTACCTTCTCGAGGAGACCGATCGTTTCAACAGGCAATTAGTAAGCTTTCAGGCCAATAAGACCGAAACCCTTCATAGTTGGATCAAGTATCGAGAGGGTTTTTCCGCTGGTCTGGTGGAACGACTGATCAGGGAGTTTGGGTTGAAGGCGGGGGATGTGCTTCTTGATCCTTTCGCGGGTTCGGCCACGACACTCCTGGAGGCAAAGCTGCTGGGTATCGATGCCGTCGGCATCGAGCTGCTACCGCATTGTCACCTTGCGTGGAAGGCAAAGTCAGTAGTGTTCGCATACGATGTACCTGAACTGCGGCGGCTGCGCGATACGCTCGCTCATTTGACGCCCCCTGCTACCGATGCCCACTTTCCCCATCTTCAGATTACCGAATCAGCTTTTCCTCCTGGCACTGAAGCCGAGTTGATGGCATATACAGAATGGATTGGGCGCCTGGAGCTCAGTGACAGAACTCAGGACCTACTCCGATTTCTCCTCACAGGGCTCTTGGAAGACGTCAGCTATACCCGAAAAGATGGCCAGTATCTGCGTTGGGATGGTAGGGCAGAAAAACTGCTCGAAAGGAACAATCAGCGTGATAGGCTGGGCAAAAAGCCTATTACTGGCATATTCAAGGGTGATCTGCCCACAGTAAAAGACACTCTCATTCGCGCTTTGGACAAGGTGATCAAGGATGTCATTGAACTTCAACGCCAGCCACCTCTTGACAGCAAGCAATTTCTGATACACGGCAACACGTTGGCCGAACTACCGAAACTGGAAGCAGATCGGTTTTCTGCAGTGATTACATCTCCGCCTTACGCCAATCGCTACGACTACACACGAACTTATGCGCTGGAGCTGGCCTATCTCGGAGTACAAGACGGTATTTTCGCTCTTCGCCAACAACAGCTTTCATGCACCGTTGAGAATCGCTCAAAGATCGATGAACTTAAAGAAATATACGATACATTGGGTGCCAGCGATCGCTTTCTGCAGATATTGGCGATAATTCGAGACAATCTTGCGCTCTCGGAAATCAATGATGCACTAAGAACGCGCCTCAGTCGTGGCGAAATCAACAATGCCGGCGTGTTGGCCATGATCGACCAATACTTCACCGAGCTGGCGTTTGTCTATGCCGAACTCCTACGGGTATGCCGGCCCGGCGCGCACGTTGCTTTCGTCAATGACAACGTGCGCTACGCGGGTGAGGTCATCCCCGTGGATATGCTTAGCATGAATCTGGCCGAGCAGCTTGGGTTTGAACCTGTCACTATCTACGTGCTGCCGCAGCGCAAGGGCAACAGCAGCCAACAGATGGGTAAGTACGGTCGCGAGGCCCTGCGCAAGAGTATCACCGTCTGGCGAAAGCCTTACGCCCAGCATAGCTTCTCCGTGACAAGGTGGCTTCGCACCCGGAACCCAGGTGGTGTGATGGATTTGGAGCTTAAGGAACAGGCCGTGGATTGGTCAACCGTGACGGATGTGGAACTCGAGCGCATCAAGAGCACAGACGACGAGACGCGTCGAGCAGTCGAACGCAATGCTGTTCAACGCGGCATACTCTTTGCCGAGATCATTGTGGAGACCGACATTGATGATCTGCTGAGTCAAGTCGAGACAGTGGCTGCCAGAGTCGACAAGGAGGACGTGTTGGAGGCGGCGGATTATTGGGGCATTGATGTGGCAGCGCTGGAGATTCTTGACCGTTACGATCCGCCACTTCCATACGCCTACTACTTCTGTACCCCCGATACTCTCGTTAGCTACCCAAAGCTGGCATTCTACTACCGCAACATCGCCATGCTGTCCAGCAAGGTCATGCGGGGTATCGGTTTGTCCACAACCAGCCTGGAGAATGGAAGCATACCTTCAATCGCAAGGGCGACTGAGTTGGCTACTTACTTCAATCGGGTAATCAGTCGCCTGCTCGTCCACTCAGGTGTGAGTCGTAATCGCCACGTTCAGATGCTGATGGCCAATCTCGGTGAATCGCTTGGGGGCTCTTCAAGAAACGAGGTGGGGCGAATGGCCATGGCGCTGGTAATGCGCCCTCTCATCGAACACCTCTGGGAACATGATTATGTAGAAAGCATCACTTTGTCGACGCGTGTAAGCCTGGTGCCTGGAGAGGAACGCGACACCAGCAAGACAGTCCTGATCACGCCTGATGTCGACGTCAGAACCATTCTCGATGCAAGTGAAGTCAGTTATGTGAAGTATCAGGAAATCCGTCTACGAAACGGTGTGGCATTGGTGGTCGACAAACAGATCAGATGGCGCGATCGCCAGGGTAGCGAGTTCGAGGCAAGTGCGGACTTGCAGAGCACGCGTGGTGACGTTGACCTTCTTTGGGGCGCCGAGGTCAAAGGCGGCGCCGATCCCGCAGGAAGTGACGAGCACTGGAAGACTGCATCGCGTGCGTTAGCACGCGCCCTCGAAGCAGCCCAAGACAGCGGCAATCCGAAGCCACCTCTCTCCTTCATCGGCACGACAATCGTGCGCAAGGTTGCTTTGGAGATCAAAGCGTGGATCGACCGCGGAGATCTGGTCTCTGCCTACAACCTTACCAAGATCATCGAGCAACCAGAGTACCGCAAATGGTTCTTGGATGACATGATGGTGTTTCTCGGTTACCATGAGGGAAGCCATCGCTAGAAGCCCGCAAATAGCCGATGGTGGTTTGACAGCTTGGCACTGGTCGGCTACTCTTGTCACATGCAACAGGTTCGCAGCAGGCGCACGCACGTTCGGGACCAAGGCAGGAAGACCTCCTGACCTGACCATCTGCGCCTGCCTCGCTCCCGAAACAAACCACGATGGAGATTCTCCTCGTGGTTTTTTGTTGTTTGGGCGACGCCAGCCCCGGCGACCAGTTCCCTCCATCCCCGCTATAGACCACCGCTTTCTTCCATTCTTCCCTCTTTTCAGGAGCCTTACCCATGAACCCTCGCCCTAAAGTCAACAAAGTCATCCTCGCCTATTCCGGCGGCCTCGATACTTCTGTGATCGTGCCCTGGCTGCGCAACACCTACGACTGTGAGGTGATCTGCTTCTGCGCCAACATCGGCCAAGAAGAGGAACTATCCGGTCTGGAGGCCAAGGCCATCGCTTCTGGCGCCAGCAAATGCTACATCGAAGATCTGCGCCTGGAGTTCCTGACCGATTATGTCTTCCCGACGATGCAGGCAGGCGCGGTCTATGAACGAAAGTACCTGTTGGGCACCTCGATGGCACGACCGCTCATCGCCAAGCGCATGGTCGAGGTCGCCGAGATCGAAGGGGCTGACGCCGTCGCTCACGGCGCCACCGGCAAGGGCAACGACCAGGTGCGCTTCGAGCTGACCGTCATGGCGCTCAACCCGCGACTGCGCATCATCGCCCCCTGGCGCGAGTGGGACATCCGCAGCCGCAAGGATGCGCTGGACTACGCCGCCGAGCACCACGTGCCCGTCACTGCGACGGAGAAATCGATCTACAGCCGGGATCGCAATCTCTTCCACATGAGCCACGAAGGCGGCCTGCTGGAGGATCCCTGGAACGAACCGGAAGAGGTCATGTACACCCTGACCACAGCTCCGGAGAACGCCCCCGACGAGCCCGAGTATGTCGAAATCGACCTGCGGGCGGGCATCCCGGTGCGCGTGAATGGCGTGGCCCGTGGTCCCCTGGGCGTCATGGAGGAGCTGAACCGCCTGGGCGCCAAGCATGCCATCGGCCGGGTGGACCTGGTGGAGAACCGGCTGGTGGGGATGAAATCGCACGGCGTGTATGAAACGCCCGGCGGCACCCTGCTCAACGAAGCGCACGCCGCCATCGAGCAGCTCTGCCTGGACAAAGAGACGCTGCATTTCAAACAGATGGTGGGGCTGCGCTATGCCGAACTGGTCTACAACGGCCAGTGGTTCACGCCCCTGCGCGAGGCGTTGGACGGCTTTGTCAAGGTGACCGAGACCAACATCACGGGCACGGTACGTTTCAAGCTCTACAAAGGCAACGCGATTTTGGTGGGCCGCAAGAGCCCGAACAGCCTCTATCGCGAGGATTATGTCACCTTCATGGAGGATGACGTGTACAACCAGAAGGACGCCGAGGGCTTCATCAAGCTGTTCGGCCTGCCGCTAAAGGTGCAGGCATTGTTGGAGATCGAAGGCCACGGCGTCTCACGCTACCGTGCGGCCGACTATAGCAAGATCAAACGGGACTGAGCGGCCATGACCGAGCCCTTTCTGCCTTCTGGTTTCTCTTATAGCAGCGTGCACTGCGGCATCAACAAGGTCGCCGGTGCACCTGATCTGGCCTTGGTGATGAGCGACGCACCTTGCGCTACGGCCGCAGTCTTCACTCAGAACCGCTACGCCGCCGCTCCCGTGCAGTATGACCGCCGCTTGCTGGAACTGAACCCGGACGGGGTGCAGGCCGTGGTCATAAACAGCGGCAATGCCAACGCCGTGACCGGCGCTGAGGGCATGGCGGCCACCCGGCGCACCGCCGAGGCGGTCGAGTCGCTGTTTGGCCTGTCGCCCTGGACGACGCTGGTGATGTCGACCGGGGTCATTGGCGTGCCCCTGCCGGTAGAGCGCATCGAAGCCGCTCTTCCCGATCTCTACCGCGGCTTACAGCCCAGCGCCAGGGCCTTTGCCGCGGCCAGCCAGGCGATCATGACCACAGACACCCGGCCTAAAACCGCCTTCGCCAGCGGCATCGTGGAAGGCGAGACGGTGAGCGTGGCGGGGATGGCAAAGGGCGCCGGTATGATTCACCCCAACATGGCGACCCTGCTGGCGGTGGTTGTGACCGATGCCGCTATCACCACAGAATCGCTGCAGGCGGCCCTGCGCCAGGCCGTGAACGTCTCCTTCAACCGCATCAGCGTGGACGGCGACACCAGCACTAATGATACAGTGGCCGTCCTGGCGAATGGGCTGGCCGCAAACGAGCTGATCGCCGGCCCTGAATCCGCCGGCTTCGCCGCCGGTTATACCGCCTTCACCCGCCTGCTGACGCAGGTCTGCACGGACCTGGCCCAGGCTATCGTGCGCGACGGCGAAGGCGCCAGCAAGTTCGTGACCATCACCGTCAGCGGGCTGGAAACGGACACAGACGCCCACCGCGTGGCCAACAGCATCGCGGTTTCGCCGCTGGTGAAAACCGCAATCTACGGTGGTGACGCCAACTGGGGGCGCATCCTGGCGGCGGCAGGCAACAGCGGTGTGACCTTCACGCCCGATGCGGCCGAACTCTGGATCAGCGGCGGGAGCAGCGCCGGGACCATGCTCTCCCCTCTGCACCTGGTCGCCAGGGGCGCGCCCCTGGCTTTCGACGAGACAGACTCCTCTCAGCGCTTTGCCCAACCGGACCTGAGCATCGACCTGCGCCTGGGCATGGGACCCGGTCAGGCCACCGTCTGGACCTGTGACCTGAGCCACGACTACGTGACCATCAACGGCGCCTACCGCACGTAACGCAGGGCGCCGGGGCGATCAAGTTTGTTGCGCAGAGGCTGGCGGGAGCACCGCCAGCCTCTGCCGGTTCGCGTTCTCGTGCTCAGTCGACAATGAGCTGGCCGTGCGCCGGCTCGAAACGGGCGGTGAAATGCCGCAGCACGGGCGGCCCATAGGTCATGCGCAAGCCGCGTAGACGCGGGGCCAGGCCCTTCGTGTGCACCAGCACCTCAGCCAAGTAGTCGAAGTGGCTCTGGGTGTAGACGCGGCGGGGGAAGGCCAGGCGCACTAATTCGTTGGTCGCGGGCTGCTCGCTGCCGTCCGGCTGGCGACCGAACATGACGCTGTCGATGCAGACCGATCGCACCCCTCCTTCCAGGTAGAGCACCAGGCTGAGCGCCCAGGCCGGGTACTCATTCCAGGGGATATGGGGGAGCAACGCTTTGGCGTCCAGATAGAGGGCGTGGCCGCCGGTGGGGAGGACGATGGGGATGTCGTTGTGCATGCAGATCTCGCCCAGATACTCGACCGACCGGATGCGGTAACGCAGGTAGTCCTCGTCCAACGCCTCCTTGAGGCCCACGGCGATGGCCTCCAGGTCGTACCCGGCCAGACCGCCGTAGGTGGGAAAGCCCTCGGTGAGAATGAGCAGGTTTTTGCAGCGCTGTGCCAGATCGTCATCGTTCAGGGCTAGAAAGCCGCCGATGTTGGCCATGCCGTCCTTCTTGGCGCTCATCGTGCAGCCATCGGCGTAGCTGAACATCTCCTGGGCGATCGCCAGCGGCGTCCTATCGGCATAGCCCTCTTCGCGCAACTTGATGAACCAGGCGTTTTCGGCGTAGCGGCAGGCATCGAGGAAGAAGGGAACGCCGAAGCGATGGCACATCTCGCTGGCAGCCCTGATATTGGCCATGCTCACGGGCTGACCGCCGCCGGAGTTGTTGGTGACGGTGATCATCGCCAACGGCACCTGTCCGGGTTTGTCTTGCAGCACACGTTCCAAAGCCTTCAGATCGATGTTCCCTTTGAAGGAATGGTACTCCTGGGGCTGGCGGCCCTCGGGGCAGGGCAGGTCAAGGGCGATGGCGCTGCGATACTCGACGTTGGCCCGCGTCGTGTCGAAATGCGTGTTGTTGGGTACCACTTCGCCTGGCTTGACAGCGATGCCGAAGAGGATGCGCTCGGCGGCGCGGCCCTGGTGGGTGGGAATGACATGTTTGAAACCGGTGATCTCCTGGACGGCGGCTTCAAAACGGTAGAACGACCGCGCCCCCGCATAGGACTCATCCCCACGCATCATCCCGGCCCATTGGTTGGACGACATGGCCCCCGTGCCGGAGTCAGTCAGCAGGTCGATGAGCACGTCCTCGGCCCTGAGTAAGAAAAGGTTGTATCCGGCAGCTTCTAGCGCCTCTTCACGTTCGCTTCGAGTGCGGCCACGAATCGGCTCGACGGTCTTGATACGGAAAGGCTCGATGATGGTTTTAAAGGTCATGAGAGAGGCTCCTCGGCAGACACGGCGCTCGCTCGTGTCACAGGAAGTGGGGTCAGCCATCGGGACGCAGGAATGTGCGGCGAACCCTGGCATTGTAAGGCGCAGGAAGAAGAGGCGCCAACCGGAAAGACAAGTTGGCGGCGCCAACCGATGAGACAGGTTGGCGGCGCCCATCGCAACCGTGTTGCACTTCATCAATCTCAAAGCTAAACTAGAGTCATTCGCCTGGCCAGCCGTCCTGGTTGTTGGCGCAGCAGCGCCGGAGCCACGTTCTTCGCCATGGTCGACGACCGCACTCTGATTGAGATTCCACGCACCGACTATCAGGTGGTGCCGCCCGACACGACGCCCACGATCGGTCTCGGTCGCTCTTTGGCGCGGCTGGCGCTGGGCGGCGTGGTGGCTGGCCAAAACGAACTGATCCGCCGGCTCCGCCAGGTGCAGTCACTGCCGGCAGAGGAGGGAGAGGAGACCGAGATCGAGGATGCAAGCATCGGCGCCCTGATGGGTTACGCCTCCCTGGGGGCGATCATGGGTGCAGCGGAGGTGGCGCAGCGCGGTGTCTCCACGGTAGTGCAACTCACGGCGACCTCCGCAGCCCTGGGATGGCGCGTCGTCAAACCCGTCGCCATGAGCCGGCCTCTGGAACCCGTTCGGCGCCGGGCCGCGGTCATGGCCAAACAGGGAGAAAAGACCCTCGACGAATGGGCGCGTACCGGCTATGTGGAGCAGGAGCAAGGCCGGAGCCTGGCCGAGTCCATCACCGCAAACGTGATTGACACGGTGGTCACCTACCTGGCCGATAATGAGGCCGTTGCGGCGCTGATTCAAGCTCAGGCCGGACAATACCTGGGCTATCTCAACGAACACCCGGAGATGATCGAGGAGCTGGTACAGAAACAGGTCGGGGAGTACCTGGCGTACCTGCACGAGCACCCGGACATTATCGCCAATCTCATCCGGGAGCAGGGCGATCGGTACATCAACTACCTCAACGAGAATCCTGAGTCAGTGCAGAACCTGGTGCAGGGCCAGAGCTTAAGCATGGCGACTGGAATGATGGAAGAAGTGCGGGAGCGCGGCGCCACGACGGACTCCAGCCTGGAACTGCTCGTGCGCAGCCTGCTGCGTCGTCCCCTGCGGGAGGAGCTGCCCGAACCCTCTCCGGACCTTGTAGAGCGGGCGGTGATGGGTCGCGTGGCCTTCCAGCTTCCAAAGCGTCGGAGGCGGGAATGGTGACAACCAAGAGCCTGCAGGGTCAATACGCCGGTTTTGCCTCGCGAGCTGTGGCACTCGTAATCGATTTCGCCATCATCAGCGTCGTGTTGTTGGCGGTAAACTGGTTTGTTGCCTCGGTTCTGGGCCTGCTGGGCGTTCAGGTGTCGGATTGCGTGCAACAAGTCACGGGGCCGCAAAAGGCTAGCAACTTCTGCACTCTCTACACCAGCTTGTCCGTGATCTTTACTGTAAGCTTCGCGCCGGCGTACTTCGTCTTCTTCTGGTTGGTCGGCGATGGCACGACGCCGGGTCATGCCATTATGGGCCTGCGCGTGGTCAGGATGCTGGAAGCGGCCGACCGGTCGCTGGCCGAACG
>CAZHTZ010000092.1:15850-16256 GCA_964535455.1 uncultured Caldilineales bacterium
GGCTATGCAATTCTGGGCCGGGGAGGGGGCAGGCTGGGGGCCAAACCCATTCGACTGCATGTCGCGGTGGTGCGAATCATCGGCTACAACATCTGTTTCCTCTCACTGGGCCTGGGTTTTCTATGGGTGTTGCTTGATAACCAGCGACAGGGCTGGCATGACACCCTGGCAGGGACCTGTGTCCTCTATACGCGGCCGGTGCAACCCGACGAAGCTGCCATGCAGAAGTGGCGGACACGCCTGCAGCGCCGGCAGCACACTGAAGCCGTCTTCGCTGCCGCCCCTGACGCCCCCGATGACCTCCCTGAGCCTCAGCCTATTGAGACGGAGATCACCCGGGAGTAGTAGGTTTGCAGCGCCCTGGTTGGGGAGAGACGCGTGGGGTGTGTATAATATTCACTCCCGG
>CAZHTZ010000093.1:0-6049 GCA_964535455.1 uncultured Caldilineales bacterium
CCCCAATCAGCCCATGTTCTACTGCACCGAGTGCAGCGAGCGTCTGGAGCGTGAGGGCGCCCTGCCCGTCACGACGCGACGCATCCGCTTCGTGGACCTGCCGGTGAGCGCCACCGAAGACCGGGTCGTGGGCACCCTGGACATCGAGAAGGCGATCAAAAAGGGCGAACGGCACTTCGAGCCGGGCGTACTCGCCGCTGCCAATCGCGGCCTGCTGTACGTCGACGAGGTCAACCTGCTGGACGACCACGTGGTGGACCTTTTGCTTGACTCCGCCGCCATGGGTGTGAACGTGGTGGAACGCGAGGGCATCAGCTTCCAGCATCCCGCCAACTTCATCCTGGTGGGGACCATGAACCCGGAAGAGGGTGACCTGCGGCCCCAATTGCTGGACCGCTTCGCCCACGCCGTGGACATCGAGGGCATCGACGACACCGTGCAGCGCGTGGCGATCGTTCGCCGCCGCCTGGACTACGAGCGCGACCCCGAAGCTTTTTATGCCGCCTGGGCCGAAGACGAGCATCAAATCTCTGAAGAGATCGAGCGCGCACGGGTACGTTTGGCGCTCGTCACTTACGCTAACCGTGACATCTATCTCATTACCCACCTGACGGCTTCGTTCAAGGTGGACGGTCACCGCGCCGACATCGTCATTCTCAAGACCGCCCAGGCCAACGCCGCCTTCGAGGGGCGTTTGCAGGTCAGCGAGCATGATATCATGGTGGGCGCCGAGCTGGCCCTGCCCCACCGTCTCAAGCGCCAGCCTTTCCAGGATGCCAGCTTGCAGCCACAGCAGTTGCAGCAGCGCATGGAACAGGCCCAGGAGCAGGCAGAGATGATGGAGATGCAGCTGGCCCAGGCAGGCGCAGCCGGAGACGTAAAAAAAAAGAGGGTGAGCTAGAGGGCGAAGAGGCCCCGTCTGATTTCGACGGGATGCCGGGCGAGACCGAGCAGCAGACCGGCCAGGACTCGACCAACCTCAGCGACAAGAAGGGGTCCAGTCGTCTGGCTCAGGTGGGCGACACCTTCAAGGTCAAGCGTCTGGACACACCTTTGGACAAGCTGACGCGGGCCAAGGGAGGACGGCGCTCGTCGACGCGCACGGACCGCAAGCGCGGGCGCTACATCCGCGCCCGTCCCGCCCACAACAACCTGGACGACATCGCTTTTGACGCCACCATGCGTGAGGCCGCCGTCCAACAGGTGCACCGCCAGCGGCACGATGTGGCCTTTGCGGTGGAGCGGGAAGACTTGCAGCGCAAGGTGCGCGTGCGCCGCGCCTCGAATCTGATCCGGTTCGTCGTCGATGCATCCTGGTCGATGGCCGCGGCCGAGCGCATGGAGGCAACCAAGGGGGCAGTTTTGTCGCTCTTGATCGATGCCTACCAGCGCCGGGACCAGGTAGGCCTGGTGGTGTTCCAGAAGGACCGCGCCCGTGTCGTCCTACCCCCTACGTCCAGCGTCGAGCTCGCGCAGAAAGCCCTGCGTGACGTACCCGTCGGCGGCAAGACGCCACTCTCTTCCGGCCTGCTCACAGCCTTCAACGTCATTACCGCCTCCCGCCGCCGCGATGATGAGACCCGACCGCTTATGATCCTGCTCACCGATGGCGCCGGCAACGTCAGCATGACCGGGATGCCCGCGCAGGAAGAGGCATTGCGATTGGCCGACCTGTACAAGCAGGCGCACATTCGCACCGTCACCGTGAACATGGAACACCAGGCCTTCGACCGCGGGCTTGCCCAACAACTGGCCGACGCCCTTGGCGGCTCCTGCTACAATCTGCCCGAGCTACGGGCGGAATCGCTGCTCAAGACGGTGCAGACGGAGTTGTGGACCGTGAGGTGAGAGGCCGGGATGCCAGGAGACCAGGAGACCAGGAGATCACGGAGTAGGTGAGAGGGGACGGGCTGCCGGGAAACCAGTAGATCGGCGCCGCCGCTTTCTGACAAACGCGATTTACGTCTCGCGCACGTCCAGGATTTCGTGCACGTGAGGGCGGATGGCCTCCACCAGGGCCTCCTTGGGCACGTCCTGCACCTTCATCGTCACCTCCCACTCGAGGTTCGGATCGTTGGGAACTTCGTTGAAGCCAAGTCCGACGATGTTGCCGCCCGCCTCGAAAACTGCGGTGCTGATCCTGGCCACCGTGCCCTTGACGCTGGGCGTATAGGCGGCGATGCGCACGCCCGACCGGCGCCCGCCGAGCAGGGCCAGGAAAGCCTTGAACAGGTCAGTCTCCGTGATGATCCCTACCAGCGTCTTGTCCCTCATCACCGGCAGGCCGCCGATCTTGTTGTCCACCATAATGCGCGCGGCATCCTCGATCGGCGTGTCCTCGACCACCGTGATCACCTCACGTGTCATTACCTTTTCCATCTTGAGCTTCGCAACCAGGTCATGGATCTCCCAGATCGCCAATGACGTCGCCGGCGAGGGCGAGACATGCAGCAAGTCCTTGTCGGAGACGATGCCGACAAGCTGACCGCGCCCGTCGACGACAGGCAGGCGCCGGATTCGTCGCTCGCGCATCAGGCGCAGCGCCTCTGGCACGGAGGTGTCAGGGGTGACGGTGACGGGGTTTGGGGTCATTCGCTCTCGAACAAGCATGGCAACCTCCTTTGGTTGGGTCGTCTTTGAACTTCTGGGTGCAACCGTGGTGGCTCAAGAACAACAAGGTGCAGGCGACCGCTGCGCGACCTCCTATACTTGTATTGTACGTTAGCAACGGCCCTTTTGGGTAAGACGCCGCGGCGCCAGCACAATACCCGCTCTGGTGTCCCCCTTGTAGGGCAAGTCCCCTTGTCGCGGCGTCGCTGCCTCCCACCCCTGTCCAAAAATAAGGAGTCCGCTCCCGACGTAGAGAACCACAAGCGTCGTCATGACACCCCGATTATGTCAAAACACGCAGTCTGCTGCAAAACGCCAGGATGTACGTTGCACCTACATCTGGCCCGCGCGCCACTGCGCATCGAGCCTGACCGGCACGCAATACCCACCGATGGGCCAGCGCTTCCGGCTAAAGGCCAGCTTCGACAACTCAACCAGACCGATCTGCGCAACATGATTCATCTCGGCCGCGCCCTTTCCTGCCGCCAATAGAAAAAGCCCAGCCCCACGGTCAGCACGACTGCGCCCACCGCATAGGTCAGCGTAGGCATGCGCGAGAAGTCGAACAGCGACCGGAAGGCGACGAGCGTGGCGCACACGGCGACCCAAAAGAGGATGTTGAGCTGGACACCCCGGCGTACTTCGTCCCAGTCGGCCGCCAGGGCGATGGAGCCGGCCCAGACTGCCCAGCCCAAGAACCAGGCGGCGATAATCCCGGCGTCGAAATCGGTGAGGGCCCACGGCCAGCGCAGGTCGAGCCAGGTCGGGTTAATAAGCAAAAACAGGCCGAACAGGCCCAGCACAGCGACCTCGAAGATCAGCAGTCGTCTGAACCAGATTCCCAGTGGCCCGCCCGTGGTCAGCGGCTCCCCCTTTGCCGCGGCGCCGCGTGGGATCATGAAGAACATGGACACGGGTTCGATGGTGTAGAGGATAATCCACAGATGTGCGACCAGGAAACGCCAGTTCATCTGGTCTGCGCGCCAGATCGTGGCCAACAACAGGGTTCCTGTGAACACCAGGTTGCCCGATGGCGTCCACCGCAGCTTGCGCCAATCCCGCTCGAAGACGAACTGGAGGAAGAAGAATGTCCGGAACACGTAGCCCGCGCCGATGAACGCCTGCGCCAGGCGCGGCTCCACGACCCACGCGAAATGGGAAGGAATCAAGCTGGGGAAGAAGAACATCCATAGCGCAAAGACCGCGGCGAAAAACGCGCCCATCACCCCCCAAAGCCTGAACGCCCTCGGAACCGGTATCATCGTAGCCCTACGACTCTCCCGCCAGAGCGACCGCGCCGCCGCCTGTGACGACCAGCGAACCGACGGCCATCCCGGCCGACCCTTGTCCCATCACCAGCCACTGACCTGGTCCACCGCCATTCTCCGCCGATCCGGACAGGATGCCAAAGGTGGTTGCGCTGCTTGCCGCCAGCAGCTCGGTGTCATACCAGTCTTCGCCCCGCTGCCAACGATGGCCGTGGATGGAGAGGGTCAACGGGCTGCGGGTGGCGTTCACGCAGCGTATGGTCATCCGCGTGTCCGCCCCTGCCATGAGGGCCGGCGCATTGGAGAGGCCCTGGCGCCCATTGAGACACATCCCGGCGCCCGCCAGCTCATGAAAGACCAGCAGGTAGTCGGCTCGCTTCGGCGGCGCTGGAACGGCCGCGAAGTTAGGCGGCACACCGTTCGTCCCACGCACTGGCCCTGCCGGAAGGTCACCCCGCTGCTCGCCAGCAGCCAGGATACGCAATACGCCGAAGGCGCCCAACATCAGGCTTTGCTGGTGCGCCGCTGCATGGTCGTGATACAGCCACGCACCGGCCGTCGAACGATGGGGGACGCTCCAGCGATAAGTGAAGCTTTCGCCGGGTGGGATGCGATCCCCGCGCGCATTCCCCTGCCCAGGATCGGCCGGCGACAGCGGATAGGCGCCGTCGTGCAGCGCCGCTCGCTGCACGCCATGCGGGTGGAGGCTGTGGATCCGCTCGACCAGGGATGCATCGCCGCGCATGTCCATATTACGGAAATGCACCACGATGTCGTCTCCCACCTTCGCCTCGAGCACTGCGCCTGGCAGCGTGCCCTGGGTCTGCGCGGGGTCGGGTTCGAGCAGATCCCACGGATTGACCGGTTCATCGGCAGGGTGAGTCCACCCCGCAGCATAGCGACGGATCACGAGCGCGGCCTGTCCCCTGGGCCCCACCAGACCGACGTTCCCGCGGTCATGCTCCATGCCGGCTTGGGAGATGCTCCAGGGACGCGTGTTCCAAACGTGGTTTTCGATCTGAATCCAGTACTCCTTTGTAGCCACAGATCCTCCAGAATCGTTACGACAAGGCGCCCCTGATCCGGGCAGCCGCCCCGCTGCCCAGCGGCTCCCCGTGGCCCACACATAACACCTCGCTGTCAAACTCCGCCAAACGGCGCAACGACGCCTGGTGCTGCTTGGGGTTGAGCAGGAAGCCAGGCCATCCCAGTTGGAACCTCGGCCAGGTGCATATGGCATCGCCACAGATCAGGGCGCGCCGCTGCGACCAGAAGAAAGCCAGGTGGCCGGGGGAATGCCCCGGCGCGTATACGACCCGGACAGGACCGATCAAGTCGCCTTCGTGGATATACTCGTCCACTTGGACCGGCGGGTGCTTGATGAACCCGAGGTTGTTGGCCACCTGAAGCGGCCAGGTTCGAACAGGGTTGTGGGGCAGCCAGGATACCTGCTGGGCCGCCCGGTCGCCCGAGATAAGGTCGGCCTCCCACTCATGCGCGTAAACGGGCGCGCCGCTCAGCTCTTTGAGGAGGGCCAATCCGCCCAGGTGCGAGCGGTGAGCATGCGTCATCACGATGCGCTTGAGATCCTTGATCGTCTTGCCGATTTGCGCGATCTGGTCGCGGATGCGCTTGGCATCCGCGTCGTACAGGGTATCGATCAGCGTCAGATCGTTGCCGTCATCGAGCAGGAAGGCGTGCACGTAGGCGCCTTTCCGCTGCCACATGCCATAGATTCCTGGCGCAACTTCCATTTGTCTGGCACTTCCTCCACTTTTGTATCATATTTACGTCGCACTTGTTATGATACTTGTGCCATTCTAGGGCAGAACGAATGGAGCTGTCAAGGGTTTTGGAAGAAAACCGCGAAGACTTTGTGGTATCGTTCGTTCTTGGTGATCAGCTATTTCGCACCCGGCAGCCTCTCAAAGTATACTCTGCTACATTTTTCACAGGCAAACGCCGGTTTTCCGGGCCGGTATTCCGGACTACCTGCCCCCACGCCCTCGACCCATTGTCTGCTTGCGGCCTCTTGGACATTAGCGCCCACAACCGCCGACCGCGGACCAAAGACCGTCATCGCCGCACGTCCCCCTTCCCCCCCCCCGCCCCATCCTCCTTGCCCCTTTCCCCTTCCGCACCCCCCACCCCACCCCCCGCCAACCCCCCTC
>CAZHTZ010000093.1:6059-16137 GCA_964535455.1 uncultured Caldilineales bacterium
CGTACTGCGGCGTCTGCCCGCACCTGCTCGCCACGTTCACCAGCATCAACACCTTGCCCTGGTAATCGGCGAGCGACTGCTCGGAACCGTCGATCCGCCGCATCTTGAAGTCCAACATCAGTCGCCCCCTTGTCCGCGTCCGACCGCCCTCGCGGGGGCGGCGCGAGCATCGAGCATACCCCCAGCACCTGTGCCCTTCCCCCCCACCCGCTACCCTCCTCCATGCCCTCCCGCCGCCTCTTCGCCGACAGCGCACTGCTGTTCGTCGCTTTCATCTGGGGCCTGACCTTCGTCATGGTTCAGGATGCGGTGCAGGCGTATCCGGTCTTCGCCTTCCTGGCGACGCGCTTTCTGTTCGCCCTGATGGGCCTTCTGCCCATCATCATCTGGCGGCGACGCGACTTGCGGCCCACTGCTCGCGAGGCGGCGCTGCGCAGGCAGTTGAGCGCAGGCGTGCTCACGGGAGTGTTCCTTTTTGCCGGCTACAGCTTCCAGACTGCCGGCCTGCTCTATACGACCCCGGCCAAGGCCGCGTTCATCACCGGGCTGGGGGTGACCATTGTGCCCGTTTTGGGCATCCTCTTCGGCACTGAGAAACCAACGATGGCAGTGGTGGCGGGTGTGACCCTGGCTATGCTGGGGCTGGGCTTCCTGACCCTCAGCGGCTCCCAGATCGGCGCCGGACTGAACCTGGGCGATCTCCTGGTATTGGGCTGCGCCCTCAGTTTCGCCGCTCATATCTTCGCCGTTGGGCGTTTCGCTCCGGTCATGAATCCCCTGCTGTTTACGACGGTGCAGATCGCCACGGTGACGGTGCTGGCAGGCGGCGCCAGCCTGCTCTTCGAGCGCGGTACGCCTTGGCCCCCCACCGGCCAGCCCCTGTTCGCTGCCCTCTTCACCGGTCTGCTCGCTACAGCCCTTGCCTTCGGCGTCCAATCCGCCGCCCAACGCTTCACCACCGCCACCCACACTGCTCTCATCTTCGCCACGGAGCCGGTGTTCGGCGCCCTGGGATCTTATCTTCTCATCGGCGAAGTGCTCACCCCCGCCCAGCTCCTCGGCTCGGCCCTGATCCTGGCCGGCATGCTGGCGGCCGAGATGGGACAGGGTTTCCTGACGTGGGGGCGCAAACTTCGACCCGCAGACAACAACGGTTGACCGTCATGACCAAGAAAGCCTTCGTCAGTGGATGCTTTGACATGCTGCACAGCGGACATGTGGCCTTCTTCCAAGAAGCCGCTCGCTTTGGCGACCTCTATGTTGCCATCGGCTCCGACCGCACTGTTTTCGATTTGAAGGGGCGCCTGCCCCTGAACAATGAGGACGAGCGCCTCTACATGGTGCAATCCGTCGCCTGCGTCAAGGAAGCCTTTGTTTCCCAGGGGTCAGGGATGCTCGACTTCGGCGGAGAGATGCAGGCCATGCGCCCGGATTTCTTCGTGGTCAACGAGGACGGCAACACCCCCGACAAGCAGGAGCTTTGTCAGGCGCTCGGCATCGAGTATGTCATCCTCAGGCGCGAGCCCCATCCCGGCCTTGCGCCCCGCTCGACCACCTCCCTCCGCCAGATCCAGCGCATGCCTTACCGCATCGACCTGGCGGGCGGCTGGCTCGACCAACCCTGGGTCTCGAAATCCTACCCAGGGCCGGTGCTGACCGTGTCGCTGGAACCGACCCTCGACTTCAACGAGCGCAGCGGCATGGCTTCCAGCACGCGGCGCATGGCTCTTCAGTTGTGGGGTCCCCGGCTGCCGGTGGGCGACCCTGAGAAGCTTGCCTACATCCTTTTCTGCTGTGATAACCCCCCGGGAACCACCGAGGTGTCCGGCTCCCAAGATGCTATCGGTCTCGTCTATCCCGGCCTGGCCCGCGCCCACTATGAGGGCGGCTATTGGCCCACGCGCATCGACTCGGTCCTCAGCGAGCCTGTCTTGCAGTTCATCGAGAACGCCTTGTACTTGATTCCTTTAGGCCCGCGCGAAGCGGGCTTCAACGTCCTCAGCGATACCTGCATCGACAGCGAGGGCGCCAAAGCGCTGGCGCACGCTGCCGACGCCTGCTGGGAGGCCATCCTGCGCCAGGACATCGTCGCCTTTGGCCAGTCGATGCGGGCTTCCTTCGAGGCGCAGATCGCCATGTTCCCGCACATGATCGTGCCTTCGGTGCCACGGCTGATTGAGCGCTATCACGATGAAGCGTTGGGGTGGAAAGTGTCCGGCGCCGGCGGCGGGGGCTATCTCATCCTCGCCTCTGACCGGCCCATCGAAAACGGCATCCGCGTCCTTGTCCGACGCCACGATGACTGATTTGCGCCGGCCTGGCCGGTACTATGACGGCTACATCTTCGACCTTGACGGCACCGTCTACCTCGGTGACGCCCTGCTCCCCGGCGCCGGTGAGGCCATTGCCGCGCTGCAAGCGGCGGGAAAGCGCGTCGTCTTTCTCTCCAACAATCCCACCGTCACGTGCCAGGAGGCTGCAACCAGGCTGACGCGCCTGGGTCTGCCCACGCCGCCGGAAAGCGTGATCAACTCTACCCAGGTTCTGATCGGCTTCTTGCGGCGAGTGCTGCCCGGGGCGCGGCTGTTCGTGATCGGGGAGGCGCCCCTCCTCATGGCGCTTGAAGCGGCTGGGTTCACCCTGTGCGACAACCCGGAAGCCATCGACGCCGTCATCGCCTCCTTTGACCGCACGTTTACCTACGCCAAGCTGCAGACGGCCTTCGACGCCATCCGCGCCGGCGCCCGTTTCTTCGCCACCAACGGCGACCCCAATTCCCGGTGCCCGGTGGCGGCCAACCCGATGCCGCTGCCATTATCGCTGCTATCGAGGCCTGTACGGGGGTGTCCGTGGAAGCCATCCTGGGCAAGCCCTCAGTGCATATGGCCGCCGTCGCCCTGGTGGCCCTGCAGCTTCCACCCAACCGCTGCCTGATGACCGGCGACCGCCTGGAGACCGACGTGCTCATGGGGTTGAACGCGGGGATGGATGCGGCCTTGACCCTGACCGGCGCCACCACCGCAGCTATGGCAGCAACGTCACGCATCAAGCCAACCTATGTTGTGCACAGCCTTGAAGAGTTGATCCCGCAGGGAGGGGAAGCGTAGGGGCCTCCTGACCTCAACAGCGCCGTCGCCTCACCCTCTTGACGCCAGCGCCGGGTGGACGTATGATCGAACCAGGAGGGGACCATGAACGACCACCACGTTGCCCTCGGCGATGTGCTCGATAACCTGACCAGACCGGGGACGCTGTACGAGCGCCTGCCGGACAAGGCGGTGCGGTGTGTTGCCTGTGCGCACCGCTGCCTGATCCGCGAGGGCAAGCGCGGCATCTGTCAGGTGCGTTTCAACCGGGAAGGCGTGCTTCTCGCACCCTATGGCTATGCTGCCGGCATACACGCCGATCCCATCGAAAAGAAGCCATTCTTTCATGTATTGCCAGGATCCGATGCATTGACGTTTGGCATGCTCGGATGCGACATGCACTGTTCATACTGCTTCACCGGCGATACCATGGTGATCACGGAGTCAGGACCGGTCAGCATCGATCAGGTTTACGCATCATGCACAACGTTCGAACAAACCCATGACGGCGCCATTGGCTATCCAGTAGATCTGCGGGCCATCACTTCTGCGGGCTGCCTTCGCCCAGTGCGGGCAGTATTCCGTCATTCCTATCGCGGAGATCTCTCCCTGATCCGGCCCTACTACCTGCCAGCGCTACGCTGCACACCCGATCACCGCATCTACGCCACGGATTCGGTAGCAGAAGAACCGGCTCTCGTCCCCGCCTCCAGGTTGACCACAAAGCATTACCTGGCCATTCCCCGGCATTATGCCTTCTCGTCAGCGCAGACAATCGATGTCACAGGCGAGATCGGTGGCTGCGAGATAACCTACCGGGTGCCGTGGAAACACTCGCGCCAGGAGTTCGAGCTCCTTGATCAGGCGACAAAGCAGGGCAAGACCTCGCGTGAGATTGCGTCCATGCTTGGCACGTCAGCCTCGAACATTAGACACTTACGGCGAAGAGTGACAAGGAGGACCACCGGCGAAGCTCGAACGAGGGGACCTATCATCGAAGCAGATAGGCTGCGCTTTCCCAACGAGCGACGACCCGGGATTCCCCTCACTATCTCCCTGGATGAGAACATGGCGCGTCTGCTTGGCCTATACTGCGCCGAAGGTTCAGTGGTTTCGGCACAAAACCGGCCGAATAGCCACACCATGAACCTTAGCTTCTCACCCGCAGAAGTAACTCTTGTGCGCGAAGTCAAAGGCCTGGTCCAAGACAAACTCGGTGTTCGGGCATCGCTTGTTCATCGTCCAACAACCCTGGCTGTGACTTCCAGCAAGGCTTCCGTGGCTCTGCTTCTCAGGTCATTGGCAGGCGGGCAATCGCAGGAGAAACGCGTTCCTCGGCACCTTTTCGACGCGCCACGCCCTGTTGTCGAGGCCTTCCTCAACGCCTACGTCGAAGGCGATGGGCATCGCTATGCCAATGGCAAAGTGACCGTCACGACGGTATCGCGTGAGCTGGCGTACGGCATTGCCTGGCTTGCTCTCAAGCTCGGCTACTTTGCGTCGATCTACGACACTGCCCGTCCCGAACAGGGTATGATCCAGGGCCGCCCGATTACGTTGTCGCCCCATCAGTACAGTGTCGTATGGTACGAGAACAGTGCTGTCAAACGCCGGCTCATCGAGACAGAAGCTTACTACCTTGTGCCCATTCGCACGGTGGACACAGTGGCGTACGAGGGCGACGTCTATAACATGGAGGTCGATGACGAACATGATTACCTCGCCGGCTTGTTCCTGGTCTCGAACTGCCAAAACTGGGTCACATCGCAGACTTTGCGCGATAACTCGGCCGGAATCAGCCCCACGCCTGTGACGGCAACGCAGATTGTGGAGGCTGCCAGGCGGTCGGGCGCAGCCGCCGTCGTCAGCTCCTACAATGAACCTCTCATCACCGCCGAGTGGGCGATCGACGTATTCAAGGAGGCCCGCAGACACGATCTGCTCTGCGGCTTCGTGTCAAACGGCAACGCCACTCCCACCGTGCTGGACGCTCTGCGCCCCTGGGCGCAGCTCTACAAGATCGACTTGAAAACGATGCAAGACAAGCACTACCGCCAGCTGGGGGCCGTCCTGCAGCACATCCTCGACGGGATCAAAATGGTGTATGAGCGGGGCTTCTGGCTGGAAATCGTGACACTGATAGTGCCCGGATTCAACGACTCGACGGCAGAACTGGCCGAAGCCGCTCGCTTCATCGCCTCAGTCTCGCCCGACATACCCTGGCACGTCACCGCCTTCCATGCCGACTACCAGATGACCGGACCCCGCAACACCACAGAGTTGGACGTTCTCCGTGCCGCCGAGATCGGCCGCGAGCAGGGCCTAAACTACGTCTACGCCGGGAATCTGCCGGGGCATGTCTCCGAGTTCGAGAACACCTATTGCCCCGCTTGCCGGACGCTGCTGGTCGAGCGTCGCGGCTACTACATCCGCGGCAATCACCTCACCCCGTCCGGCGCCTGTCCCGGCTGCGGGAACACCATTCCTGGGATTTGGACGAGAGGTTAAAGGTTGAAAGTTCAAGGTTGGCGCTCTCCAACCTTCAACCTTCAACCTGCAACCTGCTACCTGCTACCTGCAACCTGCCACCTGCTACCTGCTACCTGTAACTACGTCCCCGCCACCAGCCGCCACACCTGCGCCACCAGGAAGGTGATGGTGAAGCCGATAGCCAGGGGGATGGCCGCGGAGAGAGCAGCCCACTTCTTGCTGCCGGTTTCCTTGTAGATGGTGTAGATGGTGGTGCTGCAGGGGTTGTGCAGCAGGCTGAAGAGCATGAGGTTGACGGCGGTAAGCAGCGTCCAACCGCCAGCAGTGAGAAGCGCCACCATGTCACTGCTCGAGTCAGTCTGGAACATGACACCGGCGCCGGCGCCCATCCCGCTCATCCCCGTGACCAACACGGTAAGCATCAGGATGGTGGGGATGACGATTTCATTGGCCGGGATGGCGATGACGTAAGCCAGCAGGATGACGCCGTTCAGACCGATCAGGATGCCAACCGGGTTCAAGAAGTTGATCAGGTACTCGGCGAGGCTCTCGCCGTTGATCTGAATGTTGGCGACAAGCCAGATCACGACGCCTGCGGGCGCTGCGAAGACAATGGCTCGCCACAGCACATACATCGTGCGGTCGATGAGGGAGGTGTAGATGGTGTGCAACACGCGCGGCGGGCGATACGGCGGCAGTTCCAGGCTGAAGGTGGAGACTTCACCTCGCAGCCAGGTACGTGAAAGGAAGGCAGACACCAGGAAGCTCATCACCACGCCGAGCATGGCGATGCCAACCACGGCCATAGCGGAAACGAACCCTGCCAGATAGGCAGGCGCCAGCGCCCCGATGAAGAGACTGGCGATCAGGATCTGGGTGGGCCAGCGCCCGTTGCACAGAGCGAAGTTGTTGGTGAGGATGGCGATGAGCCGCTCGCGAGGACTGTCGATGATGCGGGCGGCAATCACGCCCGCCGCGTTGCAGCCAAAGCCCATCATCATGCTCAACGACTGCTTGCCATGAGCGCCGGCGCGCTTCAGAATGCCGTCGAGATTGAACGCCAGCCGGGGAAGATAGCCGAAGTCTTCCAGCAAGGTGAAGAGTGGGAAGAAGATTGCCATGGGCGGGAGCATCACGCTCACGACCCAGGCCGTTGCCAGATAGGCGCCGTCGATGAGGATGCCGCTTAACCACCACGGCATGCCGATACTTGCAGCGAGCTCGTTCAGAAAGGGGTAGATGATGCCGATCAGGAGATCACTGAGCATCTTGGAGGGGATGTTCGCCCCGGTGATGGTGAGCCAGAAGACCAGGGTGAACAACAGGATCATGATCGGGAAGCCAAGCCAGCGACTCGTCACCAGGCGGTCGATGGTGCGGTCCAGGTCGAAACGCGCCGTCTCCTCAGGGCGAGTCACGGCCCGGTCGGCGATGTGGGCGGCCTCGGTGTAGATGCTCTCCATCAGCTCCTGATGGAAGTCAGTGCCGATCTCCCAGCGGAGCCGGTTGGCGGTGCTCAGAACGTCTTCGGGAGATGTACGGGACTTGCGGGGCGGCGGAGCGCCTTTCGGAAACGTGGGGAAAGCCGTGGTAGTCATAGGGCAGGCTCCAGCGGTATGAGGAGGTCGGGCTGGGGTGCGGGGGCGCGAGCGATATCTGCCCGCTCGCCGGTGCGGATCAATGGCATCGACCCGAAGGAATGGCATCGCGAGGGGCGCGAGCGATATCTGCCAGCTCGCCGGTGCGGATGGCCTCGGCGAGACGCTCGTCGCCATCCAACAGTCGCAGTGCCACCCAGCGGGCATTGGGCAGATCGGGAAAGAGCTCCTCGATCTGACCCACAAGCTGGTTGAGCGCGCGCTTGATCGTGGGCGATTCCGTGCGCACGCGGTACGGCTTGCAGACCGTGCGGCCACTAGCGACGTCGTCGATCGCCTGCAAGAGCTGTGGCAGCCCTTCACCACGGCGAGCGGCGGTGGGCACGACCGGAATGCCGAGGTCACGCGCCAGACGACGTTCGTCAACCTCCAGCTTGTGCCGCCGGACTTCGTCCATCAGGTTCAGGCACAGCACAGCCCGGTCGGTGATCTCGAGGACCTGCAGGACCAGGTTGAGGTTGCGCTCGAGGCGGGTGGCATCCACCACCACCACCGTGACATCGGGCTGGCCGAACAGGATGAAATTGCGGGCCACTTCCTCGTCGACGCTGGTGGCTAGCAGCGAGTAGGTTCCCGGCAAGTCAACCACTTTGTAGCGGTTGTCGGCGTAGACAAACCCACCCTCGGCACGCGTCACGGTCTTGCCCGGCCAGTTGCCGGTGTGCTGGCGCAGACCCGTGAGCGAGTTGAAAACGGTGCTTTTGCCGGTATTGGGATTGCCGGCAAGGGCGACGACGTAGTCCCAGTTGGTCATGTCGACGCCCAACTTCTGCAGATGCGCCACGTTGTGCGCAGGACAGGTGGCACAGGCGGAGGTTGCGGGAGTGGGCGTGGTAGATGTCGTGGTCATCGTAGTCTCTCAGTGTGGGGTATCTTTCGCAGCCGTTCGTGTTCTCAGCCTACGCCGCCGCCGTACGGACAGCGGGCTGGGCCTCAAGCCGGCGAATGCTGATCAGGTCGGCCTGTTCGTGACGGAGGGCAATCAGGGTGTCGCGCACCAGATAGGCAATTGGGTCGTTGGTGGGGCTGGCGAACGCTGCCTGGATGCGGGTGCCGGGGAGAATGCCCAGGTCCATCAGGCGCCGGCGCTCAGAGCCGTGGCAGGCCCGCAAGATGCTCTCCACCTCGGCCGCTTCGCCCGGCTTCAGGCCAGAGAGGCGCGCCGCAGGTTTGTGCTCAACGACCGGAACGGCTGTCTCCGAGACGAGCACGCCGGTGACATTGTCGGCCAGCAGCGGAGCCAGGATGTGCTCGTCCCCTTCCGCCCAAAAACGAATGCGTTGCGGCGTTTGCTCCAGGATCTGGAACTCCATCCCGGGATAAAGGCCTTCTGCCACAAGCTGCGAGTAGATGACTTCGGGCTCATCCTCAATGTGCACGATGCGACCACTGTCACCGGCCTCAAAAGCTCCCAGAGACCGGCCGCTGGGCGGTTGCACGGCCCCGTCGGCCATGGGAATGGGGTCTCCATGCGGATCGTAAGCGGGGTTCCCAAGCTCGGCAGCGAGGGCATCCACCCTGTCCGGCAGCAGCTCGTGCTCGGCCTGCTCAGCCTGTAGGTGCCACTCTGGCTCGGCATAACCCGTGCGGTCCGCCAGGTAGCGCTCCCAGAGGCGGTGCGCCCTGACAATGTGCAGGGCCGCCTCACGTCCCTGCAGCGTCAAACCGAAGGCGCCGTCCTTCATCTCCACAAGCCCCCCCTGCTCCATGCCGGTCGCCAATTGGACGGCCCGGTCTACCGAAATCTGGAGATCGCCGGCGAGGCTTGAAAGCGTGGCCGGGCGACCGTTGCGCTCGCCGAAGAACACGTGTTTCAAGGCATCCTCGGTCAAAACGCGCTCAGATAGGCGTTGGGAGCGGCGCCAGCGATGCCAAAGTCCCCAGTGTGGCCATAGGCACACCGCCAGTGCGCCTGCGCCTATGGCGAAAACAAGTAGCGCAATCAAGGGGTTGTACATGAAAATCACTCGTCCTGTGTTGAGCGCTGGCCGTGCAAGGAAATACGTGTCGTGTACGAGGTGGTTCGCAGTACTGCTCAGGCCTGGCGTTTTAGCAAATCCTAAATAACTTAGGTTAGCCTAAATTCTAGGTGACCTTGTGCCATCTGTCAAGTCCCAAGATCGGGAGATGTGTTTGCGCCTGACTAACACAAATGACAAGTTGTTCATTGGTATCGCACCTGAGGCGTGACGATAACCCCCTTCCGCCGGAGCGAACTGGAAAGCCGCATTCAGCGTTCGTGGGCAGGACGGCGTATACTGGAGGTCCACCCATGAATGCTGAAAACGCGCTCACCACTGACCTGGAACAGAGCACTTCCGCTGAAGCCCTCCCCACACTCCCAGGGCCAACGTATCGGGGTCGTTCTCTGTTGGCGTCAGGTGCAGGACTGTTGTCTCTGACGTTGCTTGCGCCCGCCAGTTGGCTCTTGTACAGCGCCTTTGGGATCGAACATCAGACGCCGCTGCCGCCAGCGCTCAAGGCGCAGCGCACTGAGTTCGATGGCGGTCCGGCTGGCAGGCTCAGTTATTATGTCGACCGGCAGCAGTGGGGACGGCCGCTTGTGTTGGTGCACAGCATCAATGCCGCGGCCAGCAGCTTTGAAATGCGACCGTTGTTCGAGCACTATCGACGGCAACGTCCGGTGTTCGCCCTCGATCTTCCGGGCTATGGCTTCTCGGAGCGCAGCGACCGCGTCTACAGCCAGGAGCTGTTTACACAGGCCATCGTGGAGTTGATCCGCACGCAGGTGGGACAGCCGGCCGACGTGATTGCCCTTTCGTTGGGCTGCGAGTTCGCTGCCCGAGCCGCACTTGCCTACCCCGACTTGATTCGCTCGCTTGT
>CAZHTZ010000094.1:0-16052 GCA_964535455.1 uncultured Caldilineales bacterium
GAGCACGTTCAAACAGATGACGGTGTCGAACGCATAGGCCTGCAGCCGGGAGGCCAGGACGGGGTCGGTGATGTCACCCAGAACGGCTTCGACGTGGTCGTAGCTGAGATGTCGCCGTCGCGTCAGCTCCACGCTGGCGGGCAGCAGGTCCAGCCCTACGAGCAGGTCCGATCTGACGAAGTAGTCGGTCATGTTGCCGATGCCGCAGCCTACCTCCAACACGCGCCGGCCAGCGTGGGGAGCGATTTCCTGGTAGATCCAGTCATTGTAACGCTCCACGGTGGCCATGCGACGCAGCGTTTCGTAGCCGATGGGGTCGCTGGCGGCCGCGACTTCGTGCAGTTCCTCGTGGGACTGAGCCGGATCGATGGACACAGACTGGACGTTAGAGGTCACGGGAATTGACGGGCAGGCTGTTTGGGAGGGCGCTCATGGCCAGGCGCCAAGCCGGGCGAGGAGATGGGGCAGGAAGAGAAAGGCTGCCACGATGACCGCGGCGATGGCGGCCACCAAGACGGCGGCGGCGGCGGTGTCTTTGGCGGCTTTGGCCAGGGGATGGCGGCCAGGACTGACCAGATCGATCGCTGCCTCCACCGCTGTGTTCATGGCTTCAGCGCTGAAGACGAGGCCGATCGTCAGACTCAGGATCGCCCATTCTACCGCCGAGAGACCCAGCCACATGGCCACGGCGATCGCCAGGGCCGTAAGGGCAAGGTGAATGCGGACGTTGCGCTCATTGCCCCAGAGGTGCGAAAGGCCCTTGCTGGCGTAGGCAAAAGCCCTCAGCAGACGCCTGAACTCGCGTTTCATGTCCTACTCTCCCCCAGGGTGCGAAGAATGGCGTCCTGGCGGGCCCACATGGCGGCCTCTGCCTCCGAATCGTCGTGGTCATAACCCAACAGGTGTAAAGCGCCATGAACGGCCAGCAGCTCCATCTCATCGTTCACACGGCGTCCCAACTCCTCGGCCTGATGGGCGGTGTAGGGGTAGGCGATGACAATGTCACCCAGGTAGGGCTCGATATCAGGGGGCAGGGTGAAGGGCGAGTCGGGCTCGTCCTGGGCAGGAAAGCTGAGAACGTCGGTAGGCCCCTCGACGCCGAGGAAGCGGCGATTGAGATCGGCAATCGTGGCGTCGTCGGTGACGAGCAGGATGACGTCACCGCTCGCCTGCTCGAACGCCAGCGCCGCGGTCAAAGCCGCGTGCAAGCGCTCGACTGCAACGAGCCTGGCAAAGGGTTCCTCGACATCGATGGCGATGGACATGGTTCAGGTGGTGACGACGGGTTTCGGGGTGTTGGCCGGTTGGGCGGGCGGGGTGGCAGTTGTGGCGTCGGGATAACGCACGCGCGGATGATGAATACCACGGAGCACCCGCAGGAAGGCCTCGGAGATTTCGCTGAGATCGCGCAGGGTCAAACGGGAGTCGTCGAGCTGGCCCAGCATCAGGCGGCGGTTGACGACGCTGCGCACGAGTTCGGCGGTTTCCTCGGGCGAGCGCGGGTTCATGGCGCGCACGGTTGCTTCGCAGCCGTCGGCCAGCATCAAGATAGCGGCCTCGCGGCTGTGGGGTTTGGGACCGGGGTAGCGGAACGCGCTCTCGTCCACATCGTCGGGGTTGTCGGCTTCTTGACAGGCCTGATGGTAGAAGTACTCGACGCGGGTGGAGCCGTGGTGTTCGCGAATGAAATCGATGAGGGCTTCCGGCAGCTTATACTTGTGTGCGAGCTCGATGCCGTCTTGCACGTGGCTGATGATGATGCGAGCGCTTGTGTACGGATCCAGACGCTCGTGGGGGTTCGTGCTATCGATATAGTTCTCGACGAAGAAATAGGGACGGACGGTCTTGCCGATATCGTGATAGTAGCTGCCCACACGCGCCAGCAAGGGATCGGCGCCGATGGCGGTGGCGGCCTCTTCGACCATGTTGCTGACAATGAGGGTGTGGTAGTAGGTGCCGGGGGCTTTGAGCAGGAGTTGGCGGAGGAGAGGATGGGTGGGGCGCGACAATTCGAGAAGCTGCAGGCTTGTGGCCAGGCCGAAAACCTGACCCAGCAAATAGAAAATGACGAGGGTGAAGCTGGTGCTGAGAATGCCGTTTACCACGGCGGCCGTGGTCAATTCGAGGAGACCGCGTGTGTCGGTGCCGGCCGGTAGAGGCAGTCGAAAGATGGTGAGAACCGCGAGCAGGGCGCCGATGATCCAGATGCCGCTGATGGCGAAGGCGTTGAGTCGCTCGGCGCGGCCCAGGGCGATGGCGCCCACCAGCGCGCCGCTGATGGCATAAGTCGTGATCTCGATATCGCCATGGGTGAAGACACCGGCGAGCAGACCGACGAGCAGGGTGGCAATGGTGGCTACCGGCAAGTCGATGAGCGCGCCGATCAGCATCGCCATTGCCGCCACGGGATAGAGATAGGGCATGAGCGTGTGCATCGGCACCATCAGCTTGGCCAGAATGACAAAGCTGCAGAAAAGGATGCCGAGTAGGGCCACCCGGAAGCTATCCCTCCAGAAGTAGCGCTGATGCCCTGTCACAAATGCGACCAGAAGGGACGCAACGACAATTCCCAGCAGGAGCGAAGAGGCGATGTGCTGCCAGGTGCGGCGAGCGCTCAACAAGCCGAGAGCGTTCAGCGCCTCGACATCCAGCGGGTCGAGGCGGTCGCCCGCGCGTAGGATGATCTCGCTGGCGGCGATGGTGCGTTCGATGGGCTGCACGCTGGCCGCTGCTTCGTCTTGGGCAGAGAGCGTGCGTTCCTGATTGAGAAACGTGTTTTCGCGCAGCAGGCCTGTGACGAGAACGTTGACGATTCCCGCCTCTTCGTCGTTCAGACCCAGGGCAATGAGGCTCGGCACCGAGCGTTGGGCGGCAGGCAGGTCTCCTTCGCGGATGACGCTGCGCATGGCCTGGTCGAGCACGCGCGTCGTTTCGGCGGCCACCGCTTGCCACCGCTCTTCGCTCAGGCTGAGGATGAGCGACGCCGTGCGCTCATCCAGGACGACATCGGCGATGTTTTGGAGCCATGATTGTTTCTGGGCGGCGCTGGCGAAAGTATCGCCACGCACCTGACGGATGAAGGCGAGCACCTGCTCGCCGCGTGCGATCTGTTGGCGGGCCACGCGTGTTTGCAGCGGGTCATAAAGGCGCGACACGCTTGCCGCCGCGCGGTCGCGCGCCTCCTGGGTGAGGATGGCGCTTTGATAGGTAACCGGGTGAGGGGCGCGGATGTCGACGGCGCTGATGTCGCCTGCCTTGACCTGCAGGTTGAACCCCGTAGGCCAATCGACGAAGTCGGCGACAGCCACCACCAGCGCCACCGCCGTCGCAAAAACCAGAAGATGGACGCGCGCGCGCCAGCGTCCGGGGTCACGGCTCCAGCGCTGGAAAAATCCGCTTGGCTCCCCTGCCAGTTGCGGAAAGACCGAGGCAGACACGCGGTCGTCCGTCATGGCGTCCTCAGCATTGAAGGAACGATGCTAGCCGCCCAGAAGCTGGCGCACAACCTGACTGACCAGGCGACCGTCAGCCTGACCTGCCAGTTTGGCCATCACCACGGGCATGACCCTGCCCATGTCCTTGGGACCGGTGGCGCCAACCTCGGAAATAACGGTTTGGGCGACGCCGCGAATGGCCTCTTCGTCGAGCTGCTGCGGCAGATAGCTCTGGATGACGACCAGCTCGGCGCGCTCGGCATCCGCCAGATCGTGTCGAGATGCTTTGACATAGGCATTGATGCTGTCCTCGCGCTGCTTGGCCTCCTTGCGCAGGACTGCGACGATATCGGCGTCGGCGAACGGAGGCAATTCCCTGGTCTTTTCAAGCAGGAGGGCCTCGTAGGCCTCTGGGGTGTACTGGCTCTTGTTGACCCTGGCAATGACAGCGGCCTTGCGTTCCTGTTCGGCGCGGGTGATCGCGGCCTTGATGCTGCGCAGGGTACGCTTCTTGACTTCATCACCCGCCCTCATGGCGTTCATGAGGTCTTGGTTGATCGTTTCTTGCAGGCTCATGGGACACTCGGCACTACTTTAGCACATAATAGGTTGCGCGCTTCTCACCGATCTTAAGCAGAATGCCCCGGTCGACGAGATCGGCAAAGTCGCGGCGCAGGGTTTCGGGACTGGCGTCGGGGCAAAGGGTGATGAAGCCCATCTCGGAGGTGGAAGAAACGCGGGTCACGGCGGTGGCCATGTTGCTCAGCGGGGTGTCAAGCCTGTGATCTCCCAACGCACCGTTTGTTTGACGCTTTGCGGCGCCACCATCTCTGCCGCCCACCACATGGCATACGGCTGGCCCTTGTCGACAAAATCGACCTCGCCGGTGACGATGATCTGGTTGTCGTGCACGGTGGTCAAGTCAGCCGGGACCGTGATACGGAACACTTTCGCATTGCTGAATTTTGGTGCGTTCGTGTAGTTCGGGTCCAGGCGCGTGGCGCTGCCATCGCGCAGATAAGCCAGAACCTGGGCTTCTGGGAACGCAGGGCTCACCGGCATCTGGCCGGTGCAGAAGAAGAGGTCGCCCGTGGTGGGGTCTTTCACGAAGACGGGCGGACTGGGAGGGGTGGTGGGGCCGGTGTCGTTGAGCACCAAGAGCGAACGCCGGCACAGATTGGATCGGTCGGCCAGCGGCTCCCAGTTCCATACCTGATGAATGTATTCCAACTGGCTCCACGCGTCCCAGTTGTTGGGCGTCGTGTCCGACAGGCTCAACCAGCCAGCGGTGCTTGTCGTGGCGCCTCCATACCCTGCCTGGGGGTCGATCCACCAGAAGACGGAGAAGTGATTGACAAGGTTGTTGAGGAAGCCCCGCACCATCAGCCGATCGCGTGAGACCGTGTCAGCGGCGTTGTTGTCCCCTCGTGTGTCGAAGAAGACCTGTTCGTATTGCAGCGTGGCGTCACTCAAGTAGCCATTGGTCTTGGTGCCGACGTAATCGGGCAGCAGACGGTAGGGCACCAAATAAGTGGGTGACTGGCTGGGAACGGGAACGGCCTGATTGCCGAGAGGTGTGGTTTGGGCATCGTAAATGATGCCGCCGATCTGTCCCGTGTCGTAGCTGTAGTACAGGGTGGATTCACTGATGTCATCATGGTCGATGTTGACCGGCTGCAACGGCATGATCGCCAGCCAGCCTTCAGGCATGATCGCTGCCAGATCGGTGGGCAAGGTGCTGGAGCTGCCGCCGAGCAGGCGCAGGCCGGTCTGGCTCACCGCCCAAACGACCAGAAAGACGATAAGGACGACGCCAACAACGATCAGAATGGTCCGGGCCATGTTCTAGGCCGCCGGCACGGTGGTAGGATCGGGAGTTCTTTTGTCAGCGCTTTCGTCAACGCTCTCGTCAGCGCCATTGGCGTTCACTTTGCGCTTGCGGCCCTTGCGCGGTTTGGCCGGGGCATTGGCAGCGGGCGGCGGCAGCGGGTCGAGGAGGGACAGGGCCAGAACCTGGTCGATGTGCGAGACCAGACGGATGTCGAGCGCACGCTTGACCGTGCGCGGCACGTCGACAAGATCCTTTTCGTTGTGTTCGGGAATGATGACGAGCTTCAGCCCGCCGCGATGGGCGGTGAGGAGCTTCTCCTTCAGCCCGCCGATGGGCAACACCCGACCGCGCAGCGTGATCTCGCCCGTCATGCCCACGCGACGATCAACCGGGCGGTTGGTCAGGGCAGAAATGAGCGCCGTCGCCAGGGTGATGCCCGCAGAAGGCCCATCTTTGGGAATGGCGCCTTCGGGCACGTGGATGTGGATGTCGTATTTCTCGAAGTCGAAATCGGCGAAGCCATAGTCGGCGGCGTGGGCGCGGGCGTAGGACAGCGCTGCCTGCGCCGATTCCTGCATCACCTCGCCCAACTGGCCGGTGAGCATGAGGCTGCCTTTGCCGGGCATAGTGATCACTTCCACCGGCATCAGATCGCCCCCGGCTTCGGTCCAGGCCAGGCTGGTGGCGACGCCCACAGCATCGGCGTCTTCGATGCGCGTGGGCAGGTAGCGGTGCGGGCCCAGGAAGAGGTGGACGTTGGTCGGCGTGATGCGGCGGCGGGGCTTTCTGCCTTCGGCCACGCGGCGGGCGACCTTGCGACAGATGTTGGCTAACTCACGTTCCAGATTCCGCACCCCTGCCTCGTACGTGTAGTTCTGGATGATGTGGCTGACAGCGCTGTTGCCGAATTTCAGACCGACGTCGTTCAGCCCGTGCTCGCTGAGCAGGCGCGGGATGATGAACTTGGTGGCGATCAGGGATTTCTCGATGTTCGTGTAGCCGGGGAACTCGATCATTTCCATGCGGTCGAGCAGCGCCGGCGGGATGGCGTAGGGGTTGTTGGCGGTTGCGATGAAGAAGACGTGGCTGAGGTCGTAGGTGACGTCCAGGTAATGGTCGCTGAAGGCATGGTTCTGCTCCGGGTCGAGCACCTCCAGCAGCGCCGCCGAGGGATCGCCGCGGAAGTCGTAGCCCAGCTTGTCGACCTCGTCGAGCATGAACACCGGGTTGACGACGCCGGCGGTGCGCATCGTCTGGATGATGCGGCCGGGCAGAGCGCCGATATAGGTGCGGCGATGCCCGCGAATCTCGGCTTCGTCGCGCACGCCGCCCAGCGAGACGCGCAAGAACTTACGCCCCAGGGCTTCGGCGATGGACTTGCCAAGCGAGGTCTTGCCAGTGCCGGGCGGTCCCACGAAGCAGAGAATGGGCGTGCGCATCTGGTCGCCGGCCAGCTTACGCACGGCTACGTGCTCGATGATGCGCTCTTTGGCCTTCTCCAGGCCGTAGTGGTGTGCCTCGAGCACGGCTTCGGTATGCCTCAGGTCGATGCTATCGGGTTCAGGCTCGCCCCAGGGCAGATCGAGCAGCCATTCCAGGTAGGTGCGGATGATGGCGATGTCGGGGGCCATCGACGGCATGGCCGCCATGCGCCCCAGCTCCTTCTCGGCTTTTTGCTTGGCTTCGTCGGGCATGGCGGAGGCGACAACGCGTTCGCGCAACTCTGTCACATCGCGGTCGAACTCGTCACCCTCCCCCAGTTCTTCCTGGATGGCGCGAATCTGCTCGCGCAGGAAGTACTCGCGTTGCGACCGGTCCATCTGTTGTTGGACCTGCTCATGGATCTGGTTTTCCAGCTCCAACACGTCGAGCTCTTCGGCCAGGAGTACGCTGAGGATGCGCAGGCGCTCGACCGTGTCGGTGATCTCGAGCACGGTCTGGCGTTTGGCCACGCTGATGCCAAGCGTGGAGACCACCAGATCGGACAGCCACCCCGGTTCTTCCAGGTTCATGGCTGCAACCAGGGCTTCCTCGGGAATGTTCTGGTTGAGATCGATGACCTTCTCATACAGCGCCAGTACGGCGCGCATCATGGCGGGGGTGTCTTTTTGTTCGTGACCCGAGTCAAACAGGCGCCGCCCGCGCACGCGCAGGTAGGGGCGCTCGTGGATGACTTCCACGACCTCGACCCGATGCTCGCCGTGGCAGAAGAGACTCTGCGTGCCGTCAGGCATGCGCAGGACGCGTCCCACGGTGATCTCGGTGCCAACCGAGTAGAGGTCTTTGAAGCCGGGGTTTTCGACATTGGCGTCGCGCTGCGCCAGCACCAGCAGCGGGACGTCTTCATCCTGCGCTACTTCGAGGGCGCGGCGTGACATCTCGCGGCCGATGAAGAGAGGAGCCGCAAGCCGCGGAAAGACCACCATGTCGACAGCAGCCAGCACAGGGTATTCACGCAGGGCGTCGGCGTCCTCGTCGTCGGCAGAGGCGCGGGTGGAAGAAGTAGCGAGGCTTTGCATGGCGGCGTTGAGGATAGAGAGTTCCTCGCTCAGATGCCAGGCGAAGCGATCGAATTCACGTGGGCTCATGGGTTGTGCGACGAGGGGAGGGGAGAGGCGCCTTCAGGAGGGTGGCTGGCTGCCGCTACGGGAGCATAGGTGCCCGATGGGGCCGGGCCGGTGCGGGCATGTTGGCCGTCGCCGCCGATCGGCTCCGCCACATGCACCCAATCGTCTGGGGGGAAGGCGTGGGGGTGAAGGACGTTCCAGCTTTCCCGGACATCGGCGACCACAAAGATGGAACCGGTGACGAGGACCAGGTCGTTGGGGCCTGCGAGATCACCCGCAAGCCGGAGGGCGTCCGGGACGTTTGCCGTGACGTGGATGGGCGTGTACGGCAGCACGCTGCGGGCCAGATCCGCGAGCTCGTTGGGGTCGGAGGCGCGGGGATGGAAGCTGCGGGTCACGATGACGACTGCGGCCTCGGGGCCCAGGACTTCGAGCATGCCGTGGATATCCTTGTCGGACGAGGCGCCAAACAAAAGGATCAGGCGTTTGTTGGGGAACAGCGCCAGGGCCGACTGCATCTTTTCGGCGCTGTGGCGGTTGTGGGCGCTGTCGACCACGATGTGCGGCTGTAGGCTGACGGATTCCAGGCGACCGGGCCAGTAAGCGCGAGCCAGTCCCTGGCGAATGGTGGCGGGAGTGGGGACGGAGTCCAGGGTATGGATGAGGGCAACGGCGACGGCAGCGTTTGCTGCCTGGTGGTAGCCGGCCAACGGCGCCCACAGATCCTCGTAGGCGTCCTCAGGCCCCGTGAGGTCGAAGCGAACACCGGCAGGGGTGGCTTCGCGGACGGCCCAGCGCCAGTGAGCATCATCACCCTCGCCGACTCGCCAGAGCTGGACTCCGCTCTCGGCGGCCACCGTCTCGATGACGGCCATGGCTTCCGGCGCCTGCGGGCCAACGACCACGGGGACACCAGGCTTGATGATGCCGGCCTTCTCGAAGGCAATGAGACTGAGTGTGTGTCCAAGCAGGTCGGTGTGTTCGTAGCTGAGAGAAGTGATGGCGCAGGCAGCCGGGTGAACGACGTTGGTGGCATCAAGCCGGCCGCCTAACCCGACTTCGAGCACGGCCCAATCCACCGGCGGCCAGCTGAAGTGCAGAAACGCCAGGGCGGTGATGATCTCGAAAGTGGTTGGCCGCTTCAGTGACTCGACCAACGGTCGAGCTTCCTCCCACAGCGCCACCAGTTGCTCACGGCCGATCAATTCGCCGTCGATGCGGAGGCGCTCGCGAAAGGTATGCAGGTGGGGCGAGGTATAGAGGCCGGTGCGATGGCCGGCGGTCTGCAGGATCGACGCCGCCATCGCCGCCGTGGAACCCTTCCCTTTGCTGCCGGCGATGTGCAGTGACGGAAAGCGATCTTGAGGGTTGTCCAACAGGGCGCACAGCGCCCGCATGCGCTCCAGGTTGTAGGTGTTGGCGTTATAGGGAATCTGCCGCGTACGGCTGTAGTCGACGTAGCTGTGGATCGCTTCGAGGGTCTGCTGGTAGTTGGACATCGATATGAATGCGAAAAACGTCAGCCAAGCAACATGGATCACGCGATTCTAGCCCAAGCAACCCCAAAAGTAAATATGCTATAATCGTTTCTCCTGTTCAGGTGACCGCCATTTCACTTCAGGTGACCGGCCCTTTCGCGGTGCTGCCCGCCTCAGCATGAGGAGTTCTGCGATGACCTCGTCCGAATCCACGACTATCCTTTGCATTGCCAGCTACTTCAAAGGGGCGCGGTTCATCGAGACGTGTAGGCAACTGGGGTGCCGCACGCTGCTGTTGACGCGGGAGAAGCTGGCCGACCAACCCTGGCCGATGGACAGCATCGACGAGCGCTTTTTGATGCCCGACCTCAGCATCGGTCCCGAGTTGGTGCACAGCGTGAGCTTTCTGGCGCGAGAGCGGCAGATCGACCGCATCGTTCCGTTGGACGACTTCGACGTCGGGACGGCGGCCCACCTGCGCGAGCACCTGCCCATCCCCGGCATGGGGGAAACGACGGTGCGCTACTTCCGCGACAAACTCGCCATGCGTATGCAGGCCCGTGAACACGGCGTCCCCATCCCCGATTTCGTGCATGTGCTGAACTACGACCGCCTGCGCGACTTCATGGCAAGAACACAGGCCCCGTGGGTGTTGAAGCCACGGTCGGAAGCGGGCTCGATCGGGATCAAGAAGATTCACGACCCGGAGGAGCTCTGGCGGGCGTTGGATGTCCTGGGCGACCGCCAATCCTTCTATGTGCTCGAGCAGTTTCTGCCGGGGGATGTGTTTCACGTCGACTCCATTGTCTCGGAACGCGAGGTGGTCTTTGCCGTCGCCCACCAATATGGCCGGCCGCCGATGAGCGTGATGCACGAGGGCGGGGTCTTCATGTCGCGGACGCTGCGGCGCGGCTCCGCCGAGGAACAGCTGCTCGAGGCGCTCAACCGCGAGGTGATCGCGGCGATGGGCATGGTGCGTGGGGTGACGCACGCCGAGTTCATCCGGGCGCACGCCGACGGCAGGTTTTACTTCCTGGAGATGGCGGCGCGTGTGGGTGGGGCCAACCTGGATCGTCTCATCGAAGCCGGATCGGACCTCAACCCGTGGGCCGAGTGGGCAAGGCTGGAGGTAGCGCATGCTCGCGGCGAGGCGTACGTCCTGCCGCCTGCCAAGGCGCAGTACGGTGGGTTGATCACCTGTCTGGCCAAACAGGAATGGCCTGACCTGGCGGCCTACCAGGAGCCGGAGATCGTGTGGCGGCCGCAGAAGCTGCATCATGCCGGCCTGCTGGTTGCTTCGGCGGATCCGGACCGCGTGGAGGCGTTGTTGACCGGCTACGTGGAGCGCTTTGCCGTGGATTTCCTGGCGACCTTGCCGCCTCCCGCCAAGGCGATGGATTGAGAGGCAGCCGCCTACCCGTGTCTATGATGGTGCATGTCTGGTGGCGGGGTGTGATGCGGCGGTTGTTGGAGCTTGACCGCGCTCTGCCGGCGCACACGGAGGAGGAGTTGGAGGGCGAGGTCTGGCGCCACTATCGTTGGAACTTCGGTTTCAACTTGATGGACGGCGTGTGGTTTTGGTTCGGGATCTCGTTTCTGTCCTCGACCACCATCGTCCCCCTGTTCATCACGAAGCTGACGCCCAATCCCTTCTACATCGGGTTGGCGGCCACGATCGCCCAGGGCGCCTGGTTTCTACCGCAGCTCTTCACGGCCAACATCATCGAGCGCCTGCCGCGTAAGAGGGCGGTGGTCGTCAACCTGGGGTTGTTTGCGGAGCGCCTGCCGATGTGGATCATTGTGCTGGCGGCGCCGGCGGCGCTGGTGTCGCCAACTCTGGCTTTGGCCCTCTTCTTCTTGGGCTATGCCTGGCACGGGTTGGGGGCGGGCGTGGTGGCGCCCTCCTGGCAGGAGTTGATCGCTCGTTGTTTCCCGGTGGCAGTGCGTGGCCGCTTCATGGGTATCACACTGTTTCTGGGCGCATCGGCGGGCATCTTGAGCGCGCTCATCGCCACGCGGCTGCTGAATCACTATCCCTTTCCTGTCAACTTTACCTACATCTTCATCTTCGCTGCCATTGGGGTCACCCTGAGTTGGATGTTCCTGGCAGGGACGCGCGAACCCGTGCGAGCCGCCAGGATCCCGCGGCGCAGCAGCCGGGAGTTCTTTGCGGCGCTGCCGGCGCTCGTGCAGAAAGATGCCAATTTCCGGCGCTATCTGGCGGCGCGGTTGCTGCTGGTGTTGGGGGGCATGGGCACCGGTTTTGTCACGGTGGCGGCGGTGCAGCGCTTCCAGATTCCCGACGGCCGCGTGGGCATCTACACCGCCGAGCTGCTGCTCGGCCAGACGGCCGCCAACCTGGTGTTCGGCCTGTTGGCCGACCGCTTCGGTCACAAGCTGTCGCTAGAGTTGGGCGCGCTGGCGTCGATGGCGGCCTTTCTGGTGGCATGGCTGGCGCCATCGGCGGTCTGGTATGATCTGGTCTTTTTCGGCATGGGCATCACCTCGGGCGCCATCGTCGTCTCCGGCATTCTGATCGTGCTCGAGTTCGCTCCCCCTGACCGGCGCCCGACCTATGCGGGCATGGCGAACACGGCGGTGGGTGCGGTCAGCCTGGTGGGGCCGCTGGCGGGCGCCTGGCTGGCCGGTATCAACTACAACCTCCTCTTTGCCATCAGCGCCTTGTTCTATCTGGCGGCATGGGTGGCCATGCGGTGGGGCGTGGCCGAGCCGCGTTGGGGCTCTCCGGGTGTGTCTCAGGTGGAGCCTCCGGCCGGTTAGCACATGGGCCGGCAAACGAGCCGCTGCGGCTGACCACGCGTCTGCCGGCGCCGGTAGGCTTTGCTGTAATCTGGCTTCCTGTGCTATGCTCTCAGCGTCCGCGGGCTGTTCGGGCGTGCAGACGCCCACGTCTGTACCCCCTCTCTTCCAATGACAAGCGACATAGACGGCCATGTTTCCCAACACTCTGACATCCGTGCAACGATGGTGGCTGATCCTCCTGCTGGCGCTGTGGGCAGTCTTGCTCTTTGGCGGTTTCCTGTTCGGCAAGGGGGATGCCAATCACCGCATGCCACTGACCACGCGCATTGCTTCCTCGCTGGTCCTGGTGGTCGCGGGCTGGAGCTGGTATGCGCTGAGTCGTGGGGCTCCGGGCGGGGCCGAGCGCTACGCCCTGTTCGTGGCGCTCGGCATGACCCTCGGCTTCCTGGGTGACTTGCTGATGGCGGGGTTGATTCCCTTGGAGCCGCACGTATTGGGTGGCATGCTCGCCTTCGGCGTCGGCCATCTCTTCTATATTGCTGCCTTTGTCGGGTTCGGCAACCAGCAAGGACTGGATGAGCCGGGCCCGCGCTGGGTCGCCCTGGCCGTTTGGCTGGTCGTGGGAATACTGGGGTGGTATGCTGTTGTCTTCCGCGGTCAGGAACCCAGCGTCCTGCACTGGGCGGCGCTTCCCTATGCTTTGCTCCTCGCCAGCACTGCCGGGTTCGCCACCGGGCTGGCGCTGCAGGCCCACGCTTTCATCCCTCTGGCGGTGGGGGCGGGGCTGTTCCTGTTCAGCGACCTCATCCTGGCCGGGCAGCTTTTCAGCGGCCTGACCTTCCCCCTGATCGGCGACGTCATCTGGCTGACCTATGGCCCCGGCCAGATGCTCATCGTCTACTCCGTCGCCGCGGCCATGCGGCTGACAACAACCGTTGCGTCATGATCAAGGAGAACCTATCGTGAAAACCTTCACCTTCCATATTTCCTTACCCGGCACCGGTCGAACCTGGCGCAAGCTGGAATTGCGCGCTGACCAAACGCTGGAAGATCTGCACTTTGCCATCCAGGATGCCTATGAGTGGGATGCCGACCATATGTACTCATTCTTTATGAGTGGCACGGCATGGGATACAGCGACGGAGTATGCAGGCCCTGATGTCGATGCGGAGGATGCGTGGCTGCTTGAAGACGGCGCCATCGACACCGGCGGGGATAGCGAAGGAGCGGATGGAGAGGACGAGCTTGACAGCGAAGACGAGGATGATTTGGGGGACGAAACACCGCCAACCCCGGAACAAATCCGACTATTTCACGCCATGATCAAAGGCATGAGCAGCGAGGAGCAGCAGCAGCTTGTCGCTCGGTTCCAGCAGGAGACAGGTATGCCGGCGATGTTCACGGACATGTTCCTCTCGCTTGTGCGCTCAGCCGATGATCCCGAAATGCTGACGCCGCTCTTCGACGCCAGTCTCGATCTGGGCATGACGGAAGCGGGTGTGGCAGCGACTACGACGCTCGATTCGTTGGCGCTGCAAAAAGGCCAGAAGTTCCTCTATCTGTTCGACTACGGCGATGAGTGGCGCTTTAAGGTGAAGGTCCACGCCATCAATCCCGCGGCGCCAGAAGACCGCGACTATCCTGTGCTGGTAGAGGCGGTAGGTGTGGCGCCGCCGCAATACCCCGGTTGGGACGAAGAGGACGAGGCTTGGGACGCAGAAGAAGAGTGAGTGAGGCCCACAGCAGGAACCCACATGCCAACGCTTGAACTAGACCCCGCCCGCTTACAGCGCTACCGGGCGCGCTCGTTTCACCTCCAACCGGAGCAGCGTCTGCGTACGGTCGAGGAGGCGCAGGGTTTCGTGGGCGAGCGCGGCTTCGTCTATTTCTGGCCGATTGCCGGCGTCCTCCTGCCCAGCCTGTGGGCGGCTGTGGCCGGCGACCGGCCGGTGCCGAACGAGCACGACGACCCCGGCCACATCACCTGGGGTTGGAAAGACCAGGCCCTGGACAAGCGCTGGTGGTACTACGCCAAGGTTCTGCGCGGTCGGGCTACGCTGATCGCGCTGGACGTCGCCCCGGTCTTTTATGCCCTCAGCGAGAACTACGGCGAGCCGGAGCACGACTATCTTGACCAGTATCGGGATGGCCAGCTCACCCACGAGGCGCGGCTCATCTATGAGGCCCTGTTGGAAACGGGGCCGTTGGACACGGTGAACCTGCGCCGGCAGATCCACCTCACCAGCGCCGCCAGCAACACGCCGTTCGAGAACGCCCTGGCCGCCCTGCAGCGCGACTTCAAGATTCTCCCCGTGGGCGTCGCCGCCACCGGCGCCTGGCGCTACAGCTTTATCTATGAGTGTACGCACCGCTGGTATCCCGACCTGCCCGGCCGGGCGCGGCCCATCACGCGGACGGCGGCGCGGCAGCGGCTGGCCGGTTTGTACCTGGCGGCGGTCGGCGCCGCCACCAGCGCCCAGGTGCGCAAGGTGTTCCAGTGGAAACAGCCCGACGTCGAGGCGGCGCTGGAGCGCCTCGCCGAAGCAGGAGAGGTGGCGCCGGGGGGACAAGTCCCGGGCGAGAAGGGGGAATGGTGGCTGTGGACCGGGTTTGTCGACGACATAAACGGAGGCAACGAATATCCTGGGGGTGGATAGATGGGAGTCCTGCCGATGAACCCACCTTCGCCAAGCCGCACGCCCTTCCAAACCCTCGTCATCACTTTGGCCGGTTTGGTGCTGGCGGCGAAGTGATATCGGCGACCAGGGCGGCGCACGTGGGACCATGACCGACACTCCCTCGCCCCAGGACGCCGCCCGGCTACTGGTCCAGCTTCGCCGCCAGCAAGACCTCAGCTACCGGCGGGTGGACGGCCAGGACCTGCCGCCGGAAACGGCAATGTTCCGCGTCTGGCAGGCGCAGCGTCTGGCCGCGACCCACGCCGACCTCCTGCGCAGCGAGCGCTACGCACCGGCCTGCCGGTTTTTTCTGGACGACATCTACGCGCCCAAGGACTTTGCGCAGCGCAACCACGACATCATCCGCATCCATGACTTTATGATGCGTTTTCTTCCGGCCAGCCTGTTGCGCGTTCTCACCCAGGCCATCGAGCTGAACGCTTTCACCGAGGAACTGGACAGGGCCCTGCTGGCAGCGTTGGTCGAGAAGTTCGGCGTGCGGGATGCACTCACCGCCCAGCAGTACGCCGAAGGTTACCGCATCTGCAACAACTATGCCGAGCGCGCCTATCAGATCCAACTGCTCGTCCAGGTTGGGCACGGCTTGGACCGGCTGACACGGCTGCCCATCATCGGCTGGACCCTGCGCCTGGCGCGCGGTCCTGCTCATCGCGGGGGCTGGCATGAGCTGCAGGGGTTCCTTGAACGCGGCTATTCCGCTTTCAAGCATATGGGCGGCGCCGATGAGTTTCTGCGCATCGTCGAACACCGGGAGATGCGCATTCTGGACCAGATCTTTGCGGGGGCGGCAGACCCCTTTGCGGTCGTTGGGGACGGGGAGACCGCCGACCGCTGACGACAGACGACGAGGGAGAGGGCGGCGCCTCTTTTGTGACGGCCTTCACTTTGTGAAGCCTTCACTTTGACAACTTGCGTAGTGTTGGCTACGATCAGGCAGCGTGTTCCTGGATAAATGCCATAGGCCCTACCCTTTGATCTCGAGGCGAAGACGCGTCCATGAAGCGGTGGTGGAGCTGTTTCCTTGCGGTCGCCCTCGCAAGCGTCGCTCTGATGCTGAGCTTGCACAGCCTACCGGTGTCGGCGGGAGAGAATTTGTTGGAGAATCCGGGATTCGAGGACGCCACGGAGGAGCCATGGGACCAATGGGGTGGCTTTTTGGCCGTGGTGCCTGAGCCCATCCATTCAGGCAGTTGGGCCGCCCGGAATGAGGATTCTGTCAACAACAACCCCATTGCGTTGACCCAACGCACCGCGGTGACGGCGGGAATGACCTATCGCTT
>CAZHTZ010000095.1:0-15959 GCA_964535455.1 uncultured Caldilineales bacterium
TCAGGTTTTCTGCAAACTCTGTGTGAGAGTGAACTCGGAACGGAAGCAAGCCGCCCAACGATAAAGCTCAGTTGCGGCGTACTCGCCGTCAACTGCAGCGCCTGGTTAGGCTTTTTAGGTAACTGTCCCCTATTTTGCCCTATTTTGTGCTGTGCTCCTGAAATTAAAGGCAAATCAAAATTAGTTTCCATAATGTCCAAGATGTTTGCATCCATATTGTCATCAAATTTTCGGGCAAACAAATTGTCGCCCGATAGTAAAAAATCAATGTCGTCTTTGGTGAAAGTTTTTGGTCGTAATTTTATATCACCGTCTGGTATCCATATGATGGCTCTTTTGTCGTCATTAATAATGTTCCCGTCAAATGAGGTATTCATCAATACTGTTTGAAAAAAAGATTCGTCTGCTATTAATGTGTTAAGGTAAAAATCTTCAAATTTTTTCGCTTCACCACTATTGCAGATAAATTCACAACATTGTCTTGTTAAAATCATCCATTGCCCACCAATATAGGATATAACATCTTTGAGAAATGCTCTTTTGCAAGGAACTCCTGAAAACCCGGTGTTAGTTTCTACAAAATAATTTTCAATTCGGTTCATTGTTTCGGGTCTTTCGGATGCCTGATTTGCTATTTTTATAAAACTATTTCCCTTATTTTTTGTTAGGAAATCACGAATGATTTTTTGGGACTTTAAAGGATAATCTTGTCCGCTTAAATTGATGAAAAAATCCCATTCTGCACTGATGTCTAAAAGGTATTTTATGCCACTTAATTCGGCTTGAACCATACTATATCCGCCCCAAACTACATTTTTACTTTCTAAAATATAAGTGTTTTGGAAATCGGTTAAAAAATCTTGAATGTCCTCACAAATTTCAACCCCCGTTTTTTTGTCTAAATGAATTAAGTAATAATTCTCTGGGTGGTAAATGGCTTTAAAAAGTCGTTTAAATTGTTCGGGAAAACGATGAACTAAAATAAAGTAGGCAATGTTTATTTGTCCGTTTGGAGTGTCAATATTTAAATTTTCCTCGCCACCGTCGACAATGTCGCCGCCAGCACCCAAAACGTGGCCATGCAGGCCATCCTCTTTCTGTATAAACAAGTCCTCCACATCGAACTCACCGGCATCGACGCCCTGCGCGCCAAAAAAGACAAACGCCTGCCCGTCGTCCTCACCAAAGCCGAAGTCCAGCGCCTCCTCGAACACATCGACGACCCCACCTTCCGGCTCCAGGCCAAGCTCCTCTACGGCGCCGGCTTGCGCCTGCTTGAATGCCTGCGCCTGCGTGTCAAAGACGTCGACTTTGGTCAGCATCATGCTCCTCGTGCGCGATACAAAAGGCAATGAAGACCGCGTGACCCTGCTGCCAGAACAACTGGTTCCTATTCTAGGCGAGCATTTGCGCCATGTCAAGTCTAGGCGAGCATTTGCGCCATGTCAAGGCCATTCACGAAGTCGATCTCAAGGCCGGCTACGGCGCCGTCTACCTTCCCTACGCCCTCGACCGCAAATACCCCAATGCCAACAAAGAATGGGGCTGGCAATATGTCTTTCCCGCCTCCAAACTGAGCGTCGACCCGCGCAGCACCGCTGCCGACGGGGGCGCCATCGCTGGCGGCGCCGTCACCCGCCGTCACCACGCCGATGACTCCAACTTGCAGCGCGCCGTGCGCGCTGCAGTCAAAGCCAGCGGGATTGCCAAACCCGCCAGTTGCCATACCTTCCGCCACTCCTTCGCCACGCATCTCCTCGAAGCCGGCTACGATATCCGCACCGTCCAGGAACTCCTCGGCCATAAGGACGTCAAAACCACCATGATCTACACCCACGTCCTCAACCGCGGGCCGAAGGCTGTGCGCAGCCCGCTGGACTGACCGCGCTGGTGAGTTCACAACTCCGCCCGACGCCGTGCTGGCGGGTCCGATGTTCGTCCAGGACAGCTCGTAGGGGCCTCCGGATTGGGCATAGAGGCTGGCAGTGGACCAGGCAGCGGCGCCTGCCAGCAGAAGAAGAAGCGCCTCGGAAACGCATCCTGCCCTTTGTCCGTATTGTTATTGTGAGCGAATGGGGTCTCTCCATCGCCACCGGCCCACACACGATCATGCGAAACACGTTTGGGCGCTTGCCATTGGCTTGACGGAAGCTGGGGCGGTGTTATACTGGTTGGCAAGATGGCCAAGCGGTCGATCTTCAAGCCCGACGCATTCCGCCTTCTACCACAACTATGTTTCCGCATAATCCCCCTCAGAGGTATCAAAAAACTGCGCTTTTTGCCATCCGCTGAATTCGAACGTTGAGCGGCTGACACAAGTAGCGTGCCACCCCAAAGGGCGTATAATTCCAGCAACAGCCTCCAATGGAATCGCCCATGCCATTGTCGCCGAAATCCGTTCTGAATAACGCCGTTGTTGGCGCCGCCCTCAAACAGGCATGGCAAGATTCAAACCCCGCAGTCACAGGTGGACACGAAGAGGTAGGAGTTTTGCCATGAGTGCGACACTAAGCGCTGACGTTCTGCAGGATGACCTTGCGGTACTATTAGCTCGCGTCCTCGCCACTGCAAACAAACGTGCCCGCGAGTTAGGCGTGGATGTTCTTCAAAGTCTCATTACTATCACCCAGAGTTTTGAAAACGGCCCTCGCTGGCGTGTAAACTATGGCCCCAAAGACTACATTGGGCGACGTGGCGGTGATTTGATTGTCGAAGTAGATGCGGGCGATGTTACGATTAGGCAAGTGCTTCGCGGGCAGTAAAGCGCGGATGACGGCGGCACGCCGCCGAACAAGCGCTTGCAGCCGACTCAGTTACCGCCTCGCCTCGCGCGGTTTCGCGCAGTTCTAGCCAGTCCTCCCAGCGAAGGAGTCTTTACTTCACCGCCGAGCGGGTGAAGCCAACCGTTCGCCGCACCTTTCTCATGGTGGAGCACACACGTCTATGTTGACCAGGTGGATGCGCTGGTTGCCAGCGTTGCTGATTGCTGTGAGCGTCCTGGCAGCGGCAGCGCCGTGGCGCGCTGAAGCACAAGACCAGACGCTGTACTGGGATCGGTTCGATGTCGACATCACCGTCAATCGGGACGGTACTTTCGACGTTGTCGAAACACAAGCCATCACTTTTACCAGCGGCGCATTTCGTCGCGGCTTCCGATCGATTGATGGGAGCAAGCTGACCGGCATCACCGATATCGGCGTTGCCGATGAGAGCGGCGCTTACGAGGCTGGCACCAGCCAGGCGCCGGGGACTTTCGACGTCGAACAGCAGGGGCAGAATACTGTCATCAACTGGTACTTCGAGCCGACGTCCGACGCCACCCGCACCTTCACCGTCAGCTATCGCGTCGACGGTGGGTTGCGCTACTATGAGGGCGGGGACCAGGTGTGGTGGCAGGCGGTTTATGGCGACCGCCAGTTCCCCGTCAACAACAGTGTCGTCACCATCCATCTCCCGGCTCCGGCAGCGATCCGGAACCTGGACAACTACTTCACCCCCGCCGACATCGCCAAAATCGACGACCAGACGGCGCGCTTCACGGCCACCGAGCGCATCCCGGCCGGTCAGATGTTCGAAGTGCGGGCTGAGTTCACTCCCGGCGTGGTGGCGGGCGCCCCCGCCGCCTGGCAGGCAACCGCGGATGCCGAAACAGCCGTCAAGGAAACACAGGCGGAATACGATCGCAAATGGCGTCCCGTCGCCAACGTCCTTGCCCTCAGCGCCACCCTGGTGCTGGCGGCGCTGGCCCCACTGGCCCTCTACCTGCTGTGGTATCGCCGCGGCCGTGATGCAACCACCGACTTCGTGGCCGAATACCTGCCGGAGCCGCCCTCTGACATGCCACCAGGCATGGTCGGCACCCTCTTGGATGAGAAGGCTGACTTGCAGGACGTCCTGGCCACTATGGTCGATCTGGCCCGCCGCGGCTACATGACCATGGAACAGATGCAGCCCAAGAAAGGCGCGTTTGGACTTGCCGGCCAGTCTGACTTCACGTACAAACTCTTGAAGGACCCCGATGACAAGCTGCGGGCCTACGAGAAGCTTCTGCTGACCTCCGTCTTCGGCGAGAAGCAGGAGCGCAAGCTTTCGAGCTTGAAGGAGAAGTTCTACGTTCACCTGCCCAAGTTGCGCTCGGCCCTATATGACGAGGTGACGACGGCGGGTCTTTTCACCAGCAATCCCGACAGCGCCCGTAGTCGCTGGGGGGTGTTGGGGATGGTGGCGCTGTTCATCGCCTTTGCCTTCAGCTGTGTGCTGATCACGCTCGCCTCGGCCTACACAGACTTTGCCCTGTGCCTGCCCATCGGCATCCTCGTCTTCGGTGTCGGCATCATCGTTCTGGCTCGCCACATGCCGCGGCGCACTGCCGCTGGCGCTGAGCAGAACGCACGCTGGCGCGCATTCCGCACCTATCTCCAGCAGATCGACAAGTATACACAGCTCGAGCGCGCCACCGAGCTTTTCGACCGCTATCTGCCCTACGCCATCGCCTTCGGTTTGGAAGATGACTACATTCGCAAGTGGGCGGTGGTGCCATCGGCTCCCGTGCCGCCCTGGTATGTTCCGTACCCCCATTTTGGACCTTCGGGACCCTACCCTTCCGGTCAGAGCATGACCGGGGGAAGCGGACCGGGGCAGGCGTCACCGGCGCCGCGACCGTCGGTCGAACAGCCCAGCATGGGCGGGTTGGGCAACGCCAGCCAGCAAATGGCCGGCGGCCTGGCCGGAATGAGCATCGGTCTTTCCGGCATGCTCAACCAGGCAACCTCCACCCTCACCAGCAGACCTGCGCCCCAGGGCGGCGGATGGACCTCATCAGGCGGGCGCAGTGGCGGCTGGAGCGGCGGCGGTTTTAGTGGCGGCGGGGGAGGTGGCGGTGGTGGCGGTGGTGGCGGCGGCGGCGGTTTTGGCTGATGCCCGCGACTGCCCGCTCGTTTTCTCGTTCGTTTCTTTCCATCTTGTACCCACCGAGAGTCCCCAGGCAAGCACCATGAGTACCGGACGTATCGTAGGCATCATTTTGCTGGTTGCCGCCGTGATCGTGGTGGTCGCCGGCGGCTTTCTGCTGCTCACCCAGATGGCAACCGAAGCCAACGCCAGCGCAGGCGGGTCGGCGCTTGGCTTTGTCTGCCTGGTCCTGCCCATCGCCGTCGCCCTGGGCGGCGTCGGCGTCTACTTGCTGATCACAGGGCGTGGCGAAGAGGCGCAGATGGCAAAGGCGCGGCAGCAGCGCGAGATTCTGAACATGGTCCTCATGCAAGGCAAAGTCAGGCTGGATGACATCGCCTTGAAACTCAATTTAAACCGCACGGAAGTAGAGGCAATGGTCCGGGATCTGGTCGGAAAAGAGCTCTTCACCGGCGCCGTCAACTGGAAGGACGGCATCCTCTACTCCAAGGAAGCGTCGCAGATGAAGAGCGACCACAAGTGCCCGAACTGCGGTGGCGTGCTTGAGCTGGCAGGCAAGGGCGTCATCGAGTGTCCATTCTGCGGCGCCGAAGTCTTTCTGCATCTGGCGTAGGCGCCGGATGGCCGCATGGTTTTCCCATCGTTCACGTGGAGGTAAGCATGAGTAGCATTGTCAATCGTGCGAAGGCAGGCATCGACACCGTCGGCAGCAAGGTCGGCGGCCTGATGGATAGCCTGCCGGTCATCGGCGACTATCGCAGCAAGGAAATGCGGCGCGAGGCCGACAAGCGCTTGCGTGAGGGCATCGCCAAGATCTTGGAGACCTATCGCAGCAAGTTGACTGGCCTGGAGCGCGACATGGTCAATGCCGGAAGGCTGCGCGACCTGCCCGGTTTGGAACGCGCTGTCGGTCGTTTGCAGCTACTGATCGACAAGATCCGAACCGCTGCCTACGGCTATGCCCCGTTCTTCGACCTGGACAAAGTGCGCGAGCCTGAGCTCGAACGACTTGCCAGCTTCGACCAGGCGATCGCCGATCGTGTACCCGAGATCAATGAACGCATCGCCGCGCTCAACCAAGCCATCGCCGCCAACGAAGGAGTGCAGCCGGCCCTCGACAGCCTGTAGGTGACGCTAAACGACCTGAATGACCAGTTCGAGCTGCGTGAGGCGGCCATCAGCGAGACGGGCCTTGTGCCTATGGAGCCGATGCCCCCTCTTCCCGACGAGCCCAGTGTTGCCCCTGACGCCTCAAAACCGGTCTCCTGACCTTTCCGCACTTCCAGCATCTACATACACAGCTTCCCAAGGAGATATTCTCTATGGCCCGCGTTTTCGATATCATCCAGGCGCCCGACCAGCGCCCCGACCAACTCGTCATTCGTGTACCCCAGGAGGGATGGGGCGATATTCGTCTGGGCTCGCAGCTCGTCGTCGGCGAGAGCCAGAACGCCGTGTTTTTCCGCGACGGCAAAGCCCTCGACACCTTTGGCGCCGGACGTCACACACTGACGACCGCCAACGTTCCGCTGCTCATTGGCCTGCTGGGCAAGCTGTTCAGCGGCGAGTCGCCCTTCAAGGCGTCGGTGTACTTCGTGAACATGGTCGACCTGCTCGACCTGAAGTGGGGCACACCGGAGCCGATTGCCGTACGCGACCGTGACCTGGGTATGGTGCGCCTGCGGGGGTTCGGCTCCTATTCGGTCCGCGTCACGGACGCCCAACGATTTGTCGCCCAGGTCGTTGGCCAGCGCGGTTTGTACGGCACCAACGAGATCGCCGACTGGTTGCGCGGCCAGCTCGTGTCGGCTTTTGCCGATGTCCTGGGCGAGAGTAAGGCTGGTTTGTTTGACTTGCCCGCCCTGACCGATGAACTGAGCGTGGCCCTCAAAGCAAAGGTGGCGGAGTCGTTCGAGCAGTCGGGCATGACCGCCAAGCAGGTCTTCGTCCAGTCGATCAGCGCCACCGAGGACACGTCGAAGGCCATCGACGAGCGGGCCGCCATGGGAGCCATCGGCGACATGAACGCCTACCTCCGTTTCAAGGCAGCGCAGGCGCTGGGCACGGCGGCGGCAGGCGTGGGTCAGGGCGGCGCCGGCGGCGAGGGGATGGCTGCCGGTGTAGGCCTGGGTGCGGGAATCGGTATGGGCGCCGGCCTGGGTGGTATGGTGGCCCAGGCCATGCAGGGAGCCATGCAGCCCCAGCCGGCCGCGGCAGCCGCTCCGCAAACAGCGGTTCCCCAGTCCAAGGGCGATATCGAGTCCCTTATCGACAACCTGGACCTGCGGCTTGCCAACGGCGAGATCGATTCAGCGACGTACAACCGGCTTGTGGAGAAGTGGCAGAAGCGGTTGGATGAGATGGGTTGAGGCGAGTCGCCCGGCCGGCTTGCTGCCCGGTCGGCCTGCTTGCCCGGCCCTTTTCGCTGAGTCCACGAGGACATGCCAAGGGCCTTCTCTATGGAGAAGGCCCTTTTTCTTTTGTTGGGGCAGTCGCCGCTGTGCTAGACTAACCGATTGCGCCAGCGTGTTGCTGGCTTCGCAATCCCCCGGTCAACTCTTATGAAACGCCTTCTTCCTCTCCTGGTCTTTGCTTTGCTTATTCTCGGTTGGGGCCGCGCCATGGCCCAGGGACCGGGCATCAACTTCCCGCCTGAGACGGAGGTTTTGCGTGGGGTCACCGAGATTCGCGGCACAACGACCCATCCTGATTTCTGGAAATATGAGCTGGCGGCGGCGCCGACCGGCACCCAAAACTGGTTCAACATCGGCGTCAGCGAGACACCCGTTGCCAATGGCGTCCTCGGCCTGTGGGATACGCGCTCCGTTTCGGATGGCACCTACTCCATCCGGCTGCGCATCGTGAAGCGCGATGGCAACTACGACGAATACTTCGTGGTGCGCACTCACGTAGCCAATACCGGCCTGGTGGACACCCCGACGCCACAGGAGACCCCCACGCCAACAATCACCCCCACCCCCAAGCCTGCTACGGCCACGCCTGTGGTGCTGACGCCCGAGATTCCAATGGCAACGCCTGCCCCTGAGGCTACGGCCACGCCGCGCGGCCCCCAGGTCGCTAGCGCCGGCGATGCAGCGGGCGGCGAGGGAGGGAGCCAGGGCGAATCGCTGGGCTCGGTGGCCTCACGCATGGGTCGGGCTTTCCTGCGCGGGGCGCGCATCGTGCTCGGCATTTTTGTCGTCGTGGGCATCTTTTTCGGCGTGAAGAGTCTGCTCACCTGGCTGTACTACCGGCTGGTTGTCACCCGTTAGCAGATGGCAGGCAGCAGGTAGCGCACCCATCCCGCCCTACCCACCTGCTACCTGCCACCTGCCACCTGCCACCTGCCACCTGCCATGAAACTCATCGTTGGGCTCGGCAACCCAGGCCCGCGTTACGAGCGGAATCGCCACAACATCGGCTTCCAAATCGTAGACGTGCTGGCCGCTGCCCGCCGGCTGAGCTTTGACAAGATTCAGTTCAAGGCCCGTGTCGTCGAGGGCCGCATCGACGACCAGCGCCTGCTCCTGGCCAAACCGCAGACCTATATGAACGGGAGTGGCGAGGCCGTGCAACCCCTGGCGGCCTACTATAAGGTCGAGCCGCCCGACATTTTGGTCATCTTCGATGACCTCGATCTGCCAACCGGCAAGTTGCGGTTTCGTCCCTTTGGCGGCGCCGGAGGCCACAACGGCATGAAGTCGATCATACAACGCCTCGGCACCGACCAGTTTCCCCGTCTTCGCATCGGCATCGATCGCCCTCCCGGTCGCATGGATCCGGCTGATTACGTGCTCCATGACTTCTCCGCAGCAGAGGAAGAAGTCATGGTCCAGGTGCGCGACGGCGCCGTCGCCGCCGTACAAGCCTGGCTGGCCGAGGGTCTTGCTGTGGCCATGAATCAGTTCAATGCTGACCAGTAGTGCGGCGCACCTTTCATCTCCCGTGATCCCTGAACTCGCCGCCCCGCCGGTTCCCATCACCGTGGTCTCGCAGCCAGACCTGCACGGTCTGCTGCCCGTTTTACGCGACCATGCCGCCTACCAGGAGCTGACAACGCAACTGGGGCCGGGAGACCCGTGGCGCCATCCGTTGGGCATCGCCGCGGCCGCGCGCAGCTACGTGGCGGCGGCGCTGGCCGAAGAAGGCCACCCGGTCCTGCTCCTCACCGCCAAAGTGGACACGGCCCGGCAGTTGGTGGAGCAGATGCGCTCCTGGCTTGGTGATAGGGAGAGCGACCGCGTGCTCTTCTTCGCCGATCCCGACGCGTTGCCCTTTGAACGCATCCCCTGGTCGCGCGAGACACGGCAGGGCCGGCTGACAGCCCTTGTCGCCCTGGCACAGTGGGGGCGGCCCGGCGCACCACCCTTGCCACCCGTGGTCGTGGCTTCGGTCCGCAGCCTCATGCAGCGCACAGTCCCGACCGGTCTCTTTCAGCGCACCCTGCGCACCTTGCGCCGGGGCGACATCATCGAGCTCCACGCCTTGCTTGAGCGCTGGTTGAAGGCGGGCTACCAGAACGCCACCCTGGTGGAGGAACCGGGGACGTTCAGTCGTCGCGGCGGCATCATCGACATTTGGCCCCCCAATGAGACGTATCCGGTGCGCATCGAGTTGTGGGGGGATGAAGTGGACAGCTTGAGGCGGTTTGATCCCGCCACCCAGCGCACGCTGCCGGCTGGCCTTGTCGAACGCGTCCTCATCGGCCCGGGCTCGGAAGCCATCATGGAGCGAGGCAAGGCCGCGGCGGAGGCTCTGAAAACGGTGGACTCCAGTAGCTGTCATCCCCCGGCTCAATACGAGCTGGAGCGTGATGGCGACCAGCTTGCGGGCGAAACGACCTTCCGCGGCGTCGAGTTCTACCTACCCTATCTCTACCCCCAACCGGCGACGCTGCTCGACTACCTGCCCGACGATGCCCTGGTGCTCATCGACGCCGCTGCCGATCTGGCGGCAGTGGCGCTCGACCTGGAAGGCCAGGCTCTGCAGGTCCAGAAGGATCTGGTGAAGAGCGGCGATCTGCCTCACGGGTTTGCCCGTGCCCATCTGACCTGGGATGAATTGCGCCCGCGGCTCGAACAGAGCCGGCCCATTGTCCTCGGCCAGGGTAAGTTGGATGGGTATGTCACCAGCGTCGGATCGGCGCTCGGCAGGCTGTTCCATGCCGGGCCGCGCTGGGGCGGACAGTTGAAACGCGTCGTCGAGCAGGTGGAGGAGGTGCAGGCAACCGGCAGCCGGGTGGTCATGGTCACGCGGCAGGCTGCACGCCTGTCTGACCTGTTCCAGGAGCACGGCCATCCCATCGGCGTTCACCTTGATCTGCCGCAAACCCCGCCGGCAGCCAGCATCAGCCTGGTGCAAGGCCAGTTCGATGAGGGTTGGCGCTTCGGGAACGGTGTGTCGGACCTGGTGGTCCTCACCGACACGGAGGTGTTCGGCTGGGGAAAAGCCCGCACACGGCGCAGCCACCAACCGCGCGTTAACGCCCCCGAGTCCTTCTTTGCCGATATTCATCCCGGCGATCACGTCGTCCATATTGAGCACGGCATCGGTCGTTTCATAGGACTGGTCAAGCTCACGGTCGACGGCATCGAGCGCGATTACCTCCAGGTCGACTACGCTCAAAACGACCGCCTTTACGTCCCTGTCCACCAGGCCGATCGTCTGGCGCGCTATGTCGGCCCCGGCGATGATGCGCCTGCCCTGAACCGCCTGGGCACGGCCGACTGGGGACAGGTGAAGGCCAGGGCCAAGAGAGCTGTGGCCGAGATCGCCGACGAGCTGCTGGTTCTGTACGCCCGCCGCGAAACGTTGGCCGGCCATGCTTTCAGTCCCGACACGGAATGGCAGCACGAGATGGAGGCGGCCTTCCCCTACGTCGAGACCGAAGACCAGTTCGTCGCCATCGAAGCGGTCAAAGAGGACATGGAACGGTCGCGGCCCATGGACCGCCTTGTCTGCGGCGATGTGGGCTATGGTAAGACCGAGGTGGCTCTGCGGGCGGCATTCAAAGCCATTATGGACGGCATGCAGGTGGCGGTGCTGGTGCCGACCACGGTGTTGGCGCAGCAGCATTTCAAGACCTTCTCCGAACGTCTCAAGCCCTTCCCCGTCACCTTGATGACGTTGTCGCGCTTTCGTACGCCCCGGCAGCAGCAGGAGGCCATCGACGGGTTGGCCAGCGGCCAGGTGGACGTCGTCATCGGCACTCATCGCCTGCTCTCCAAGGATGTGGTCTTCAAGAATCTCGGCCTGCTCATCGTGGATGAGGAGCAGCGGTTCGGCGTCAGCCATAAGGAGCGCATCAAGCAGATGCGGGCCCTGGTGGATGTGCTTACCCTGACGGCGACGCCTATCCCCCGCACCCTGTACATGAGTCTGACCGGCGTACGCGACCTCAGCACCATCGACACGCCGCCCGAAGAGCGCCTGCCCATCCAGACTACGATCGGCTTCCACGACGACACCCTGGTTCGCAATGCCATCCTGCGTGAACTGGACCGCAACGGCCAGGTGTTCTTCGTGCATAACCGGGTGCACGGCATCGAGCAGATTGCGGCTCGCCTGCGCAAGCTGGTGCCGGAGGCGCGCATCGGCGTGGGTCACGGACAGATGCCGGAGCGAGAGCTGGAGCAGACGATGATGGCCTTCGTCGAGTACCAGTTCGATGCGCTCGTCTGCACGACGATCATCGAGAGCGGTCTGGATATTCCCAACGCCAACACCATCATCATCAACAGGGCCGACAAGTTCGGCCTGGCGCAGCTCTACCAGTTGCGCGGCCGGGTGGGCCGCGGCGCCGTGCGCGCCTATGCCTACCTGCTCTATGATAAGTATAAGTCGCTGTCGATCGACGCCCGGCGCCGGTTGGAAGCCATCCAGGAAGCCAGCGATCTCGGAGCGGGCTTCCGTATCGCCATGCATGACCTGGAGATTCGCGGGGCGGGCGAGTTGCTGGGCGCGCGGCAGCACGGCCATATCGCCGCCGTGGGCTTCGACCTATACGTACGCCTGCTGGCCCAGGCAGTAGAGGAGCTGCGCGACCAGGGCAAACTACCGGCAGGCGCCACCTTTGACATGGGCGCGCTCGTTGACCCCATGGGCCCCAGCGTACAGCTCGACCTTCCCCTCAATGCCGGCATTCCCGCCGGTTACATTACCGCCGACCCCTTGCGCTTGCAATTGTATCGCCGGATCGCCAGCTTGCACACGCCCGGTGAGATCGACGACATGCACCAGGAATTGACCGATCGCTTTGGCCCGCCGCCGTCCGAAGTCGAGAACTTGCTCTTCCAGGTCAAGGTCAAGGTCATGGCCTTACGAGCAGGGGTCACCTCCATTGGCCGGGACAGCGACCAGTTGGTCGTGCGCAGCGAGGCCGTGGGCCGGCTTCGGCGCGAGCGCCTGCAGTACCAGCTTGGCCAGAACGCCCACGTAGGCGCCAATGCCCTGTGGATCGCCATCGATGGGGCGGAAGCCTGGCGCCAGAACCTGCTGATCTGTCTGGATATCCTGACCGCCGGCGCCTGACCCGGTTCCATGGGGAAAGTCGAAAGGACAGGGTTTGTAATGCGTAATGCGTAATGCGTGATGCAGTCCTCTGTCCTCTGTCCTCTGTCCTCTGTCCTCTGTCCTCTGTCCTCTGTCTTCTGTCTTCTGTCCTCTGTCCTCTGTCCTCTGTCTTCTGACCCCGCGTGGGATAGTGTTGCGCGTTGCCTGCTCCGTGGTCAGCGGTCCGTCGTCGGCGGTCATCATCGACGCATCCGTCTTTGACAATCGCGCACCCTGCGTTTATCCTCTTTTCATGATTGTCTTTGGTTGCCTTCGTACGAGGCCGAGCCAACCAGCCTGATCCGGCCTGGACCCTTGGGCGCGGGCGCCAATTCAACGTCGAATGACCCCACCAAGCTCTCCCCGCCGGAGGGCTTTTTTGTTGCCCCATTTTGGCCCCCATCTTGGGGCCCCACTTCGGGCCTTGTCTACCTCCCACCTGGTTCTCAGGAAACGAGCCATGATGCTCCAATACGAACTCGCCAGCCTCATCGAGCACGCTGCCCAGGCCGCCCAGCAGTCCGGAGACCTGCCCCAGTGGGAGCTGCCGCCTATCGCCGTGACCCGTCCCAAGGCCGTGGACAAAGGCGACTTTTCTTGCGCTCTGGCGTTGCAGAGCGCGCGCGCCATCAACGAGGCCCTGGCCACTCACGGGGGCGGTAAGCTCACACCCGTGCAAATTGGTGAGCGTCTGGCTGCGCGCCTGCCTCTCAATCCCTTCCTCGACCGCGTCGAGGTGGCGGCGGCGGGCTTCCTCAACCTCTACCTGGCCCCTGACTGGCTGGCGCAGCAGGCAGGGATCATCGCCGAACAGGGCGCGGCGTACTTCGCGGTGGACTTGGGCAAGGGTGGCCGCGTACAAGTCGAGTTCGTCAGCGCCAACCCGACCGGTCCCTTGCACTTTGGCGGCGCTCGCAACGCCGTCATCGGCGACACCCTGGCGCGCCTGATCGAGGCCAGCGGCTATGAGGTCCAGCGCGAGTACTACATCAACGATCGCGGCACCCAGATGGCCACCTTCGGCGCCACGCTCTGGCGGAGATACCAGCAGCTCCATGGCGTCGCCGTCGACATTCCGGCCGATGGTTACCCCGGCGCCTACATGTTCGACTACGCCGGCGCCATCCAGACCGACCACGGCGACAGCCTGCTTGCCCTGGGCGATGACGAAGCGATCCCGCGCTTCGGCGATCTTGGCCTGGCTATCATTACCGCCCAACTGGCCGATGACCTGGCTTTGATGCGCGTGTATTTCGACAACTGGTTCTCGGAGCAGAGCCTGTACGACGACGGCACCTTCGACCGCGTCGCTGCCGTTCTGCAGGAGCAGGGCGACCTCTACGAGAAAGACGGCGCCACCTGGTTCTCCGCCAGTAAGTACCTGGTCAAGAGTGACCGCGACGAGGTCTTCGTACGCTCGAACGGCGAGCCCGGCTACTATGCCAGCGATATCGCCTACCACTACAACAAGTTTATCCTCCGCGGTTTCGAGTGGGTCATCGATGTCTGGGCCGTGGATCACCAGAACCAGGCCGCCCGCATGCCGGCCATGCTCAAGGCTCTTGGCATCGACCCCGCCCGGCTGACCGTCGTCCTCTACGACCTGGTGACGCTCAGGCGTGGGGGCGTTGAGGTGAAGATCTCCAAGCGGTCAGGCGAGATGATCACGATGGCCGATGTATTGGAGGAGGTCGGGCCTGATGCGGCCCGCTACCTGCTGCTCAGCCACTCCAATGAGGCCCGCATCGACTTCGACCTGGATCTGGCCGTGGCCCAGAACAGCGAAAACCCGGTCTACTACGTCCAATACGCCCACGCTCGCGTCGCCTCCATCCTGCGCAAGGCGGCGGAGAAGGGGGCCAACCCCCAGGGCGCCGACCTCAACCTGCTGGCGCATCCGGCCGAGCAGGCGTTGTTGCGCAAGATGCTGCAGCTACCCGAGGTCGTGGAAGAGGCCGTCAAACACCTGGCGCCCCACCACCTGCCCCACTTCGCCCTCGATCTGGCCAAGATCTTTACCGCCTTCTACGGCGCCTGTCGCGTCCTGTCCGAAGACCCTGCCGACGCCGGCCTCACCCGCGCCCGGCTCACGCTCGTGGCAGCCACCAAAGCCACATTGGCCTACGTCCTCGACCTGATGGGCATGTCCGCCCCCGAGGTCATGTAGCCACCGCCTCAGGGCGCGGCCTGCCGGGCGATTCGTGAATCGCCCCTACCCGCTACCCCCTACCCGCTACCCGCTACCCATGTCCACACCCCCCAGCTACCGTATCCTCGTTGCCGACCCTCTGGCGCAGAGCGGTCTCGACCTGCTGCAGCAGGCGGGTCACCAGGTCGACGTCAAAACCGGCCTGAAGCCCGGCGAGCTGCTCGCCGTCATCCCGACTTATGACGCCCTGATCGTCCGTAGTGCCACCCAGGTCACTGCCAGCATGATCGCCGCTGCCGAGCGCCTGAAGGTGATCGCGCGGGCGGGCGTGGGCATCGACAACGTGGACGTACCCGCCGCCACCCAACGCGGCATCATCGTCGTCAACGCGCCCACGGGCAACGTGGTCGCCGCCGCCGAACATACCATCGCCCTGATCATGGCGCTGGCGCGACATATTCCCGCCGCCCACATTTCGATGATGCGCGGGGAATGGAACCGCAAGGACTTCATGGGGGTGGAGCTGCGGGACAAAGTGCTGGGTACGTTGGGCCTGGGTCGCGTAGCCAGCAACGTCGCCCAACGCGCCCAGGGTCTGGGCCTGACGGTGCTGGCCTATGACCCCTATGTCTCGGAAGAGGTTGCCGCCAACATGGGTGTCACCCTGGTGGACCTCGACCGCCTCCTGGCCGAGAGCGACTTCATCAGCGTCCACCTCCCGCTCACCGACCAGACGCGGGGGCTGCTGGACGCCGGCCGCCTGACCCGGTGCAAGCGCGGGGTTCGCATTGTCAACACCGCTCGTGGGGGCATCGTTGATGAGGCGGCGCTGCTGGCGGCCCTGGACAGCGGTCAGGTAGCCGGAGCTGCGCTCGACGTCTTCGTATCGGAGCCGCCCCCGCCCGACTCGCCCCTGCGCACCCACCCCCACATCATCGCCACACCCCACATCGGCGGCTCGACCAACGAGGCCCAGGACCAGGTCGCCATCGACGCCGTGACCCAGGTCATCGACGTGCTGCACGGGCGTCCTGCCCGCTACGCCGTCAACGCTCCCCTGATCCCGCCAGGCCAGTTCGAATTCCTTACGCCTTTCGTGGATCTGGTGGAGACCATGGGGCGCTTCCTGGCGCAGTTTGAGCCGATACCTGTGCAGCGGATGGAGCTCACAGTGCACGGCCCCATTGCCGAATACGATACGACCATCCTGCAGGCGGCCGCCCTGCGGGGCCTGCTGGCTAATGTCGTGGTGGAGCGGGTCAACATCGTCAACGCCAGCCTTCTTGCCCAGCGCCCGGGCATCATCGTCTCCGACATACGGCAGCGGCCCCCCCACGAACGCTAGAAA
>CAZHTZ010000096.1:0-12540 GCA_964535455.1 uncultured Caldilineales bacterium
GAAATGAGAATGTACTCGGCCAGGTTGCCGGGCAGGCTGTAGCCGACGGCGATCTTTTCGACACCGCGGGCGTTGTCCTTGTAGCGGTCGCGGTGATTGATGGGCGCATGGTCCACCGCCGGTTGGATGACATAACGATCGCCCAGCCGGTAGCGGTCTGCCAGGTTGGCGCCGATCTCAACCAGCGTCACCGAGCCTTCATCACCCAGGATGAGAGGGTAGCGGCTGACGTCCCAGCCGTGGAGCAGGCTGTGCTTCGAGCCTTGCTCCACCAGCTTGATCAGGCTGGTGCAAATGCCGGCGGCATCGACGCGGGCCAGGAGCTGGTCGGGGCCGGGACGGGGGACAGGAACCTCGCGCACCTGGAGGTGCTCGAAGCCGGGACCGTCGAGCACCAGGGCGCGCATGGTGGTGGGATGGGTCGATCCGGTGGTCATGCGGTCATCTGCTCCTTGCGTACTTCTGCCGCCGTCGGCGTCTCCAGTCCAGCCAGGCTGCGGACGGTTTCGATGTAGGCCACGATGTTTTCCATGGGCGTGTCCCAGAGAACCTGGTGGCTGGTCTGTAAGATGTAGCCGCCGCCCTTGCCCAGGTTTTCGGCCAGCCAGCGGGTCTCCTGCCGCACGTCGTCAGGCGTGCCAAAGGGCATGGTGTGCTCCACGTCCAGGCCGCCGTAGAACGTCAGCTTGTCGCCGTAGAGCTGCTTCATTTCCAGCCGGTCCATGGCAGCCGGTTCCAACGGATTGAAGATGTCCAGGCCGAGCTCGATCAGCTCGGGGAAGAAAGGCGAGATGCGGCCGTCCGAGTGCAGGCCGACGTAGACGCCCCGCTTGTGACAATGCTCGAAGATGATGGCGAGTCGGGGTTTGATGAACTGCCGCCACAACTTGGGGCTGAACATCAGGCCGGAAGAGGTGCCCCAGTCATCGGCGAAGTAGAAGCCGTCGACGCCGACGTCGCACTGGAGGTCGATGATGGGGATGTCCCATTCGTATAGGATGCGGTCGAGCAGGTCGCTGACGAACTGGGGCCGCTGGAGCATGTCGACCATCAATTCCTTCATGCCGCGGATGCTCCAAGCCCGCTCGAACAGGACCATGCCCAGCTTGCCGAAGATGAAGGAGCGGTCGCGCCAGCGGTCGGCCAGGGCGCGGGCCTTGTCGAAACGACCTTCCCGGAACGGGTCGGGCATGCGGTAGGTTTCCAGCAGCCGGTAGTCTGCGGACATGGGATACTGCACGGGGTGCGGCATACCCGATTGGCGGTCCCAGACGCAGCCGAACTCATCCGTGTGTAAGGCGCCGCCCGCATCGAGATTGGTGTGCACCGGGCCGCCGCTGGGAGTGAGGTCAACCTGCTGTACCTCCGCCGCCCAGGGATTGTAGTTGAAATCGGTGCCGATCTTGACGACATGGTTGCCGATGAACTCGGCCACTTCCTCGCTGTCCTTCAGGCCATAGTAGTCCCTGATGCTATGGTAGACCATGGGGATGGCGTGGAAGTTGAAGGGGACGAAGTCGGTTTCCTGGTGCTGGATGGCCTTGAACACTCGTTCGCGGCGGTTGGGTGGAGGCTGGAAGGTGTAGGGCATGGAGCTTCCTCGTGGGATGTGTGGGTGTGGTGGACCGGGAGACCGGTAGACCGGAAGACCGGGGAAGAGGTAGACCGGGAGGAATGTAGACCGGGAGGGCGAGGCGGTAAGGGCGACGGCTGGTCTTCTGGTCTTCTGGTTTCCTGGTTTCCCGGTCTCCTGGTCTCGCGGAGATCACACGAGCAAAATTTCGACTCGGTGCAAAAGCTGCTCGACCAGGGCCCGATCGCCGACGCCGGTGCCTTCCTGCATGGCGGCGGCGGCGCCGCAGGCGACGGCGCGACGGGCGCACTCGACCGGGTCGCAGGCTTCGGAAACGGCCCACAGCAGCCCGGCCAGGGCGCTATCGCCGGCGCCAATGGGGCTGGCGATAGGCACGCGCGGCGGGCGGGCAACGACGAGCTTACCGCCCATCGCCAGGGTCAGCCCATCGGCCCCGGCGGAAAGGGCGACGACCTCGATGCCGGCTGCCTGGAGCGCCCGCGCTGCGGCGATGTCGCCGGCGCCGGCTTCGAGACGGCGGCCAAGCAGCTCGGCGGCCTCCTCGCGATTGGGCTTGACGCCGAAGGGACGTGCAGGCAGTCCGTGCTTCAGGGCCGCGCCGCTGGTGTCCAGAAAGGCCCGGGCGCCCGCTGCCTGCACGATGGCGATCAGCCGGGAATAGAAGTTGGATGGCGCCGCCGGGGGCAGGGCGCCGCAAAAGGCCCAGAGGTCGCCGGGTCGCGCCAGTCCGGCAATGCGTTCCGCCAGGGCTGCGGCGTGGTCCGGGTCGAGAGCGGGGCCGGGCTCGTTGATCTTGGTGGTCTGGTTGGTCGCCTCGTCGCGCAGGGTGACGTTGCGTCGCGTTTCGCCTGGGACTTCCAGGGCCACGACGTCGAAACCGGCGGACAGCAATCCCTCTTGCATGGCCTTGCCCGTCCATCCTGCCAACAGGGCAACGATCGTGCTGGGAAGGCCCAGAGCCTGGAGGGCGCGGGAGACGTTGATGCCCTTGCCGCCCAGGTCATCGCGCACGGCCCGCGCCCGATTGACCTCGCCCAGGCGCAGTTCCGGCACCATGAGGGTGCGGTCGAGGGTCGGGTTGAGGGTGACGGTGACGATCATGGCGGCGCTGTGTTCACGTCTGCGCAACGATAATGTGCAAACCCAACTTCGACAACTCCAACCGCAAGCTCGCAGGCAGGGCGCTGTCGGTAACAAGCCGGTTTACGGCGCTGAGAGGGGCGATTTGGAAGACGGCCTCCTGCTCGAACTTGGTGTGGTCGGCCAGCAGGATGACCTCGCGCGCGGCCCGGATCATGGCCTGCTTCATCGTCACTTCGGCCAGGTTGGTGTGAGAGAGGCCGAAGGCAAGCGAGGCCCCGCTCACGGCCAGAAAGAGCCTGTCGGCGCGCAGGTCCCGGAGCACGGCCTCGGCGGTGGGACCGATGAGCGCCCCTGATTCGTGACGAAGCACACCGCCGGTAGAGATCAGGGTGACATCGGGGCAGTTCCGCAAGGCGTCAAACACCCCCACCGAGTTGGTGATGACGGTGAAGCCATGCTTGTTCGCCAGCTCTTCGGCCAGGCAGGTGGTCACCTGACCGCCATCAATCAGAATGACGTCACCCGGCTCCACAAGCTCTGCCGCGGCCACGGCGATGCCCCGGCGGCGCAGATCCATTTCATCGCGCAGGTTCTGCTCGGCATCCACGATCTCCAGCTCGATGCCCAGTCGCAGCGTGTGCTCCTGCATCGCCGCCTCCAGGTTGCGGTACCACTCGTGCTCGCTGTAAGGCACCACGAAGGCGATGCGCCGGGGCAGGGAAGCCCGCGGGCGGTTTGGGGCGGTGGCGGGGAGCAGCGGGACGGTGAGGCGCTCCTGCACCGTGTCCCACTGCAGCCGCCAGCCCGTCTCAGTTTTGACATAATACTCGTGAAGCGACTCCGGTGTCAGCACCGCATGGGGCGTGACCACATGGGCAGGCAGGGAGTCGCCACGATGGGCGCGGAGGGCGGCCTCGATGCAGACAGGCCCCACGATCTCCGGGAACATGGCCAGGCCGGCCCGGCAGTAGTCTGTTTCGGATAGAATGGTTCTGAGCGTGTCACCTTCGAGGCCGAAGGTGACGAGCAGAAGCGAGGCCGGATCTACACCGAGATCGCGGCAGGCTTCATGGGCGCCCCAGGCCGTGATGTCATTGATGGCGAAAATGATGTTGATGCCGGGATAGACGCGCAGGGCATCGCTGGCAAGCTGGTAGGCGGTCTGGAAGCGCGATTGGGCGTTGATAGAAAGCAGAAACTCAGCTCCGGGGACGACGTCGCGCAGGCCGGCCAGGAATCCCCGGCTGCGCGCTGTGGTGTTGGTGAGCGTGTGACCCAGGTCCAAAACGCGCGCCTGGCCGCCAAAGTGCTCCAGGGCGTAGCAGCCAGCCCACCGGCCCAGGTCGAAGCCGGCCTGGTGGTTGTCAAGGGCGACGAGGGTCGTCATCCCCATCATGCCAAGCGATTCGGCGACGATGGGGATGTGTTTTCGCTGTGCCTGGTCGTAGAGGAGGCGCTCGAACTGGGGATCGGCGGCAGCGGCCACCAGCACATCCACGCGGTCGGTGAGAAAGCCGCTCGCATCCGCTGCGAGGACGGAGCCGGCGCCGCTGCCCAGTTCAGCCGACGAGCGCGCGGAAGCGGCCCCACCGTAGGTGCGTTGCAGACGACCCTGATCGTGCAGCAACTGCAGGTCGCGACGGATCGTGACCTCAGATACGGCGCAGAGCTGGCCCAGCTCGCGCACCGAAACAAACCCCCGCTCGTCTACCAAAGTCACGATCTGGTCAAGCCGCTGTACCGCGGACATGGTCAACCTCAGAACGGATCGAGAACGCTGACAGTCAAATGTTTGTAGTCGAAACTGCCTTGCCCTATTCTACCGCATCATCACTTACGAAGTCAATCACTCGATAAAGAATAGTGCTTCAATTTCGGTCATCTGGCTTGACAGGTCGCACAACCTGTGGTAATGTTGGGTACAGTCGGAGCAGCTCCTCTGGGAGGGCTGATGGACTGTCGGGCGCCTCAGGCGCACCGCCGCCGCCGACTTCGCACTTGCTGCGCTTGAGGCGCCTGTCATGTGGCACGACAGCCGAGGATGCCGTGACGATGTCAAGGGTCAGCGTTGATTTGAGTGGAAAAGTCGCTTTCATCACCGGTGGCGGCAGCGGCATCGGGCGCGGGCTGGCGCTGCAAATGGCCCAGGATGGCGCCGCAGTAGTTGTGACCGATCTGGATTCCGTGCAAGCCCGCCTCGTCGCCGATGAGATTGCGGAAGCGGGCGGCCAGGCGCTAAGTCTCGACCTGGACGTGCGCGATGCGGCTGCGACCACTGAGGCCGTCGCCACGGCTCTAGACCGTTTCGGGCAGATCGACTTTGTGTTCGCCAACGCCGGGGTGCTGGGACCGGCCGAGTACCTGGAGATCACAGCGACGGACTGGGACCTGATGTTGGATGTCAATGTGAAGGGCGTGGTGCATACCTGTCGGGCCGTGGTTCCGCACATGATGGAGCGCCGCCAGGGTCGCATCCTCATCACTGGTTCCTACAACGGCGTACGCGCAGGCGCACACGTCATTCCCTATCGCGTCACCAAGGCGGCGGTGATCATGTATGCCCGCTGCCTGGCGCTGGTCGTCGCCCCCTACGGCATCACGGTCAACGCCCTCTGTCCAGGCGTCACCCTGACGCCGATGCAGTTGGATTACGCGGTGGAGACCGCAGCGAAACAAGGCGTCACGACCTCCGCCTACCTGGACGAGCGGCTGGCGCACATTCCCATGCACGAGTTCACCGGCCTGGCCGACATCACCGGCCTGGCCGAGTTCCTGGTTTCCGACAGCGCCCGCCTGATCACAGGTCAAGCGATCGCCCCGGACGGCGGGGTGATGATTTCTTCTTAGCAAAAGCGCTTCCCACCTGCAGGAGTCACCATGTCTGGCTGGACCCACCGCGAGCGCGTGCTCGCCGCCTTGCAACACGAAGAACCCGATCGCGTCCCAGTCGACCTGATGGGCAATGCCACCATGCTGCTGGACGAGACCTACTTCCGGCTGCGCGACGATCTGGGGCTGGCGCCCATCCCGCCCGTGCGCTCGGGGACGACAGCCAACTACTACGACGAGCGCATTCTGGAAATGTTGGATGTCGACTTCCGACGATTGTTTCTGAAGAAAGGCCCCAAGGCCAAGACAACCGTGCTGGAAGACGGCACCATCGTCGACTTGTGGGGCATCGGCTATCAGCAGGCCGGATTGTGGGTGTACACGACGCTGAGCCCGCTGCACGGGGCCACCACGGTGGAAGAGGTAGAGAACTATCCCTGGCCGAAAGCTGAAGATGTCTTCTCTGCCGAGGGGCTGGCCGAGGAGGCCCGTCGGCTCTATGAGGAGACCGACTATGCCCTCGTCGCCCGCAACCCCATCACTTATGGGTTCCTCGATCGCGGCTGCCAGATCATGGAGATGCCGGAGTTTTTGATGACAATGGTCACGCGGCCCATCGTGGCCGAGGCCATCGTCGCCCACCTGCTAGAGGTGTACAAGGGCATCTTCGGCCTGTTCCTGGACGCGGTCGGGCCCTACGTGCACATGGTCGAGATCGGCGACGACCTGGGGGCGCAGCAAAACCTGCTCATCTCGCCCAAGATGTACCGGACGTTCATCAAGCCGGCGGAGCGAGAGCTGTATCGCCTGATCCACGAAAAGGCGCCGCACGCCGCCCTCTTCCGCCATACCGACGGCGCCGTCTTCGAAGTCATCCCTGACTTGCTCGAGGTCGGCGTCAACGTGCTCAACCCGACGCAGACGTCGGCCAAGGGCATGGACGCCGAGCGCGTCAAGTCGGCTTTCGGCACGCAGATCACCTTCCACGGCACGGTCGAGGGTGTCGAGGGCGAGGCCACGGTAGATCAGGTGGTAAGCGAGGTCAAGCGCCGGATCGACGTCTTTGCCCCCGGCGGCGGCTTCGTTCTCTCTACGTGCAACCACATGATCGACGTGCGACCTGAGATCATCATGGCCATGTTCGAGACCGCCCGCGAGTACGGGCGCTACGCTTAGGAGGCGCCGCCATGTACCCCTCTGCCACCTTTCGACCCAAGGTCGGGCTGGTCACCTTTACCGACGGCCGCGACAGCTTCTTCGATCAGCCACGGGAGAGCTACCTGCGCGCCCAACATCAAGAGTTGGTGCAGTTCCTGACCGAGGCTGGCTGCGACGTCGTCGACCCCATGGTGACGCTGCGCCCCGATCCAGAGGGGTGGTTCGGTGTGCGCCGCTACGCCGACGCCGCCTACTGCGCCAGGGCGCTGGCTGCCGGCGGGGCCGTCGCTGGCGCGTCCGGCGGGGCCGTCGCTGGCGCGTCCGGCGGGGCCGAGTGTTTGGTGCTGTGCTCGCATTTCTGGACGCCGCCGATGGTGGTCGTCGACGTGGTGCGCGAGGCCAACCTGCCGGTGCTGCTCTACACGGTCGATGACCCCACCATGCCCGGCACGGTCAGCATCAGCGCCGTGGGCGCCAGCCTGCTGGAGTCGGGCGTCAACCAGCACGCTGTCCAGCACGAACGTCTGCGCGGCCACCCGGAGCGAATGCTGCCCTGGATTCGAGGTGTGTCGGCCGTAGCCCGCATGCGCAAGAGCGCTGTGATGCTCTGGGGCGGCACCTATGCCCTCCACATGGAGCACTTACAGGATGATATCCCCGCACTCAAGCGCCTGATGATCCGTGACGTCCTCAACGAGGACGAATACGCGCTCATCCGTCGCGCCGAGAAGATCGTGGCGACGCAGCCGCAGCGCGTGCAAGGCTTCCTGGACTGGCTGAAGGCCAATGGGACCCGGATCATCTATGATGACCTCAGCGCCAGCCCGCGCAACTTCCAGATCCAGATCGGTTACTATCTGGCCGCACGGGACCGCCTGGAAGAGCTGAAGGATGAGAACATCGTCGGCGTGTCCGTGCGCTGCCAACCCACCCTCTCGGTCGAGTATGGCATCGTCGGCTGTACCCTGCCCGCGTTCCTGCCCTTTGGCTTCGACGACCTGGGACCAAAACCAATCATCTCCACCGTGTGCGAAGGCGATATCAAAGGCCTGCTGACGTCGGTGCTCTTGCAGCAGCTTCGCCCGGACGTCGGCCCCATTTTCGGCGACCTGAAGTACATTGGCGAGGACTTCTTTGCCATTTCCAACTGTGGAGCGGCGTCGATCTGGTGGGCGGGCAAGAGCAACGACCCGGCCAAGGTGCTGCCAAACGTCACCATCCAGGCAAACGTCGATGGTTTCACCGGCGCCGCCATCGGTTTCTTCGGCCAGGCCGGACCGGTGACCACGGCGCGTCTGGGCCGCGTCAAGGGCAAGTACGTGATGCACCTGGGCGTGGGTGAATCTGTGGCGGTCGAAGGCAAGGTGAAGGACAAGGTCATGGGCTTCTTCGGGCAGATGTGGCCGAACGTATACGTGCGCCTGGGCACGGATCCGGACCTGCTCTTCCGCGTCGCCACGTCCAACCACCCGGTTGCGACCGATGGCGATGTCGCCCAGGAGGTCACCTACGCCTGCCGCCAATGGGGCATTCCTATCGTGCGGCTGGATTCCAACGATTCGATGCGGGAGTATCTGGACAACCTGGCTTCAAGCAGCTAAGGTTCGAGGCCCCGTCTTCCATCACGCTATTCCAGAGGTCCCATGAGCCACACCCTGACATCGATAGAACGCGTGGAGATTGTGCTGCGGGGCGGCATTCCCGACCGGGTGCCGGTTGATCTGCACAACTTCATGATGACCGCGCAGGCTTCCGGCGCGCCTTTTCCTGAGTTCTTCCGGGATGGCGAGGCCATGGCAGAGGGGCAGATCAAGGCCTGGCGCGAGTTCGGGCACGACGTACTGCTCCTGGAAAATGGCACGGCGGCGCTGGCGCAGGCTTGCGGCTGCGGCGTCGAGTATTTCGACGAGAGTGCGCCAGTCTCGTTTACGCCTGCCTTGAAGAGCCTCGACGATCTCGACCGCTTGAACATGCCAGATCCTTATCGGGATGGGGATTTGCCCGAGCTGCTGAAGACGACGCGCATCGTCGTGCGAGAGATCGGCGACAAGGCCTTTATCATGGGCCGGGCGGATCAGGGTCCGTTTTCGCTGGCTGCGATGATCTTGGGCATGGATGTGTTCCTCTATGAGCTGGGAGCAGGCAAGAAGCTCGACGCGATCCGGCGCTTGCTCGAGTTCAGCCTGGAGGCCAGCTACCGCTATTGCGTGGCGCAGATGGAGCAGGGCGCCCACATGACCTCCATCGGCGAATCACTGGCAGGCCCCGATGTCTGCTCACCCAAGCTCTACAAAGCCTACGAATGGCCTTATGCCCAACGTCTGGTGGCGCGGCTAAGGGGCCAGAACATCCCCCTGGCTTATCACATCTGCGGTAACGCCACCCGGATTGCCGGAGAGATGGCCGATACGGGGGCTGCCGTTTTGGAGCTGGACTACAAGTGCGACCTGCCCAAGATCAAAGAAGCGACGCGCGGCAAGAGCACGATCCTGGGCGTGATCGACCCCAGCGGGGTGCTGGCGCTGGGAACGCCCGAGCTGGTGACTGACAGAGTTCGTGAGGAACTGGAGGTGCTCGCTCCAGGCGGTGGACTGATCCTCGGCCCCGGCTGTGCACTTCCCCCCACGACTCCGCCTGAGAACGTCCACGCACTTGTGGAAACGACTCATCGTTACGGGCGCTATGCCGCGAATGGACAACTGGAAGCAGTGAACTGACCGTTCTTTCCTCGCAATGCAACAGAAGGTGAGCGCCTGTAGCCAATCATATGAACAAGGATGAATTGCTTACCTACAGAGTGAGTTTCGAGAACGAACTCACCAAAAACATCCTGTCGTACTGGATGAGATACGCCGTGGAAAAGGACGGTGACGGTTTCTATGGGGCAGTGGACATGGAAAACCAGCCTGTACCTGCGGTCGACAAGTCCTGCGTCCTGAATGCAAGGATTCTGTGGGCGTTTTCTGCGGCAGCGAAAATGTATCAAAGTAATGACTATGCTGTCATGGCCGAGAAAGCGTATGAAGTGCTGACGAAACGGTTCTTAGACGCCGAGTGCGGCGGTTTCTTCATGGAGCTTACTTCTGACAACCAGATCGCCAATGCTATCAAACACACGTATGCTCAGGCTTATGCCATTTATGCCCTCTGCAGGTACTACGAATTCAACCCATGCGATGACGTTTTCGGACTGATTCAACAGGTTTTCACCGTATTCGAGGCAAAGACCAAAGATCGTGGGCATTTGGGTTACCGAGAGGCCTTTACGCGCGACTGGCGTCCTCTCGCCGAGAACCGCATGGCCGACAACGACGAACCCAAGTCGATGAACACGCACCTGCACGTCCTGGAGGCCTATACCGGACTCTACAGAGTCTGGAAAGACTCGCAGGTGAGAGCGCGACTCGAGGAGCTGCTGGTGATCTTCCTGGACAGGATCATCAGGGATTCCGGTCACCTGGGCCTGTTCTTCGACGATGACTTCTATGAGACAGACGCCTCCAAAGGCATCTGTTCGTTCGGGCACGACATCGAGGCCTCCTGGCTTTTGTGGGAGGCCGCGGAACTCCTGGGAGACAGGGATCTCCTTGAGCGTACCCGATCTGCTTCCATCCGAATGCTGGAAGCCGTCGATAGGGTGGGTCTCGACAAAGATGGCGGCATGTTTCTCGAGTCCGATCGTTACGGCAGCCATGTGCGCACCAACAAGCATTGGTGGGTGCAGGCCGAGACGCTGGTTGGTTTCATGAACGGTTACGAACTGACAGGCAACCCCATGTACTGGGACCGTGTGAAGGTTTGCTGGGACTTTGTCGACAAATACGTCGTCGATCACCGGGGTGGAGAATGGTTCACCAAGGTCAACCGCCTGGGACAGCCCTTCCGTACCGAGCCAGAGAACGATCCTTCTCCCTATTACCGCAATGATTGGAAGATCGACCCCTGGAAATGTCCCTATCACAATGGACGCGCGTGTATGGAGCTGATCCATCGTATTGATAGGCTCATGGCGCCATCGCGCTGAACCCACCTGTTGCGCAGACTACGCTTTCAGCAAGCATCCCCATGACTGACCGCTGGCATCGCTACCGGCACGCCGCCGAGCCACTCCCCCCTACCATGTTCTCCTGGCCCTTTTATGGGGCCGGGCTGGAGAGCCTGGGCGTAGACGGGCAGCCCGTGCTCGAACCGCTGCCGGAGCCAGGCCCGGACGAGATCCTGGTGCGGGTGGATGCTCTCGGCCTGTGCGCTTCCGATGGCAAGATGGTGAGCATGGGGCGGCGCTACCCGCTCTTCTTCCCCCGCGACTGGGCCAACGCCCCCGCTCGCCTCGGGCACGAAGCGGCGTTCACCGTGGTTCAGGTGGGCGCCAACTGGCGTCAACGGTTTCAGCCGGGACAGCGTCTGGGGGTCCAGGCCAATGTCTACAGCGGTGGCGAGCGCGTCATCTTTGGCGTCAACATCCCCGGCGCCATGGCGCAGTACGTGCTGTTGGACCGCCGGGTGCTGGATGCGGACGAATGCTACGTCTTCCCGGCGCCCGACAGCCTGAGCTACAGCGACATTGCCCTGCTGGAGCCGTGGGCCTGCGTCGAGGTCGCCTACACGCCGGTGCGCCGTCTCGACCCCAAACCGGGCGGCGTCCTCTGGCTGGCCGGGAGCGGTGGCGACCAGCGTGCTTACACCCTGGGGCGACCCCTGGTGGCCGGTTGCGTAGTGCTGACCGATGTGCCTGCGGACCTGGCCACCTGGGTGCGCTCACAAGGCGTCGAGATCATCGACGGTGGCGGTTTGCCGGCGCCGGCCCTGGTGGAGCGGTACACGGGCGGGGCCGGCTTCGACGACATCATCCTGTTGCGACCGGCCACAGCCGCCATCGTGGCGGAAGCTGCCGGCTGCCTGGCTTCGCAAGGACTGCTCAACCTGGTCACCGACGCACCGTTGGACGCGCCCGTCGCCATCGATATCGGCCGCCTGCACTACGAGCCGGTGGCTATCGTCGGTTGCCCGGGACCCGATATCAGCGCCGCCTATGGCGCTGCGCGCAACCGCTCGGAACTGCGCCCAGGCGGCGTCCTCTGGATCGCCGGGGCGGGCGGCACGATGGGGCGCATGCACTTGCAGCGAGCGTTGGAGCTTCCGGACGGTCCGCGTGCCATCATCGTCACCAACCGCGGTGAGGCCCGGCTGGCCAACCTGCTGCGCGATTTCGGCCCCTTGGCCGCGGCGCGGGGAGTGGAGCTGGTGGCCATCAGCCCACGGACCGAGCCCGGACGCCTCGACAAAGAGGTCGACCGCTTGACAGATGGGCGTGGCTGTGATGATATTGTGATTGTCGTCTCCGACACCGTATTAATGGCGCGCGCAGCGACGCTGCTCGCCAGCGATGGCAACATGGTTTTCTACGCTGGTGTCCCTGTGGGAACGAAAGCACCTTTGCCGCTCGATCGCGTGGCAAGTTCGGCCGCGCAATTCACCGGCACGAGCGGGTCGACGCTCGCGGACCAGCGCCATCTCCTGGAACGCATCGGTGCCGGTTTGCTGGACCCATCGCGACCGGTAGCGGCGATCGGCGGCATGAAGGCGATGGCCGCCGGCGTTGCCGCCGTGATCGACGGCCGTTATCCCGGAAAGGTGGTCATCTACCCCCAACTGCTCGAGCTTCCTTTGCTCAGTCTATCCGAGTTGGCTGTCGCACTGCCGGATGTGTTTCGTGATCTAGGCCCGGGTGGCGCCTGGACGGCGGCGGCGGAGCAAGCGCTGTTCGAAGCATGCTTGAATGAGCGCTGACGACTGACGACCGACCGCTGTCTTCTGTCCTCTGTCCTCTGTCCTCTGTCCTCTGATTCCCTTCCATGTCCTCCGACTATCTGATT
>CAZHTZ010000096.1:12640-15672 GCA_964535455.1 uncultured Caldilineales bacterium
CTGTCCTCTGTCCTCTGTCCTCTGATTCCCTTCCATGTCCTCCGACTATCTGATTGGCATCGACCTCGGCACAAGCGTCATCAAGGCATCGCTCTTCGACCTGGAAGGGCGGGCGGTGGCCGACGCGGCGCGGCCGGCGTCTCTGCACCAGCCGGGGCCCGGCCTGGCCGAGCAGTCCGGCGATGACTTCTATGCCGGGGCGCTGGCGACCCTGGCTGAGGTCGTGGACAAGGCCGGAATCGAGCCCGGCGCCGTAGCAGCGATTGCCTTCGACGGGCAAATGGCCGGCGCCATCGCCATCGACCGGGAATGGAACGCCCTGACCCCCTGGTATCCCTCGGCGCTGGACACGCGGTACCAGCCCTACCTGCAGCGGATGCAGGCGCAGGACGGTCCGCGTCTGGTCGCGCTCACCGGGTCGCTGCCATTCATGGCCCCACGCATGTTGTGGTGGCAGGAGGCATTTCCTGACCTCTACCGGCGCATCGACAAGGTTCTGATGCTGAGCAACTACGTGGCCGGGCGCATGGCCGGGCTGCGGGGAGACGACGCTTTCATCGATCCGTCCTACCTCCTTTGGGTGGGGGTTGGCGAGACCGCCCGGCGGGCGTGGTCGCCTGAGCTGGCGGAAACGTTCGGCCTGCCGCTCAGCAAGTTCCCTACCATCGTGCCCGCTACGACCGTCATTGGCGGTCTCACGGCCGCGGCCGCGGCAGAGTGCGGTCTGGTCGCGGGCGTGCCGCTGGTGGCGGGGGCGGGCGACCAGGTGGCAGGTTGCCTGGGCGCCGGTCTCGTGGACCCTGGGCAGCTTGTGGACGTCGCCGGCACCTTTCCCGTCCTGGCGACGTGCGTCGACCGGTATTTCGCCGACACGCGTCACGGCATGCTGCAGCCACTGGCCGGACCGCTGGGCGACTGGCACTGGTACCCGATGATGTATATCAGCGGCGGTGGGCTGACGCACCGCTGGTTTCGCGACCAACTCGCGCACGAGTCCATCCAGGAGGCGCAGCAGGCGGGGATGTCCGCCTACCAGTGGCTCGATGCCCAGGCCGCCGCCGTGCCGCCGGGCAGCGAGGGACTTCTGTTCGTTCCCCACCTGGTCGGCCGCGCCTGCCCTCCCGACCCGGACGTGCGCGGGGCCTGGATTGGTTTCACCTGGACGCACCGCAAGCCCCACTTCTATCGCTCGCTGCTGGAGTCGATTGCCTACGACTATGCCGATGCTCTGGCCGTGGTGCGCGAGTACCTGCCCGACGCCGCCTTTGCCGAGGTGCGCGTGATCGGCGGGGGCGCCAACAGCCGGCTCTGGAACCAGATCAAGGCCGACGTGTTGGGCGTACCCTATGTGCGCCTGCATCGCGAGGACGTCGCCGCCCTGGGCTGCGCCATCATGGCGGGTCACGCCGTGGGGCTCTACCCCGACATGGCGGCAACCGCCCGGCGTTTCGCCCAGACCACAGACCGCATCGAGCCGAGGCTCGCCTATCACGACCACTACCGGGCCTATGTGGCCGCCTATCGACAGGTGTTTGACCAATTCCGCGACCTCTACCACCTATTGACACCTTTGAGCAGCAAAAGCGTGACACTGACGTAGTGACGACTTCAGTCGTTTCTGTCAAACAACGACTAAAGTCGTTACTACCAGTTTCTATGCACCCTTGACCATCCTTCTGTAGCGGAGGGCGAGTATGCCGTGATCGAAGTCGTTTAGCGTCGAATCCACCATCTTCTCTTTTTCAACGCTCCACAAGTGAGGAGAATACCCATGAATACCAAGCGATTCCTGCCCGTGTTGGGCCTGCTGCTGATCGTGGCCGTGCTGTTGGCTGCGTGTGGCGGCGCGACTCCAGCCCCGGCCCCCACCAAGGCTCCGGCCGAGCAAGCGACGCAGGCGCCTGCGGAACCTACCAAGGCCCCTGAAGCTCCCGCCAAAACCAAGCCTCTCATCGCCGGGGTGGTGTTCCAGAGTGACACCTTCATGCAGACCGTGCAGGCCGGCATGCAGGCGGCGGCCGACAAGGCCGGCGCCGAGATGATCCTGGGCAACACCGAGAACAAGCTGGACAAGGAAGCCAGCATGATCGACGACTACATCACCCGCAAGGTCGATGCCATCGTGATCACGCCGATCTCGGCTGACGGCTCTATCGCCGCATTGAAGAAAGCGAAAGAAGCCGGTATCACGATCATCTGCTTCAACACCTGCGTCAACGACAAGACCATCCCCTCCGGCTACCTGGTCACCAAGAACGAGGACCTGGGCATCAAGTCCGGCGAGGCCGCGGTCAAGTTCATCACCGACAAGCTGGGCGGCAAGGCCAAAGTGGGTCTGCTGAACTGCGACCAGTTCGAAGGCTGCCCGCCGCGCAAGGAAGGCTTCCTGGCGCAGTTGAAGGCGCTGCCGGGCGTCGAGGTGGTGGCGGACCAGGCCGGTTGGCTGGCGGACAAGGCGCAGCCGGTCTCGGAGGCCATGCTGTCGGCGAACCCCGACATCAACGTGCTGTGGGCGGCGAATGAAGGTGGCACCGTGGCGCATGCCAACGCTGTCAAGACCCAGGGTCTGGGCGGCAAGGTGTTTGTGTTCGGCACGGACATGAACAACCAGATGGGGCAGATGCTTCAGGCCAGTGACGACATCCTGCAGGGCGTCACCGGCCAGGCCCCGTATCAGATGGGCTACGATGCTCTGAATGCGGCATTGGGCGTGCTGGGCGGCAAGAGCGTCGAGGCAGTGACGAACACGCCGACGATCTTCTTCGGTCGTGGTCAGGACGCCCTGATCAAGCTGTTCATGGACACCGAAGGCAACGCCATCTTCGAGGTGCCGGCGGCGCCCGAAGCTGCCAAGCCGGCCGGCGCGAAACCCTTGATCGCGGGCGTGGTGTTCCAGAGTGACACCTTCATGCAGACCGTGCAGGCCGGCATGAAGGCAGCGGCCGACAAGATGGGCGCCGAGATGATCCTGGGCAACACCGAGAACAAGCTGGACAAAGAAGCGAGCATGATCGACGACTACATCACCCGCA
>CAZHTZ010000097.1:0-15515 GCA_964535455.1 uncultured Caldilineales bacterium
CATCACTGTCCCTCTTTTCATCGAACTCTCTGACTGAAAGTCCGAATTAGAGTACTTGACACTTTCCCACTTGACACATGAAGCACCACTTCGCCCTTTTCGGTGAACTTGACGGCGTTGTTGAGCAGGTTGAGCAGGATCTGGCGCAGGCGCGTGACATCGCCGGCGATGGTGTGGGGGACATCGTCGTCGATCTGGTAGGCGAGGTCGAGTCGCTTTTCCGCCGCCCGCGAGGCCACGAGGTCAAGCGCGCTTTCGACACAGTCGCGCAGGTCGAGCGGCTGGGGGTCCAGCTCCATCTTGCCGGCTTCGATCTTCGAGAAATCGAGGATGTCGTTGATGATGGTCAACAGGGAGTCGCCGCTGTTGCGGATGATCTCGGCGAACTCGTGCTGTTCGTCGTTCAAGGGGGTTTCCAGCAACAGTCCGCTCATGCCGATGACGGCGTTCATCGGGGTGCGAATCTCGTGGCTCATGGTGGCAAGGAAGGAACTCTTGGCTTCGTTGGCGGCTTCGGCGAGTTTCTTCGCTGCCTGCGCCTCTTCATACAGCCGGGCGTTCTGGATGGCGATCGCCGCCTGGCGGCCCAAGCCAACGGCGAAATCGAGATCGTTCTGGGCAAAGCCGCCGTGCTGGACCTTGTCGCGCCAGACGGTGAGCACGCCGATGACCTGGTCTGTCACTGTCAGCGGCACGAAGATAATGGCGTCTTCGTCGTCATCTTCGGTGCCAGGAACCCTGGCCACGCGCGGGTCATTGAGCGGATCGTTGACGATTTCGGCGATGCCGGTCTGCGCTACGTTGCCCGTGATGCCCTGTCCCAGGCGAAGAGTGTCGTTCCTGAAGAACTGGGCGTGCCCGCCCACGGCCACCCGCGTAGGCAGCGTGCCATCCGCTTGCAGCAGCCGCAGCACCACGTCGCGGGCGTGAAGCACGTGCTCGGCGCTGGCGGCGATCTGTTCCAGCACCTGCTCGAGGTCGAGCGTGGCGGAAATCTCCCGCCCCACCTCGTTCAGCGCTGCCGTTTCGCTGGCGCGGCGCTGGCTCTCGTCGAACAGGCGCGCATTCTGGATAGCAATGCCCGCCTGTCGCGACATGCCGATGAGGAAATCGAGGTCGTCCTGGGTGAATGCATCACTACGTGCACTGCGCCAGACCGACAGGGCGCCGCTGACCTGGTTGGCCGTGAACAGTGGCGCCACCATCAGCTTCTCGCCTTCTTCAGTGGCCTTGGTGCCGGGGAGATGGATCGTGCACGCATCCTTGATCGTATCGGCAATGGCCTCGGCGACGCCGCTCTGGGCGATGCTGCCGATGAGACCCTGTCCCAACCGCGGGCGGAAGGCCATCACCTCATCGGCGTTCTCACCCTCGGCGGCGACAGGGCGCAGGTGCTTCCCCTCGGGTTCGAGCACAAACACCGCGCTCGAATCCGCCCTCAGCACCGCCCGCGCGTTCTTTGTCACGCGTTCGAGCACCGTGTTCAGGTCCAGCGTGGCCGAGATCTCCCGGCCGATGTCGGTAAGCGCCGCCATCTCGCCGGCGCGGCGCTGGGTCTCATCGAACAGGCGGGCGTTTTCCAGCGCCACGCTCATGCTGTTGGCGAGGGTTTGCAGAAGGCGCACGTCCGAGGGGCTGAAAGCGTTTTCTCGGTCGACATTCTGCAGACTGATCGATCCCCTTACCTGGCTGCCAACAATGAGGGGAACAAAGACACCGGACTTGGCCGGTTCTGTCCCGGCCGTCGTTCCCGGCGACATCAGCGCAAATTCCTCTGCATGCTGGAAGAGGACGGGCTGCCGCGTGGCGATCAGGCGGCTGGCGATCTGGCCGTACTTGTAGGGTTCTTCCCAAAACCGTTGTCCTTTCTCGACGCCATACAGCGTGTGCGCCAGTCCTTTGTCGTGGTCGTAAGTGGTGATGGTCAACGCCTGGGCGTCGAAGATGTCGCGAATCTTGTCGCCGACCAGGTCGTAGATGGCCTGCATGTCCAGCTTGGACGCCAGCCCTTCTTGCACGCTGTTGATGATCGCCAGCTCGGCGGCGCGCTGTTCGGTCTCCTTGAGCAGCCGCTGGGTCTCGTCGAACAGGCGGGCGTTTTCCAGCGCCACGCTCATGCTGTTGGCGAGGGTTTGCAGGAGCCGCATCTCCGATTCGCCAAAGGCGTTCTCGCGGTCAACGTTCTGGAGGCTGATCGCCCCCTTTGTCTGGTTGCCTACCACGAGCGGAACATAGAGCCCGGATTTGGCTGGCTCTGTCCCGGCTGTCGTTCTCGGCGACACAAGCAGGAACTCCTGCTGACGCGTGAAGAGGATGGGCTGGCGCCTGGTGATCAGGCGCTGGGCGACCTGGCCATACTCGTACGGCTCGTCGTGGAAACGTTCTCCTTTCTCGATGCCGTAGAACAGGTGCGCCAGTCCTTTGGCCTGGTCGAACATCGTGATCGTGATTGCCTGCGCGTCGAAGATGTCGCGGATCTTGTCGCCGACCAGATCGTAAATGGCCTGTATATCCAGCTTCGATGCCAGCCCTTCTTGCACGCTGTTGATGATCGCCAGCTCGGCGTTGCTCTGCTTGGTCTCCTTGAGCAGGCGTTGGGTCTCGTCGAACAGGCGGGCGTTTTCCAGCGCCACGCTCATGCTGTTGGCGAGGGTTTGCAGCAGGCGCACGTCAGAGGAACTGAAGGCATGCTCGCGTTCCATGTCAGCCAGACCAATCAGCCCGCGGGCCTGATCGCCCACCACCAGCGGCACGAAGACAGCCGATTTCCCCACATGCGTCCCCGGAAACAAGTGGCTGCCGTACTTCTCCATCTCCTGGCTGAGATTCTCGTTGATCACCAGGGTCTCACGGGTGCGAAGGACGTGGTGTCCAAATCCATGCTCATGGAGGGCATGCGACTCGACGGTGATCCGCTGCCCGTGTTCGTACATGTACGGGAAATGGACCATGCCGGTTTGGGGGTCGTAGATGCGGATTTCCATATCCGCCCGATGGAAGATGTCGCGGATCTTGTCGCCGACGGCGTCGTAAACGCCCTGCATGTTCAGCTCGGCGGCCAGGGCTTGCTGCACGCTGTTGATGATGGCCAGCTCGGAGACACGCTGCTGCAGCTCGGCGGTGCGCTCGGCCACCCGCTGTTCGAGCCCCCGATAAAGGCGTGCGTTCTCGAGGGCGATGGCAGTCTGGTTGGCAAAGGCGGAGAGCAGGTCGACATCGGTCTGCGTGAACGGGCCGAACAGGGCGTGGGTTTCGGCGTAGATGATTCCCACCAACTGCCCCTGCGCCACCAGCGGCACCCCCATCATGCTCAGGGTCGTGGGCAGGTCCTCCAGGGTCGCGGGCTGCTCGCGCAGGAGCGCACGCAGGGCCTTTGTCACATCTACCAGCAAACCCTCAGCCTCCGTCAGCGCCGCCGTCTCCTCCGCGGCCGTGTAGCCGCGTGAGGCGGCGACGGACCGCTGCCCGGCCCGGTCCACCAGCACCAGCAAGGTGCGCTCGGCGCCGCTCAGCTCCACCAACTGCTCCATGATGAAATCGAGCAAGGCATTGACCTCGCGCGGCTCGTTCATGCGCACGCCGATCGCCAACAGGCGGCGGAACTGCTCCTGCAAGTTGCCCAGGCGCGGTGGGGCTGATTCGACCGCCATGCCTCGCGCCTGCGCCTCCCGCGTCCAGGCCAGAACGATACTGCGGTTGATCCGCACCTTGTTGAGATAGTTCCGCCGCAGGCCCTCGTCGCTCAAGGTGGCAATATTGGCCAGCATCGCCTCGCGCGCCTTCTCCAGGGCCATCCAGGCTTCATCCGACATCTTCCCGCCGCCTTTCACCGCCTTCTTCCTGCGGTCGGCAGTCCTCCGTCCTCTGTCCTCCGACTTCTGTCCGTCCTCCGTCCTCCGTCCTCCGCGTCCAGCGCCTGATACCGCCACCACCACACTTCTTCCGGTCTGGCGTCGCTCGTGATACTGCCCAGCGCTTCCAGTTGGGCAATGGCCTGGGCCGTTTCGTCCTGGGCGGCCGCCACTTCGCCCATCGCCAGGCTGGCCGCCCCCATTAGCGCCAGGTTGATGACCAGATAGGCTGGAGTGTTGAGCTCACGAGTGAGTTTGGCCGACCTGGCGAACGCCTCATGGGCCTGGCGTGCCTGCCCGCGGGCAAGGGCGAGACGTCCCGTCACCAGCCAATGAACCGCGAAGAGTTGCTGGTCGCCGATCGTGAGCGCCATGTCATAGGCTTCGGCCTGCGCCTTGTCGGCCAGCGTGTACTCGCCCAGATAGACCGCCAGCTCCGCCAGACTGATCAGATTTGAGCACAGATACCCCGATGCCTGCATGTCGCGGCACATTTGCACGGCTCGCTCGCAGTACAGGCGGGCCGTGGTATAGAGACCGAGCGCCTGGTAGACTATGCCGAGATTGCCAACCATCAAGGCTTGCCCATCGCGCCTGCCGCTCAGGCGGAAGATTTCCAGCGCCTCTTCTTCATAGGCGCGTTGTTCGGCGTAGTCCGTCGACGCAATCGCCAACATATTCAGCGTGCGGCCTTCGCCGTAGACATCGCCGATCTCCCGGTAGAGGGCGAGAGCGGCGCGCTGAAGTTCCATCGACCGCTCCAGGTCGCCTGTGCCGGCTGCGACCCAGCCCAGGCGTCGCAGACACTGCGCCTGGCCAGCGCGGTCGCCCAGCTCGCGGTACAGCCCCAACGCCTCCTCATAATAGGTCAGGGCGTGGGCGTAGTCGCTGACGAAGATGTACGAAGCGCCCAGCGCTTCCAGACTGTCGGCTTCGAGCTTGCGGTCGCCCGCGGCACGAGCCAGCGCCAAGGCCTGTTCGGCAAGTGGCTGCGCTTCGGCGGCGCGCCCCATGCTGGCCAGCGTCTCCACCTGCAAGTTGCGAGCCTGCACCTGGCGCGCGGCATCGTCCAGCTCGTCTGCCAGACGCGCCAGCGCCTCCCAATCGGCGGCTGCGGCGGCCAAATCGCCATTGTCGCGATATGCCTGGCCACGACCGGCAAGCAGGTCGTACTCGACGCTGGCAGCGACGGGCGCCGCGAGCGCCTGGGTATAGAGCGCAATCGCTTCCTCGTACTTGGACGCGGTGCGTGCGCTTTCGGCGGCGGCTTGCAGCTCCGCAACGCCGGTGGGGAGTTCTGGCTGGGTGGTTGACTGGGGTTGGGTTGCCATCGATTCCCTGCTGCGTGAACGCTCTGGGGCCTATGCGCTCGCGCCGGACGCATTGGCGGCGGTGGCGTAGAGGACCGTCTTGATCTGGAAGGGCGTCAGTTCGGGGTGCTTGCTGCGGATCAGGGCGACGATGCCGGCGATATGCGGCGCTGCGAAGCTGTTGCCCGTAGCAGTGATCGTGCTGTGTTGGTTCCAGGCCACGCGCACGTCGATGCCCGGCGCCCCGAACTCGACCGGCGGGCTGGGGTTGTAGTGGAACTCGAACGGGTCCTGGCTCTCGTTGGCGGCCACCGAGAGCACCGCCGCATAAAGGGATGGGTAGCTGGGCGCCGGCATGTTGTTCACCGCCGAGACCAGGACCACGTTTTTGAAATAGGCTTCGTCGGCGATCTCGTGAAACAGGGCGTAGTAGTCCATTTTGGAACTCACGGCGCGGGATCACGACCATCTCGCTGTTCACTCGCGCCACGGCGCTGGCCGAACGCGGCCGGCCCGTCAGCAAGCTCAATTCACCCAGACACTCGCCCTGTCTCATTTCGTTGATTGCCAGCTCACGGCCATCGGGGGTGATCAGCACGATGGCGATGACGCCGGCCCGCACAATGAAGGCGGCATCGCTGCTATCGCCCTGCTGGAACAAGGTCTCGCCCTTCGCCAGTCGCTTGAGCCGGCTTGCTCGCGCCAGGGGGACCAGGGCGCTGTCGTCCAGTCCGGCCAGGATCGGCACGCGGTGCAGAAACGGCAGCAGCTCGGAGGAAGAAGGGCGGGGACCATTCATGGCGGGGCGCCTACGATTGCGCTGGAGACCGTGCGCTTGCAGGCAAACGTGCGCTGAGCGCCACCATAGTCACATCGTCGAATGGGAGGTGCGAGCCTGTGTGCTCGCGCAGCTCCTTGTCCACCGCCTGCACCAACCTGCGGGCGTCCCCGTGCTTGCCGGCAGCGGTGACAATGGCCTCGAGGCGCTCGGCGCCGAACATCTCCTCAGTCGCATCCATGGCTTCGGTTACGCCGTCGGTATAGAAGTAGAGCATATCGCCCGCTTGCAGCTCGATCTCACGGGCCCGGAACCTCAGGTTCTCGTCGATCCCCAGCGGCAATCCCGTGCGGGTCAAGTATTCGAGACGCTGCACACCGGCATGAAACCACAGAGGCGGATTGTGCCCGGCATTGACGTAGACGAAGGTGCGGGCCCGAGCGTCAAGAATGCCGAAGACGGCCGTGACGAACGTCCCGTCACGCGAGTCGGCAGCGATGAGGCGATTGGCGCGCTCGACGGCGCCCTCAGCCGTGGTAGAGACAGCGGCGCTGGCGCGCAGGGTGCTCCGGGAGAGGGCCATGAACAGCGCCGCCGCCACACCCTTTCCCGACACGTCGGCAATGACGATGCCCCAGCGCCGGTTTGGCAGCGGGAAGAAGTCGTACCAGTCGCCGCTCATCTCGAACGCCGGTCGCCAAAGCCCTGCCAATTGGAAACCTTGCACACGCGGCGCCCGCTTGGGCATAAGGCTCTGCTGCAGCCGCCGGGCGGCGCTCAGTTCGCCGTCCATCCGCCCCTTCTCCACCGCCACTGCGTACAGACGGGCATTCTCAATGGCGATCGCCGCCTGGTTGGCGAAAAGCTGCAGCAGCCGTGCCTCGTCATGGCCGAAGGGTGCGAATCCAAGGGGCCGGGTCACCGTCAAGGTGCCCAGCACGTTGCCTTCGAGCATGATGGGGGCCGCCAGTTCCATCCCCCCGCTGTGGGTCAGGATCACCGTTTCATTGCTAAGAAACGCCTGGCGCGTGGCCCCCTCATTGGGTCCGATATTCTTCGCAGCCCCGTCGAGCACCAACAGATTCTTCGCTTCGTCATAAAGGCAGACGCAGCCGTCGTCAGCAGCAAGCAGCTCCTTTGAACGTTCGGCGATGGCGGCCAGCGCCTCGCTCAGGTTCAAACGTCGGGTGATGTCCAGCGACGTGTCATAGAGCTTCTGCAGATGGCGGTTGCGCGTTTCCAGCTCGCTGATCCATTGCCGGTCTCGCGCACGCAGGCGTTGGTCGCTTTGCAGAGCAGTTTGGTAAAGGATCAAGGGATTGTGCTGCACCAGGGAAAGGAAAGCCGCCTTCGGGACTTCGATCACCGTCACGTCGGTGACGGCAATCGCCGCGGCTGAACGCGGCTGGCTGTCGAGCAGGCTCATCTCGCCAAAGCTGTCGCCCTCGTGCAGGACATTGAGCACGGCCTCACCCTCGAACGAAGGTTTGCGGATTTCCACGCTTCCCGAAGCAATCAGGTAAAAGCAGTCGCCGGCATCGCCGTCGGCAAAGATGCGGGCCGAAGCGGGGAATCTCACCTCGCGCACCTGTGCCGCCAGGGCGGTAAGCTCTGCATCCTGCAAGGAGCGGAAGAACGCGAAACCTGCCAGAACCCGTTTGTCGACTGGCATACCTTCAATCGCTGAAATGAGCCAGAATACCTGCCTACGACGTCCTCAAATGGCAATCACACCGGCTGCCTAGCCCACAGCATAACAGACCAACCAGTTGCCAGCAAGTCACGTCGCGACGAGGCGCTGCAGGCTGCTTGGTTACCTCGAAGACCACGCTGTCTCCGATTTTAGTGAAGGATCAGCGGTGCGAACATGGGCGTGACAACGACCTGCACCGACACCTCTGCCGGATTGAGGCTCTCGAAACCGTAGCGTGTGACCGCCGTCACCTGGTAGGCGTAGGTTCCGGGACGGTAGGAGCGGATATCCGTGAAGGTGGTGCTGCCGGTCGAAGGATAGCCACCCAGGAACCGGAAAACCGTATCGCCCGGCGCCTTGCGGTAGACATTGTAGCCAAGAATCCCGGGATTCGCCGCAGCCTGCCAAGCCAACCTCACACCGCCCACGGTTGCTTGCGCCGTCAGGCCGGTGGGTGCGGCAGGCGGCAGGGCGCACGCATCACCAATGCGATCGTGGTTCAAATCCGCCTGGTCGGGGTTGGACAGGTCCGGGCAGTTGTCCAGGGCGTCGACGATTTTGTCGCCGTCGCGGTCGGGACAGCCCTCATCCACTTCACCGTCGCCATCGTCGTTGTCGCCGTCGCAGAATTCGCCGGGCAGCGGCGGTTCCCCAGGCTCGGCCGGGGGGTCGTGGTGGGGCGTCAGCATCTGCGCGGTCACGACGTCATCCCCGGAGGGACAGGGCGGGTTATCGGCTGCATCCAGGTAAGCGGCGCTGTAGCTATCCATCCCCGGACAGTTATTCATCCAGGGGATCATGGCGTAGTCCTCACGGCCCACAAAGGTCTGGGCGGGGTCGGGCCACGCGGCCGGTCGCCAGGTATTCGTACCATTGCCATTGATGTTAGTAGCTACATCGGCGTCGATCTCGCCATCGCAGTTCCAATCGATGCCGGGAGCGTGTGCGGGAAGATCGGCTGTTTGCCAAAGACCGCCGGGGGTGCGGGCCAGGGTTTGGACGCCATCGCTCACCATCAGGTAGACCTCGTCATCATTAGGGTCCAGACAGCTATGGAAGATCATGGGAACCAGGCCGGGCGGCGCGGGGTAGACCGCCAGCGCCTGGGCGAAGTCACTATTCGGGCGCTCGTCGAGATGGTTTTCATCCAGGGCGGGCAGGGCAGCCTGCGAGTAGCCCAGGTACTTCACGAAGGTCAGCCGATCCGGGTCCCAGTAGACCGGCGGGTAGTAGCCGTAGTTCATCGAGCTGATGTAGTTGGGCTTGAAATTGACGCTGTCCCAGTTGCCGCTGTAGTAAATGAATCTGCCGTCGCGAAGCTGCGTGTCACGCTCATCGCGACCGCCGTGCCCCAGGCCCACGCTGTGACCAAACTCGTGCATGATCTCCTGCGCCAGGGTGAGGTCTGAGGCGCCGGGGGCGACCTTGATGTTGATGTTGGTGCTGCAGCAATGGCCGCTTGTGCCGCCCGGGTCTAGCTCCATGATGAACGCGTAGTGGAAAGTCCAGAGTCGATGGGGGTCGGATTCGGCCTCGCGCGCTGACAAGACGTCGTACTGGCCCACCGGCGCTTGATCGCCGCCACCGCCCCACTGGCCGGTATCGACGTGCAGGTGGATGCCGTGCTCGCGGTAGACATTGACGAGCATCTGGATGGCGTCGGGGCCGGCAGGCACCGTTTGCTCCCAATCAATCTCCAGGAAGACATCCTGACGACAGGGATGTGCGCCCATGCCAGGCAGATCGAGGAACGCGCCATCGCTAAACGTCTGCCCGAGCAGCTCCCAGCCGTCGAGCAGGGCGTCGCCGTCGCTGTCAGGGTTGGCGGGGTCGGTGCAGAGCCGGTCTTCCATCTCATCGCTGAGGCCGTCATCGTCGCGGTCGTCACCTTCGTTGCCGATGAGGATGGTCTTGAAACCGGTGGCGGCGTAAAAATCCTCTCGGTCGATCGCCGAAGCCCAGTAGAGCACCCGCCAGACGTCGTCAGCGGGAGTCCAGTTCAGGCCCTCGCTCTGATCGCCGTCCTGCTCGCCCGGCCAAAAGTGGTCCTCATTTCCGTAATTGAGTTCGAGCGTCTGCAAACCCGCTTCGTCCTGGGCGCTGACGGTGAAATGGATGCGCTCGCCGGGCGCAGGATTCAGCGGCGTGTGCACGGCTTGCACGTGCGGGGCTTGACCATCGACCACCACGCGCACGTCGGTGGCCGGGCTGCTGGCGGCGTTCCCGGCCAGGTCGAAGGCAGTGGCGTAGTAGCGATGGAGCCCGGCGGCCAGGCGGTCGGCGAAGACGCAGGTGTGGCTGCGAGCGCCGCCTGCGTTGCAGGTTTCCACAAGCTCACCATCCAAATGGATCTCAACGCGCAGCAGCGCCTGGTCGTCGGTAGCCTCGGCGGTGATGCGCAGTTGACTCTCGGTCGAGCCGGGTTCGGGCGTGTGACTGGTGCGGATGGTGGGCGCCCGGTAGTCGATGCCGCCATCGTCGCAGGGCGCGTCCGGCTGGTCGGGATCACGGGTGGTGTAGGTGATGGTCAGGCGCGGGGGATGGGTGGTCTCGCTGCTGCTGAAGGTGCGCCCGACGAAGTCAACATTGTCTTCGTATTGATGGACAAGCATGACGCCTCGATTGGGCCGGTCGCCGAGGTACCAATCGGCCACCAGGTCGGTGAAATCGGGGGATTCCCAGTCGTAGAATTGATTGAGGTGCTCATCCACGACCGCGTCGGCCAGCGCATTGACGAGGCGCGGGCGATTGTTCCAGGTGACGGTGTCTTCGTCCCAGTTGGCGTCCACACTGTACAGAACGATGGTCATCTCGTCCTGGCCGGCGGCCCCGTGCAGATACGCCTCCAGGCGGGCGTTGGTAAAGACGGCATCGTTAGGCAGGAGGAGGCCTGCCAGGTCGAAACGCACCAGGCTGCGGTGGCGGAGCATGAACTCCTGGTCGCTATCGCCAATCGAGAACCAGGTGGCGTTGCCGTAGTTGCCCACGGGGTCAGATTCGGAGACGGTGGCGTCGGCGATGGCTTCCAGGCAGGCGGTGACGGTGCGCTGTTCGCCGGTGGGCGTTTCGGTAAGGCGCAGACGGTAGGGGTCGCGAGGGTCGACCTCGCCGCCGCTTTGCACCCGGGCGTAAAATATGCCGCCGGATGGGCCGGTGGTGTAGTCCACGATCTCGGTCATCGTGCCGGCGTTGGTGGATTTGTCAAGGAGGTTCTGGCTGGCGTCGAACAGGTGAAGGTCGAAGTTGGCGGGCAGGCCGTACAGTTCGACCTTGATCACCGTATTGGCCGGGGCGGTGAACCGGAAGTAGTCCTTGTCATCGGGCGCGGGGATGCAGCCCCGATATTCGACGCCGGAGTTCATGGGTTTGGCCAGGCCGAAGCTGTCGTTTGGCTCCTGAGGATCGAAACATTCGACTGACGGAGTGGGAGTGCGAGTGGGGGTCGGTGTGGCGGTCGCAGTCGGAGTGTGGGTCGGCGGCTTCGGGGTGCGGGTAGCCGTTGCCGTATAGGTGGCTGTGATGGTCGCAGTCGGAGTGTGGGTTGGAGGCTTCGGAGTGCTGGTGGCTGTTGCCGTATGGGTGGCTGTGGCGGTCCGAGTGGGCGTGTGGGTGGCGGTCGCCGTATGGGTGGCCGTGGCGGTCGGGGTGGGCGTGTGCGTCGGCGGCTTCGGAGTTCGGGTGGCGGTCGTCGTGCGTGTCGGCGTTGGGGCGAGAGTGGGAGTCGCAGTAGCCGGCGGCACGTACACGATCTGGAGGTAGGGCCGGTTGGCTCCTTCGCTGCTGTCGAAATCGCGACTGAATGTCTCGTTGTAATCAGGGTGAGCGCGCAAGCCCAGGCTGGGGTCGGTACATAGCACGGCGCGGTCGGCCCAGCATTGCGCCATGTCTGTCACATCCCAGAAGAGCGTGCTCGTTGTCATCCCGACATCCCGGTAGTGCCCGGTGAGTACGGTCGCGGGCTTATTGTTCCAGTTGACGCCGCCCTCTGTCCAGGATCCGACGACCCAATGGACCGACAGTCGGGCCGGGCTGTCGCCGCTGGCCGCCGTCAGATAGGCGTAGAGCTTGGCGCTCGTAATGGTCGAGCCTTGCGGGATGCTGGCGAAATCAAAGCGCAGCAGGGCAAAGCGTTCCTGCAGGAACTCGTCCTGCAGGACATAGAGGCGGGTGCTGCTCCCGTAGTTGGTGGTGGGCGCGTTCTGATTGACTGAGGTATCCTGGGAGGCGTAGAGGGTGGCAACCACAGCCGGACCGACGCCGCGCTCGCGGCCCCCGTACGCCGGGACTGCAACCGCGCAGGCGAAAGCCAATGCGAGTAGAACGACCATCATTGAAAGCGGAGCCAGTATGCGTGTGCGTTTCATGGCAGCCTCGTTTCCCCAAGGAAGGTGGCGCCGTCGTCCCTGAGCCCCAATGAAACAACGATGCAGAACGCACAGCGCCACCGGCGCTAGGTAACATTTTGTACTATCATAGTACCATTTCCGCACGCGGTCAATACCCGAATTCTTGCTTTCTTGCTGCTTTCGCCGCCTGACCTCCGGGAGGTCCATTAAATGAACCCAAGTTGCTACCTTGAGATGACGAATTGGAAATCCATGGGCATCTCTGTACAGTTAGCGGTGATCAAACCCCGACTGATACAGGAGATGCCCCATGGACGACCAAATTGTAGTCTTATTCTGCCTCATTGACGAGTTTCTGCACAGCATCACAGCATCGGGCATCACGAAGACCGTCAGTGTCGACTGAGCGATGCCGAGGTACTGACGACGATGTTGGCAGCAGTGTTTTACTTCGGCGGCAACTTTGAACGAGCGCGCTTGCTGTTACAGGACCAACGCTACATACCAGCCATGCTGAGCCGCAGCCGCTTCAATCGGCGGTCGCATCGTCTCCATGCCCTCCTGCCGCTCTTGTTTGCCGTGCTGGCGGAGACTTGGAAAGCCTTGAATGCGGAGAACATCTACAGCATCGACACCTTTCCGGTTCCCGTTTGCGACAACATCCGCATTTTTCGCTGCCACATCTATCAAGAAGAAGCCTTCCGCGGTTACACCGCCAGCAAACGCCGCTACTTCTACGGCCTCAAGCTGCATCTGATGGTCACGTGCGACGGGCAATCCGTCGAGTTCTTCTTAACTCCGGCGGCTGAGGCCGACGTTTCCGGCCTTCCTGGCTTCGCCTTCGACCTGCCGGAAGGGGCTCACATCTTCGGAGACAAAGCCTTCAATGACTACCTCATCGAGGATCTGCTCGCTGAAGCCGGCCTTTACCTCTTGCCGCAGCGCAAAAAGAACTCCAAACGGCCACTCCCACCTTGGTGGGTCTACCTCCAGCAGCACTACCGCAAACGCATCGAAACATCGTTCAGCTTGATCGCACAGCGCCTGCCCAAGAGCATCCACGCTGTCACTGCCGCCGGCTTCGAACTCAAAGTCGTCCTCTTCGTCCTTGCTCTCAGCCTGAGCTACCTCCTATAGGTGGCAACTTGGGTTATTTTATCACCAACGGCAGGAACACCTTATATGGCGTGATGAGCCGCCCGTGGATGTCCTGGTATGATGTGCCATCGCGCTGATGTTCCCAAGCGACCAGGTAATTGGTATAGCCACCGGCTATGGCTGGTTGTGTGCGACCTGCCGTCCAACTGGCGTCAACGATCACGAAATCGGCGTCCATCGTCTCGTTGGGATGCACCAGGCGGCCCATAATGCCGTACTTGGCGCTCGTGTACATTTGTTGCCAGGCTACCAGGTATTGCTGCCCCGCCTGGTTGCAGGCCACGTCGGGCTCTCGGTCCGGAGAGGTGACATCGCCAATCTTGTTTACCCCGGCCGGCGTACCATCCCCGCCGATGAAGCGCGCATAGATAGCGTCGTTGCTTGCGCTCTGATCCGATTGCCAGGCCACCAGATACTGGTCGGCCCCCTGGCACGCGGCCACGGCCGGATGAATCTCGGCGCTGGGCCAGCCGGCAATGCCGAATTCGCCCCCAAAGTTGCCGCCGAGATTGCCCGTCAACCGGATGCCGAAGATGTCCACGGCGTTGTCGTACACCACCAGGTACTCGTTGCGCGCCAGGTTGTAAGTCACGTCGGGGTTGACGCGGTTCTGTGTGGCGTGGTTGATCGTCAGATCGCTGGCGCCACCTGGGAAGCCACTCCCATCGGCTTTTACCCGCCGCCCGCTGATGTACATGGGCAGTGTGCCAGCCTGATACTCGTTCACCCAGACGACCAGGAACTCTTCCACCGCCCGGCCATAAGCCACCTTGGGGTTCCATTGATGGGTGCTCCAGGTGGAGATGGCAAACGCTGTCAGGCCGGCGTTGGGGCCGTCCCAGGGGATGAAGCGCCCGTAGAGATCCCAGTCGCTGCCGTTGCCGGGAGCGTCGAAGACCCAGGTCACCAGGTAACGGTCGTGGACGGGATCATAATCCACGGCCGGCTGGGCGCTGTCCTTGGTAGGGTTCCAATAGACGGTGAATTCGCTCAACACCTGGCCCTGCTCGGAGACGCGCGCCGCCTCAATGCTGCGCGTGCTGATGGGCCACTTGTCGTGCCAGACCACCAGGTACTCCCGGTGCTTCCAGTTGTAGGCGACCGATGGCAAATACTGCTCATCATCGTGGGCCGAGATCGTAATCTCGCCGCCCAGATGCGGACCGGCGGGCGCGCTCGATGCGCCAGCAGGAATCGTCCGCGCCTGCCCATTCACCGGGACGGCGAGCAGTGTGCTCAACAGCCCCAGCGCTGCTATGAACATAAATAGACGTGTCTTTTTCATCATCGTTCTCCTTTCCTTTTCATCGTACACCTCCGTTGGGTTTGAATTTTGGATTGGATGGATCGAAACAATTGTTACGCGTTCATGGCAGGCCTCCGTTTTGCCCGACCCAGCGGTTGTAGAAGACGTTGAGCAACCGGACAAACTCACCGGTCGCCTTTGCGTTCCCGGCGCGATTCGGATGGTCATCGCCGCTGGGATAAGCGGCAGTGTGACTGGCGACCGTCTGCTGGTGTTGCACCGCCCCATTCCACCAGCGGTGGTGGTTGCCGCTTGCCCATCCCAGGTCATTGGTGTCAGGATCCCCACCATTGCTGGTCAGGACGTTGTAAAAGTCAAAGACTGCAACGTTCGGGTACGGGTAGCCGCTTAGCCAATCATTGACCAGCCAGTTGTTGAAGGCCCGCGCATTGTTTGCCCAGGCGCCATCTATCAGCGGCGGGGCGATGACGACGACGAAGAGTTTATCCTGGCGCGTGCGAAAGTAGTCCAGCAGGTCCATGTAGATGCCCTTGGCGTTGGCGACGGTGTGATCCGCCGAGGAAGCATCTTGTCCCCGTAATGGATTGTTGTTGATGGGAGGGGGCGCGGCAGCCGGATCGCCCTGCAGTGCCGAGTTGGGAAAACAAGACTTGAACACGATGATCCGGTTCTCGCCGCCGGGGTCGCTTGCCAGCCGCGGCCAGGCGCCATAATCGCCGAAGTTCTGGCCGTTCTCAGCGACCAACGCGGCCAGGATCGCGGCGCTGTTGGGGCCGCGAAACCATTCCCACCAGTTGCCGATGTCGGTGCGGTCGCCGATGGTATCTCCATTCACTGTCCAGCCATAGTTGGTGGCGCTGGCGAAATAGTGGTTGTCCATCAAGGCGCGTCCCAGGCCGCCGCCTAGCTCATTCCCGGCAGGATCAGCCAGCCAGTTCCCGCCGGTAGAGTGATGAACGAAGACGAGTTTGACCGGGCTGGCGGGAGGATTGGGATTATCCGCCCCTGGAGTGGAAGTGGCGGCGGGCGTGGTAGCGGTAGGGCTCGCGATTGCAGCGGTCGGTGTCGGAGTCGCGGCCGCCCCGCTCCAGCGTACGATCAGCGGCAGGTAG